>NZ_JANYGJ010000149.1 GCF_025362455.1 Deinococcus sp. | reverse complement strand
GCGACCTCGATCTGCCACTCCTGCCCGACACGGCGGTGAAATTCCACGCCCCTCGCCTCGCTGTCAATCAGCAGGTAGCCTTGCAGACTGTGCAGGCGGCGGTAATCGCTGGCTTTGAACGATTCGTCTATGGCGCGGGTGCTGCGACTTAGAATCTCCACGATCAAGCAGGGGTGATCCTCGATGTCGCCTGTCGAATCTGGATCACAGGTGACGACGAGATCAGGGAGATAGTAGCGGGGGCGTCCATCACGCATGACACGCACCTTGAGGTCGCTCACGTGCGTCCAGCAAGGACCGTTTTCAGTGGCGTTCAGAAACACGCGCTGGATATTGCTCGAAATGCGGTTATGAGAACGGCTCGCTCCGGCCTGGGCGTAGATAAAGCCGTCCACATATTCCCACTTCCCCTCGCGTGGGCCGTCCCAGCTCAGGTACTCGGCCTCGGTCATGGTGCGGTAGGCAGGATCAGACATGTGCCCAGTCTAGCGCTCCGCTTCCGTCGCCTCACCCCAGATTGAGTTGCTCGCGCAGTTCCCCGAACCCGGCGTCCGTCGCCACGATATCCAGTACGTCGCCGTCTTGCAGGCGCAACTCCGGTGTGGCGCTCAGAATCTCGTCGCCGCGCTCCAGGCCCACGACCTGTACGCCGCCCGGCAGACTCAGTAGCCGGATACGGTTGCCCAGCCAGCCCGTCGGCGCTTCCACCCGGTAGAGGGCGTCCGGGGCGTCCTGCGGCGGCGCGGCGCTCAGGATGGTGGTTGTAGGAGTGATGAACTGCATCTCGGCGGTGCGGCGGTCTGCTATTTGCCCGTCCACGTAACCCAGCGGCCAGGCCAGCGCATGCGCCAGGCTGCTGGAGACCAGCGCGGCGGGCAGCAGTGCGTCGCCGCCCCAGGTCGCGGCCAGGAGGGTCGCCGCCACCGGGGTATTGAGCGTGACCGTCAGGTAGGCGGTGGCGGCCACCAGCGCACACACCGTCGGGTCGAGCGGGCTGGGGAAGGTGGTGTTCAGACCCACGCCCAGCAAGGCCCCGACCGTGACCGACGGTAATACCCCGCCGCCGAAGCCCAGCCGCACGCCCAGCGCCAGCAGCAGCCACTTCCAGCCGCCGTAGCCCAGCCCCTCGCTGCCGACGAAGCCGGATAGGGACAGTTGCGCCCAGCCCTCGCCGCCGCTCAGCACGCTGGGGGTGCTGTAGATCGCCACCGCCGCGACCACGCCGCCGAAGCAGGCGGCCCAGACCAACCTCGGCCAGCCGGAACGCCAGCCGTCCGGCCAGAGCTGCGCGAGCCACAGCCCCAGCCAGGCCACCAGCGTGGCCGCCAGCGCGATGACCGCGTACATCGGCAGTTGCAGCGCACTCGGCGCCTGGAGCACCGGCACATCGAACAGCGGCGAGGCCCCTAAGGCCAGCCCGTAGACCGCATAGGCGCTCACCGAGGCCAGCACGCAGGGCATCAGCACCTCGAACTCGAACTCGAAGCGCCGGTATAGCACCTCGGCCATCAGCACGGCGGCGGCCAGCGGCGCGTGCAGCACCAGGCCCAGCGCGGCGGCGACGCTCGCCAGGGTCAGGGTCCGGTCTTCACTCACATTCAGGCGGGCGATTCTAGCCAGCAACCGGGCGCACACGCCGCCCAGCGCGGTGAAACTGGCGTCGCGTCCGGTGGGCAGCCCGGCGCCGTAGCTCAGCACGTTGGCGATGAGCAGCCGCGACTGGGTGCTCAGGCGGGTGCCACCCCGGCGGTGGTAGGCGCTGACGATTTCGGATAGAGGATCGCTGCTGCCGCGCGTCAGCCAGGCGACCAGCACCGCGACGATGGGCAGCGCCAGAAAGCCGTAGGGCAGCGCCTCACCGAACGCCACCAGCAAACCGCCCTCGCCCGCCGTGCCGGGGGGGCTGTAGCCGGTCAGCAGGGTGCCCAGCCGCGAGACCTGCTCCAGCGCCAGGCGCAGCAAGGTTCCGGCCACACCCACCACCAGGCCCGCCAGCACGCTGTAGAGCACCAGTCGCCCTGTCTCCAGGCGGGTCCGGACGTTGCTGGTGATCGGGCGGGTCAGGCGGGGCGGGCGGGCAGGGAAGCGTGAGCGCACGCCTGAAGTCTAGCGGTTCGGGCGCTTGGAGCGTGGCCTACGGGCTTTGGGAAGGGTTGGCCGAGGATATGAGGGCCGGGGCGTTGTGTTGTTGAGCTTTAGCTTTGGGCAGATGCGAATGCACCCCCACCCCCCAGCCCCCGCCCCGGTGGGGCGAGGGGGTTTGCGCTCCGCTATGGATGGTACTTCCGATCCGTTCCACACGCACTTTGTTTTACGGCGTTCTCCACATCGTGTAGGTCAGGTAGGGCGCCCGTGCTCCGCATCTGCACATAACTGACTTCGCTGGAAGGTAGTGGTCTACTTCAGCGGAAATACAAGGCGAAAGCGGGCGCTTTGTTTCAGAGACGCCCGCCTGTTTTTTGGTTCTTGAAATTCATTCCCAACACAGCGCTTTGTAGCTGTTGACCCCTCGCCCCCTGCGGGAGAGTCGAAGACCTGCTTGCAGAGGGGCCTTGCGTAGCAAGGGGGTGAGGGGGGTGAGCGCAGCGCATGCCTTACCTCTTTTCCCACTCCCCACTCCCCCAGCTCTACTCCAAAGTCACCAGATAATCGTACAGGTCCGGCCCACCCGGATGCGCTTCGACTTCCACGTTCGGATACGCCTCGGCGATGCGGGCCGATAAGGCGCCCAGGTCTTCCTTGGTCTTCTGGGGGCCACCGAACAGGGTCACGATCTCCTGTTCGGCGTATCCGGCCCTGAGCATTTCCAGCACGGCGTCTTCGGGGCTGCCGCCCGCCTGGACCAGTTCGTCGTCCTGCAATCCGATCACGTCACCGTCACCGATGGTGAGGTCGCGTCCGTCCTTGGTGGTAATCACCGTGGCGCGGCTGGCGCGGGTCACCTCGAAGGTCGTCACCGCCCCGGCGGCGGCTTCCATCAGCGGCGCGAGGTCGCTGGCGCTTTCAGCGGCCTGGAACGCCAGCGCGGCGCCCATGCCCTGGCCCAGCGTGCGGGTCGGCACCACCACGGCGCGGCCTTCCAGCAGTTCGGCGGCTTTCTGGGCAGCCATCAGCACGTTCTTGTTGTTGGGCAGCACCAGCACCTGCTCGGCACTGACGCTGCGCACGGCGTCCACGATGTCCTGCACGCTGGGGTTGGCGGTCTGGCCACCCGACACGATCCGGGCGCCCAGCGAGCGAAACAGCTTCACCAGGCCGTAGCCGCTGGCCACCGCCACCAGGCCGGAGGCGGGCACCTCTTCCTCCGCCCGCGCCGCCGCACCGGCCATGCCCAGAATCTCGGTGTGCTGCTCGGACATGTCCTCGACCTTGGTTTTGAGCATCTTGCCGTAGCGGCCTACCGTTGCCAGCAACTCGTCGGGCTGGTTGGTGTGGATGTGGCCCTTGACGTAGCCCTCGGCGCCCACCACCAGCAGGCTGTCGCCGAACGGCGCGACCAGTTCGCGGATCTCCTCGATGGGTTTGGTGGACTCGCTCATCAGGAACTCGGTGCAAAAGCCGAATGCCTCGTTCTCGAACTGCTGCTGGGCGTAGCTGGTGATTTCCGGCTCCGGCGGCAGCGCCTCGCCGCGCAGGTGGCCGAGCATGCCCTGAATCAGATACAGGTAGCCCTGGCCGCCGCTGTCCACCACTCCGGCCTGCTTGAGCGCGGGCAGCATGTCGGGCGTCCTGTCGAGCATGGCCTGACCCGCAAAGAGGCTCTGCTCCAGCACGGCGTCGGGCGTCTCGCCTTTGGCACCCTCGGCCACGCCGCGTGCGACGGTCAGGATGGTGCCTTCCACCGGCTTCATGACCGCGCCGTAGCCACTTTTCTGGGCGGCTTGCAGCGCGAGGGTCAGGGTCCGGGCGTCGATGACGGCGGTGTCTTTAATCACCTCCGTAAAGCCCTTGAGGAGCTGGCTGAGAATCACGCCGCTGTTGCCGCGCGCGCCGAGCAGGGCGCCGTAGCTGATGGCGCGGGCCACGCTGGCCATGCTCGACTGGTCGCAGGTGTCGAGTTCGCGCCGCACCGACTGCATGGTCAGGTGCATGTTGGTGCCGGTGTCGCCGTCGGGCACCGGATAGACGTTCAGGGCGTTGACCTGCTCTTTATACACACCCAGCCAGTCGGTGGCGCGGCGCAGCATGGCGGCCAGGTCGGCGGGGCGCAGCGTCCTCAGAACCTCAGACATGCCGCACGCCGACCGCGTGAATGCGGGTGGTGCTCAGCTCGATGCCCGCCTGCGCCTTGACGGTGTGCTCGACCCGCTCGGCGACGTTGCGGGCGACGGTTGGGATATTGACGCCGTAGGCCACCACCACGTAGATGTCGGCGCGGGTCTGCCCACCTTCCCTGGTGATGACCACGCCGTCACGGGCCTGAGCACGTCCCAGCACGCGCTGGAGGCCCTCTTTGAGATTGGCGGGGGCCATGCCGACCACGCCGGGAATCTCATGGGCGGTCAGGCCGATTAAGGAGGCGAGTGCCGCCTCGCTGATTTGCACGGTTCCATTCACGATGTAGGCAGTATAGAGGGGAGGCTTGTGGGAAGTGGGGAGTGGGGAGTGGGAAAAGCGGGGAGGCGCCGCCTGGCACACTAAAAAAGCCACCCCGAAGAGTGGCCCTGAGCTCAAGAACTGGTGTTCAGAAGCTGTATTTCAGACCCAGCGACGCCTTGGCGACGGTGCCGGGGCGGCGGACAGCGGCGTTCACGGCGTCGTAGCCGCCCTCACCCTTCTTGAAGCTGTCGGTTTTGCCCTGGCTGTCGCGGGTGTTGATGGTGCCGCCGGGGAAGTATTGATCGACGCCCAGGTCGCCGATCACGCTGATGTTGTTGGTGATCATGTAGCCCGCCTGCGAGCCGATGCCCACGCCCAGCGCACTGCTGGAGTAGTCGGTGTACTGGCCGCCCTTGAAGGTCAGGCGCGAGTTGAGTGCGCCGTAACGCAGGCCGCCGTAGAGGCCCACCGCCACGCCGGGCAGCGGCTGACCCAGATCGTAGGTGGCGTCGGCGCTGAGGGTCTGGATGCTCGCCGCCTCGCCCGTGACGTTGCCGTTGGCTTTTTGCTGGCCGATGGTGCCGAGCAGCCCGCCGCTGAGATCCTTGTCGTCGTTGAAGCCGTTGCTGTTGCGGGTGCGGCTCAGGCCGATGCGGACGCCGATGGGTCCGGCCAGGTTCTTGTAGCCCACGAAGGCGCCGACGTTGCCGCCGCCCGCGTAGCCGCCGGTCAGGCCCAGTTCGAGCTTGCCGCTGGTTGGTGAAATGCTCACGCGAGCCTGATTCAGACGGGCCTGGACGCTGCTGCGCGTGATGGGTCGCACGGGAGTCTTGACGGTGCGGACCTGTGCCGGTCTGGTCTGGGCTGTGCTGGTCTGGACAGTCTTGGTCTGAGTGGTCTTGGTCTGGGTCGTGCGAACGGTCTGGGCGCCAGCCGAGGCGACGAGCGCCAGGGCCGAGGCCGTCAGGAACATCTGGGTCGTTTTCATTCCCCTACCTTGCCCCGCTTGCATGAGCGGCGACCGACCGGAAGCCACACAACGTCTTTAGAAACCGGCCAGTTTGGCGTCAGGTTCAGCGCAGCGGCCCAGGCTCGGCAGCGCTAGAATCGCGCTGTATGGCGACGGCACAGCGGGGCATAGCGCAGCGGGGCACAGCGCAGCGGGGCACAGCGCAGCAAAAAGATGTGCAGCGGCCCATCGGCGTATTCGATTCGGGGATGGGCGGCCTGAGCGTGCTGCGCGAGTTGCGCCGCGAGCTGCCGGGTGAAACCTTCATCTACCTGGCTGACACCGCCCACGTCCCCTACGGTGAGCGCCGTGACGAGGAGGTCCGTGCCCTGACGGCGAACGCGGTGGACTGGCTCCATTGGTCCGGTTGCCGGGGCGCGGTGATTGCCTGCAACACCGCCAGCGCCTTCAGCCTCGACTTTCTGCGCCAGCGCTACGGCCAGGGCTTCCCGATCATCGGACTGGTTCCGGCGCTCAAACCGGCGGTGGCGGCGACGCGCACCGGGGTGGTGGCCGTGTTCGCCACGCCGGTCACGCTGCGCGGGGCGCTGCTCGAACGGGTGATTCAGGAATTCGCCGTGCCCGCTGGCGTCACGGTGCTCAAGGTCTTTCACCCCGAACTGGTGCCGCTGATAGAAGCCGGGGACGCCGATTCGCCGCGCTCGCGTGCGCTGCTGCGCGAGGTGCTGGGGCCGGTGGCTCAGGCCGGGGCCGACCAACTGGTGCTCGGCTGCACGCATTACCCGTTTCTGGTGAGCGCCATCCGCGCCGAATTTGGCGACACCTTCGCGCTGCTCGATTCGGGGGCGGCGGTGGCGCGGCGCACGCATCAGATGCTGGCGCCTGCCGTGCTGATGATCGGCCCGGTGTCCGGGTCTGGCGGCGTGAGCTACTTCGTCACGGGTGATCCGGTACGTGCCGCGCCAGTCATGGCGGCGCTGCTGGGGGAAGTGGTGGAGGTCGGCCAGGCCACGGTCCAGACGCCGTTACGTCCAGCTCAGGTGACGCGGTGAGCGTGCCGATCCGCACGGGCCGGGGAGCGCTGGAGGCCCGGCCACTCAAGGTTACTCGGAATGTCAACATCCACGCTGCTGGTAGTGCCTTGCTGGAACTCGGTCAGACGCGGGTGCTGGCGACCGTGAGTCTGGACAGCAAAGTGCCGCCCCACCTGCGCGGCAAGAAGGAAGGCTGGCTGATGGCCGAGTATTCGATGCTGCCGCACGCGACCCACGAGCGCCAGGGGCGCGAGCGCAACCTGCAAAACGGGCACCGCTTCGAGATTCAGAGACTATTGGGCCGCAGTTTTCGCTCGGTGCTCGATCTGCGGGCCTTTCGCAACCAGACCGTCATCATCGACTGCGACGTGCTTCAGGCCGACGGGGGCACCCGCGTGGCGAGTCTGCTGGCTGGCTACGCCGCGCTGTTCGACCTCTCGGATAGGCTCATCAAACGCGGCACCCTCAGCGAGTGGCCGCTGACGCACGAGCTGGGCGCCGTCAGCGTGGGCTACCTGGGCACCGAGCTGCGCGTGGACCTCGATTACGCCGAGGACGCGCAGGCCAGCGCCGATCTGAACGTGGTCACCACGAGTGCGGGCCTGATTCTGGAAGCTCAGGGCGGGGCGGAGGGGAGTCCGATCAGCGTGGAGGCGTACAGCGAGTTGGTGAAGGTGGGCGTGGCGGCGGCGGCGGAATTGTCACGGGTGCTGCACGGGCAGTTGTGAGGGGGAGTGATGCGTAAATGGCTTGGCTGGGGGTGGTGGTTTAATCACGGCTATTGGCCGCTTTTGGTGCCTGTCATATCCCTTGCTTTAATCCCAATCCTCATAGTGTCTGGTCCCAAACAAGCCAAGAATACCTCTCCCAACGATATCTTCAAAGTCAAGTTTGATTACTTCGGCAGGTCGCGCTTCGTGGTGTTTATAGGAGGTAATGCCTCCTGCGCCTATTGGAAATTCGATACCCAGCGCAGATCGGCATGGACACTGCTTCCTCACAGTTCAATTCATGTTGGCAATGAATACATCGATCTTAGAGATATTGGCAATATCAGCTACGTTAAAGTCAAGCTCGACGCAAGGTCAGACTGCACCAGCCCAAACGGAACCGAATTTAAGGGAGTGCATTAGACCAAGCGATGTTGCCGAGGACCGCTTCAAACTTTTAGAGGCGAGATTTGAAGATGGTGAATTCGTCGATATAAGCCCTAGCCCTCACTCCTCGCCCGCCCAAATCTCCTCCACACTCTCCCGTCTCCTCACCACCCTCCACTCGCCGTCCCACAGCACCTCAGCCGGGCGGGGGCGGGTCAGGTAGTTGCTGCTCATGGCCGCGCCATACGCGCCCGCGCCTTGCAGCGCCACCACATCGCCGCGCAGGGGTGTGGGCAGCCGCACGTCCCGCGCCAGCACGTCACCGCTCTCACAGGCGGGTCCGGCCAGGTCGCACACCTGCGTGCCGCCCCGCGTCCAGAGTGCCCTCACCGGATGCTCGGCGCCGTAGAGCATGGGCCGCAGCAGCTCGGTCATGCCCGCGTCGAGCAGCACGAAGTCGCGCCCGGTCGACTTGAGGCCCACCACCTGGCTCAGCAGCGTGCCCGCACTCGCCACCAGCGCCCGGCCCGGCTCGACCCACAGGGCCGCCCCGAACACCGCCGCTGCGTGCCTCGCCTGCGCCGCGATGCCGCTCAGGTCGGCGCCTTGTCCCCAGCCGCCGCCGACATCCAGCACTTCGAGCCCGCCCACCAGGGGCCGCAACTCGCTCAGCCGCGCGAAGGCCGCCGTGAAATCGTCCGGGTTCTCGATGGCGCTGCCGATATGCACATGCAGGCCGCGCAAATCGTGTCCAGCGGTTCGCAGGGCGCTTACCACGGCGGGCACCCCGCCCATCGGCACGCCGAATTTGCTGATGGCCGCGCCGGTCGCCAGGTGGTCGTGGGTGCTGACGTCCAGCCCCGGATTGACCCGCACGAGGGCCTTCGAGTGCGGCGGCAACAGTTCCAGCTCCGAGGCCCGGTCCACGATGAAGGTCGCGCCCAGATCAAAACCCAGGCGGTATTCCTCGCCGCTCTTGGCCGGGCCGTTGACCAGCAGGTCATGGCCGGACGCGCCCACCTTGATTGCCCGCGCGATTTCGCCCAGGCTGACGCACTCGAAACCGACACCCGCCGTGTGCCAGCGCCGCAGCAGGCTCAGATTCGGATTGGCCTTCATGGCGTAGAAGATCCGGGCGTCATGGAACGCGGTCTGGACACGACTCAGGGCAGCGTCCAGCTCGGAGGCGTCGTAGACGTACAGCGGCGTGCCGAACTGAGCGGCGGCGTCGAGGAGTTGGGCGTCGGTGAGCATGGGGAAGAGTGTAAATGAAGTGGCGCTGGCTCCGGGTTAGAAACAGGCGGGATGTGGTGTACTGGACGCATGACTGGGAGTGAATCTCTGAAGCAGCGTGAAGAGGCCAGCGTCACCGAGCAGCTCAATGATCTTTACGCCGACGAAGACAGCGCTCTGGCCCCGGAGATCGCCGAGCTGGGCTTCGAGGTGCTGCGGAACGCGGTGGAAAGCAGCCCGGCCAGGTCCAGCCCAGGGCGTCCGGACGACTGCACCTGAAACCGTCGCCCCGCTCACCTGCACCTGTCATCTGAACTGTTACACTTCGGTGTTATGACGATGGCGGTAGAGCAGACGACAACCCATAGTTCTGGTAACGTTCCGTCTGGGGTCAAGGCCGGTGCCCGCGTGCTGTGCGCCATGTCGGGCGGCGTGGACAGCAGCGTGAGCGCCGCACTCCTCAAGCAGCAGGGCTTTCAGGTGGTGGGCGCCATGATGCGCTTCTGGCCGGACGACAAGCGCACCGACACCTTCGATTCCTGCTGCTCGCCCGACGCCGCCTACGAGGCCCGCCGGGTGGCCGAGCAGGTCGGGGTGCCGTTTTACCTGCTCGATTACCGCGAAGCATTTCAGCGCCACATCGTCGGCCCGTTTCTGGCCGAGTACGCCGCCGGGCGCACGCCGAATCCCTGTGTCAACTGCAACACCAAGGTCAAATTCGACGAGCTGGTGAAGAAAGCCAAGATGCTCGGCTGCGATTACGTCGCCACCGGCCACTACGTCAAGCGCGTCGATGAGCCGGGCGGCGCCGTCGCCTTCCATCGGGGCGACGATCCGCGCAAGGACCAGACCTACTTCCTGTGGGGCACGCCGCGTGAGGCCCTGCCGTACATTCTGTTCCCGGTGGGAGAGCTGGAAAAGCCCCGCGTGCGTGAAATCGCCGCCGAGCACAACCTGCTGACCGCCCAGAAGCCCGAAAGCCAGAACATCTGTTTCGTGCCCGGCACCGTCAAGGAGTTCGTGGCCGAGTACGTGCCGCAGCAGCTCGGCCAGATGCGCGATGTCTGCACGGGCGAGGTGCTAGGCGAGCACCTGGGCACCCAGTTTTATACGTTGGGTCAGAAGAAGGGCCTGAATCTCTTCCAGTCGCATCTGGTCCGGCACGTGGTCCACCTCGACGTGGCGAGCAACACCGTCTGGGTAGGAGAGTACGACGACTGCCTGTGGCGCACCCTGAAGGCCGAGACGCCCAACTATCTGATTGACCTCGCCGACCTGCCTTCAGAAGTCGATGTGATGGTCCGTTACCGGGCCGTGCCGGTGAAGGCGAAAGTTCTGCACGCCGACGAACACGGCTTCGAACTCGAATTCACCGACCCCCAGTTCGCCGTCGCCCCCGGCCAGAGCGCCGTGCTCTACGCCGGGCCGAAGCTGCTCGGCGGCGGGCTGATTGCGGATCATGTGCGGGTGCTGCCGGAGTAGGAGAGTGGGATGTGGGACCGGATGGAGGGCATGAGCTGGCGCTCACTCACCCCTCACCCCGGTGCTTCGCACCGACCCTCTCCCGCAAGGGGCGAGGGTAACAGCATTGGTAAAACGCTGTATTCAGAACAGGTAGCAGGAGCCGAAAAACGAAGTGGGCGCCGCTGCATTGAAACCCCCGCTTTCGCTCTAAATTTCCGCTGAAGTAGACCACTCCCTTCCAGCGAAGTCAGTTATGGGCAGATGCGGTGCACGGGCGCCCTACGTCAGCGGCCACGATGGGGAGAACGCGGTGAAAGATAGTGCGTCTGGGACGAACTGGAAGTACCATGCCTAGCGCAGCGCTGACCCCCTCGCCCCATCGGGGCGGGGGCTTCTTGGCCAGAACGGACGCGCCTGGGCACGCCTGGCCGCTGGGGGGTGGGGGTGCATTCGCATTCGCACAGTGCTGAAGTCAAAACAACGCAACATCACCGCCCACAGCCCATCCAGCCCAGAGGCGCCCCGCCCAACCTTCAGTCCTCCCGGTTGAACACGCCCTTCCCGACCTCATCCTTCGGGATGTTCACATCGAACAGCGCCTGCACGAACTCGCGGCTGTCGAAAGGTTGCAGATCGTCCTGGCCCTCGCCGACGCCGATGAATTTGATCGGCACGCCCAGCTCGCGCACGATGGGCACGACGATGCCGCCCTTGGCCGTGCCGTCGAGCTTGGTGACGATGACGCCGGTCAGGGTGATCGCCTCGTGGAACTTCTTGGCCTGCTGCAAGCCGTTTTGCCCGGTGACAGCATCGAGGACCAGCCAGATCTCGTGCGGCTCGCCGGGGTCGGCCTTGTCGATCACGCGGCGGACCTTTTTCAACTCTTCCATCAGGTTGTGCTTGTTGTGCAGCCGCCCGGCGGTGTCCACGAACAGCAGATCGAAGTCGCGGGCCTTGCGGGAAGTGGCGCCGTCGAAGGCCACGGCTGCCGGGTCGCCCCCGTCTACACCCTGCACGACGGGAATGCCCAGCCGCTCGCCCCAGACGCCGAGCTGGGCGCCCGCTGCGGCGCGGAAGGTGTCGCCCGCCGCGAACATGACGCGCTTGCCCCGCGACTGGTAATAGCGGCCCAGCTTGGCGATGGTGGTGGTCTTGCCCACGCCGTTGACGCCGATCACCATGATGACCTTGCCGTTGGGGTCCACCGTGCCGCGTGCGGCGTCGGGGTTGAAGCCGAATTTGCGGTACTGGGCACGCACGGCGTCGGGTTCGAGCTGGAGGGTCATGGCGTCGACCAGGGCGTCTTGCATATTCTTGCCCGGCGAGTTGCGCACGTCGCCTAAGATCTCCTCGGTGGCGGCGCGGCCCACGTCGGCGGCGATCAGGGCGTATTCGAGGTCTTCCAGGGTTTCCAGGCGGTTGCCGACAATGTTGCGCAGGTCGGTGCCCAGGAAGCCAGCCGATTCGTTGAGCTGCGTGCGGGTCTTGCTCAGGCCGTCACGCAGGCGGGTAAGCCATGACATGCCTTTACTGTACCGCCCGGATAGGAGCCGCACGGCAAGCTGTGCCCTCCGTCCGTGCCAGATGAGGACTTCCTGCGGCGCCAGGTCATCCACCCGTCACCTGCGCCTGAGAGACTGGCCTCATGATGAAACTGACGACTCGCGGCGCCGCGCTGCTGGGCACCCTGGCACTCTCCGGCAGCCTGGCGGTGTCCGCCCAGGTTACCCCCAGCTCGGCCACGCCCAACCTGGCCGCGCCCACCCGGACCGCTCCGGTGCCTGCCCCCACCACGGCGGCGCCCGACAACAGCGTGCCGATTGGCGGCTACACCCTGGTGTCGCTGACCCAGAATGGCCAGACGACCTCACTTGGATCGCTGGCGCCGCGCCCGACCATCAGCTTCGACGGCAAGCGTGTGACTGGGTTCACCGGCTGCAACACCTTCGGCGGCTCGTATGTGGCGCGGCGTGAGGTGCTGCGCTTCGGGGCGCTGGCGATTACTCGCAAAGCCTGCCCGGATTACATCGATGGTCTGGAGGCCGATTACCTCAAGCTGCTGCGCGGTGTGAAGGGCTTCGAGCTGCTCGGCACGCCCGGCGCCCAGACGCTGCGGCTGTTGTCCGGCAGCAACGACCGGCTGGTGTTTGCGCAGGCATCCGGAACCGGTGAAGTCGCCACCGGGGGCATTCGCAGCAGCGTCGACGGCACCTGGACCCTCAAAGAGCTCCCGGCGGGCGCGGCGCCCTCGGCGGATGCCCGGCCCATCGGCTTTACCCTGCGCGGCTTCACCATCAGCGGCTTCGACGGCTGCAATACCTTCAGCGGCAACGCCAATACCTCCAGTGGCCGCCTGAGCTTCGCTGGCCCGGTGGTGAGTACCCTGATCGCCTGCCCGCCCGGCGTGGCTACCCTTTCACCGCTACTGAGCGCGGGCGCCGCCGCCACGGTGCAGGGCAAGACGCTGACCCTGACCGGCGAGGGCGGCGTCGTGTGGATGTTTACCCGGCCCTGAGCTGCGACGGGGCAAAAATCGCTGGAGTTCCGCTGGCACGACCCCGGCCACGGCAGACCCTTCGGCAAGCTCAGGGTGACAACCAAGGAAATTTGTCATGCTGAGCGAAGCCGAAGCGTCTCCAGGGCGTCCGAGCGGACGAGGGTGAGCGTGCCGTCCGCCCTGTCGCCGATCAGCCACGTCGCCGATCAGCCCTGTCGCCGATCAGCCGAAACATCGCTACTGGACGCTCGCCCGGCGTCCGCGCTGATGGTCCCTAGGCAGCCTATGTTTTGTCCCGGTTCGCCGGAAAGCAAGCCAGGCGGCGGAGCGTTGTCTGAGTCTGGGGTTAAGATGGCTTCAGCCCTGTCACACGCCTGAAGGGTTCGCACTCTTTTGCACCGCCTTTGTATCGCCGCCCTATTTTCGCCTCCGCCCTTTTTCCCCGCTCTACCCTTTGGAGAAGTCATGCACTACGTGGTCCACAAACCCAGAATCGGCCTGTTTATCGACACTCAGAACCTCTACCACTCGGCCCGCGACCTCCTCGAGCGCACCGTCAATTTCGAAACGCTGCTGGACGTGGCCCGCTTTGAGCGCGAGCTGGTCCACGCCATCGCCTACACCGTCGAGAAGGACGGCGAGAGCACGTCCAGACCTTTTATCTACAAGCTCTCGGCGCTGGGCTACAAGGTGCGGCGCATGACGCTGAGCCTGCACCACGTCACCGACACCGGTAAGGCCATCTGGGAAGGCAACTGGGACATGGGCATGGTGGCCGACATGTTCCGGCTGATCGATCACCTCGACATCATGGTGCTGGGCAGCGGCGACGGGGATTTCACCGACATCGTGGAAGTCTTGCAGGAGCGCGGCAAACGGGTGGAGGTCATCGCCTTTCGCGAGCACACCGCCCAGAAGCTGATCGACGCCGCCGACAGATTTACTCACCTGCCCGACATCGACGAGGCGCTGATGCCTGCCCGCCTGCCCAAGCCCATCGTCAGCCCGTGAAGCGCTGAGCCGTGAGCCTGCCTGACGCGGACGCCGTACTGGCGCGGCTGAGTTTCGAGCTGCCGCCGAACAGAATTGCCCAGACCGGCGCCGAGCCGCGTGACAGCAGCCGCCTGATGGTCGTTGGGGAAGGGACTGAGCACCGCGTCTTTAATGAATTGCCTGATCTGCTGCGGCCCGGTGATTTGCTGGTCTTCAATGAGTCGAAGGTCATCCCGGCGCGGGTGATGGCCCGCAAGCCGCTCAAAGATGGGTTCGGCGGCGGCAGGATCGAGGTGCTGCTGCTGCGCGAGGAATCTGTGCCTGATTTGGGGGAAAACCTGTGGAGTGCGTATCTCAAACCGGCAAAGCGGGCCGGGAACGAGTTGTGGTTGGGCCAGCACCGCGCCGAAGTCGTCGGTCAGCAGGCCGACGGTGCCCGGCTGCTGCGTTTCGAGCACGACCTCAAGCCGCATCTGGACGAGATCGGACGCCTGCCGCTGCCGCCCTACATCAAGGCCCCCACATCGGAGAATGCAGACGACGACGGGCTCTGGCAGGAGCGCTACCAGACCGTCTACGCCCGTGAGAAGGGCAGCGTGGCCGCGCCGACTGCCGGGCTGCACTTCACGCCGGAGCTGCTGCACAAGCTGGACGAACGCGGCATAGAACGCGCCGCCGTGACGCTGCATGTCGGCGCCGGAACCTTCAAGCCGGTGCAGGGCTCGGTCGCCGACCACGTGATGCACGCCGAGCGCTACCGCCTTCCTTCAGAAACTGCCGAGGCCATCAACCGTGCCCGCGCCGAGGGACGGCGCATCGTGGCCGTGGGCACCACCACCGTCCGCACGCTGGAGAGCGCCTGGGACGGAACCCAGGTCGTGCCCGGCGAGGGCGACACCCGCATCTTCATCACGCCGGGCACACCGGTCAGGGTGCCGGACCTGCTGATTACCAACCTGCACCTGCCGGGCAGCACCTTACTGCTGCTGGTCGCCGCCTTCGCGGGCGAGGAGCGCATCCGGGCGGCCTACGACGCGGCACTGTCCGGGGGCTACCGCTTCTACAGTCTGGGCGACGCCATGTTGTTGGAAAACCAGTTGTTGGAAAACCAGTTGCTCGAAAACCAACGTCAGTTCTGAGCGCAGACTGCCCGTTCGCCTCCACCAAACCTTTATCTTTCCGCGTCCAGAACGCTGATCCGCCCCTGATCTCTCACCCCGGTTGCCTATAATCGCTGTCATGACCCACAGCACCGTCTCAATGAACGATGCGGCGACCGGCCCCAACCCGCTGCTCGATCTCGGCTTTCACATTCCCTTCGACCGCATTCGCCCCGAACACGCCGAGGCCGCCGCCGACGCGCTGATCGAGCGCAGCCGGGCGCAGCTGGAGACGCTGGCAACCGCCCCGGAGCGCGGATTTGTGAGTCAGGGGCAGGGCTTTCTGGAAGGTCTGGACGTGCTGGGCCGCGAACTCGGCGCCGTGCAGATCGTGGTCGGCCACCTCGACGCGGTGGTCTCCAGCGACGGCTGGCGAGCGGCCAATGAAGCCATTTTGCCCAAGATCAGCGCCTTTTTCAGCGAAATTTCGCTGCATCCCGGTTTGTGGGCGGCGCTCAGGGCCTTTGCCGACACGCAGCAGGCGCACTCACTCAGCGGACCCTGGGCCAGATTTCTGAAACTTCAGCTCGATGAGTTTCGCCGCAGCGGCGCCGAGTTGCCGCCTGAAGGCAAGGCCCGCCTGACCGCTACCGACGTGGAGCTGGCCGAGCTGACCAACCGCTACGCCAAAAACGTCATGGACGGGATCAAGGCCTATGAACTGTACGTCGGCCCGGAGCGCCTCTCAGGCGTGCCCGCGCGGCTGATCGAGTCGTCGGCCCGTGACGCCGAGGCGCATGAGCGGCCCGGCCTGCACCGCCTGACCCTGCACGGCCCGGTGCTCGTTCCGCTGCTGACCTACGCCGACGACCGGGCGCTGCGCGAGGAGCTGACCCGCGCCAACAACCTCGTCGGCATCGGGGAGGGCCGCGACAACCGGCTGCTGCTGCCGGACATTCTGCGGCTGCGGCGCGAGCGGGCCGCGCTGCTGGGCTTCGCCACCTTCGCCGACCTGACCACGGCTGACCGGATGGCCGCCAGCGCCGAGGGCGCCATGAGCTTCGAGCGCGACCTCGAAGCCCGCACCCGCCCGGCCTTCGAGGCGGAAACCCGCGAGCTGAGCGCCTATTACCGCGAGCAGGCTGGCGAGGGCGCCCCCGACCTGGCGCCCTGGGACGTGGCCTACTGGTCCGAGAAGCTGCGCCAGGAGCGCTACGACTTCAGCGACGAGGCGCTGCGCCCCTACTTCGAGATGGAGGGTGTGCTCTGCGGCATGTTCGAGATCATGCAGCGGGTCTTCGGCATCACGGTCAGGCAGGCGGCGGCGCCCGGCTGGCACCCGGAAGTCAAGTATTACGATATTCATAACGACTCAGGCGAGCACGTCGCCAGCTTCTACACCGACTGGTTTCCCCGTGACAGCAAACGCGGCGGCGCCTGGATGAACGGCTTTTACACGGGTGGGCCGCGCCCGCAAGGCTCCGGTCAAGCCGGGTTCGAGCCGCACCTGGGCCTGATGTGCGGCAATCTGAACCCGCCGTCGGGCGACTCGCCGTCGCTGCTCTCGCTGGGCGAGGTCGAGACCATCTTCCACGAGTTCGGCCACCTGCTGCACCACGCCCTGTCGCGGGTGCCGGTCAGGTCGATCAGCGGCACGCACGTCGCCTGGGATTTCGTGGAGCTGCCCTCGCAGATGTTGGAGAACTGGGTCTGGACGCCGGAGGGTTTGGCGCTGATTACCAGGCACTACCAGACCGGCGAGGCGCTGCCCGCCGAGCTGCACCAGAAGATGCTGGCCGCCCGCAACTTCCGCGCCGCCAGCGTCGCCATGCGCCAGTACAGCATGGGCACCCTCGACCTGTCGCTGCACGCCGTCTACAGCGAGGCCGACGGCGACGTGCTGGCCTACAGCCGCGACATTATCAGCCGCTATCAGCCGGTACCGCCGCTGAGTGACAGCGCCTTCGTCGCCCAGTTCAGCCACCTGTTTTCGCGCCCGGTGGGCTACGCGGCAGGCTACTACTCCTACAAATGGGCCGAAGTGCTCGACGCCGACGCGTTTTCCCGCTTTGAGCAGGAGGGCGTGTTCAACCGCCAGACCGGGCGCGAGTTCGTGGACCGCCTCCTCTCACGCGGCGCCGCCGAGGAGCCTGGCGAGCTGTACCGCGCCTTCATGGGACGCGGCCCCGACCCCGAAGCGCTGCTGCGGCGCAGCGGTCTGGCCCAGGCGGCTTCGGCAGACTGAGCGCCCGCCCTCTGGCCGACTGTTTGCCAAGTTTCCCACATCTGCGCCTCAGCCCGCTATCATGGGGCCTAATGTCTACTGTCGCCAAACCCGCCGTGCTGGTCGCCTCGCCGAATGCCGAGCGGGCCACGGCGCTCGCCCTTCATCTTCCGCAGGCCGATGTGTTCAGTTGCCTGGACGGCGAAAGCCTGATGCGCCAGTCGCGCTCCCGCGTGCCGGACGTGGTGGTGCTCGCCACCGATCTGCCCTCGCAGATGCCGCTGGGCGAACTGCTGGACATTTTGCGGGGCCGCGAGGGCATGGAGCTGACCCGTTTTCTGGCGGTGGGTTCGCAGGGTCTGGGTGCGCTGCTCAGCGGCGGCGCCGACGCGCTGATGAGCGACAGCGCCGCGCCGGAAGCGATGGCCTACCTGATCGGCAACATGCTGGGCCGCGCCCGGCAACAGCGCGAGTTGCAGGACAAGATCGTGGGCCTGAACAAAAAGCTCGACGCCTGGGAGCACGAGGAACGGGTGCGCGACCAGCTCGTGCATATGTTGGTCCACGACCTCAAAAACCCCATCTCGGCGGTGCTGGGCCTGCTGCAAATCGTCGAGGAAGACGTGCGCGTACCCGCCGACCTGACCGAACTGGTGCATCTGTCACGCGAGGAGACCCAGCACCTGCTGCACCTGTCGGTGAACATGCTCGACGTCCGCAAGATTCAGGCGGGCAAAATGAACCTCGATTTCGAGCTGATGTTCTCGCCGATGTACAGCGAGGTCATCGAGCAGGCCAAAGGCGACGTGGGCGCAGGCTTGCAGGAGCGCACCCTGAACGTCAAGGTGGCGCCCAACCTCAGCCCGGCCCGCGCCGACCCCGACATTCTGCGGCGCATCTTCGCCAATTTGCTGAGCAACGCCATGAAGCACACCACGGCAGGCGGCGCCATCGACATTCAGGTGCTTCAGAGCGGCGACGACATCCAGTTTCTGATCCACGACAACGGCGAGGGCATACCGGCAGACGACATTCCCAACCTGTTCGCCGCCTTCGAGCAGTCGCGCCTGACCCTGCACGGGCGCTTCGATACCGGCATGGGCCTGGCTTTTTGCAAGCTCGCCATCGAGGGCCACGGCGGACGCATCTGGGTCGAGTCGGTGCGCGGCGAGGGCGCCACCTTCACCTTCCTGCTGCCGCTGGCCCGCGACGAGGAAGACGACGACGATTTCGCCGAACTGGTGAGCTGAGCGGGGGAGGGGTGAACAGAGGTGGGGCTGGCCCGATGAACGCGATGTGCTGCGAGGCGGTCCGTTCGTCCTTGTGCGCCAGGAAGTCGGGAGACGCTGCCCCGTTCAGCATGACAAATCTTCGGTGTCGTCACCCTGAACGCAGTAAAGGGTCTAAGTATCTCCTGGCTAACGTTTCGGGCTTTCGCTTCCTGGGCACAGCGGCGCCTACCGGGCGTCTGCACCTATCGGGCGTCCTGGCGAGAGCGGCGCCTACCGGGCCTCGCTGCCTGCCCGCTTCTTGACCTGAACAGCGCCGCTGGCGACGCTAGGCCGCTCCGCTCTCGGTAGAGCTAAAGCTTGACAAGGAGATACCTAGCAAAGCCAGGTCGCTTATCAGTCGGTTCGCCCTGGCTTCAGTGTTCGGCGTGCCTGGACGAACCTGGGAAGCTGCGAAGGAGCGGGTGAAAGGCGCTACCGGCCAATCTTCCCGCCAGTCCCACGAGCATGTGTCCCAGGCCCTTCGTCTAGACCACGATGTGGTCGCCTGGAGCTTTCCTCCGGTCCTGTTTCTGGCTTTCGTATCGTTGTCACCTGTGAATTCACCGTCTGGAACGAGATTCGGTCACCATCTGGGGTTGATGCCCCTTGCCCGCCCGGCGCCGCGACTTCCGGTTGTGGGCCACATCCTTTCCCCGCGCCAGTGCAACCCAAATCATCCTTCCCAGCTTGCTGCGTGATAAAACTAGAGGTGTAAGCACAACTTCGGATCAGTACGCGCCGCCGTGCAGCCGCTCGCCTTTTTGGATCTGAGAGTTCCGTTTTTTACACCAGGCCCGTGTCCCTTCGGTTCAGCGCTCGTGAAAAACGGCACAAGCTGGATTTGAAGACAGATAGAAGACAGATAGAAGACAGGCAAACGGTGTCCGGCACGGCAAGGAGAAGGAGGACTATGAGTGAATTCGCGCATCTGATCGTCATGCTGCTGATCGCCGGAGGCATCGGCGTGCTGGCCATCATCGTCAGCATTCTGCTGGGGCCAAAGAAACCCAGCGCCGCCAAACTGATGCCCTACGAAAGCGGCAACGATCCCGTCGGCAATGGCCGCGCCCGCTTCCCGGTGCATTTTTACCTCGTCGCTATGCTATTTATTGTCTTCGACATCGAAACCGCCTTCTTCTACCCGCTGGCCGTGGCCTACCGCAGCGTCGGCGCCTTCGCCTTCTGGGAAATGGTCACCTTCGTGATTCTGGTCCTGGTCGGTTATTTCTATATCCTGAAAAAAGGCGTGCTCGAATGGAACTGAGTCTGGTCCTTCCCACGAGCCACGTGCCACAAGCCACAAGCCCCGCCGGAGGCGTACATGCCGCTTAAAGAACTCTTCGAACGCGACTGGCAGGAACTGGAATCGGAAGGCATCCTGTTTTCCAGCCTGGAGAAACTGGTGGCCTGGGGGCGCAGCAACTCGCTGTGGCCTGCCACCTTCGGGCTGGCCTGCTGCGCCATCGAGATGATGAGCGCCACCGACGGGCGCAACGACCTGGCCCGCTTCGGCTCCGAGGTGTTTCGCGCCTCGCCGCGCCAGGCCGACGTGATGATCGTGGCCGGACGCCTCAGTAAAAAAATGGCGCCGATCATGCGCCGCGTTTACGACCAGATGCCCGATCCCAAATGGGTCATCAGCATGGGCGCCTGCGCCAGTTCGGGCGGCATGTTCAACAACTACGCCATCGTCCAGAACGTGGACAGCGTGGTCCCGGTGGACATCTTCGTGCCCGGCTGCCCGCCCCGCCCGGAAGCGCTGATCTACGCCGTGATGCAGCTTCAGAAAAAAGTGCGCGGCGAGGCCTTCGACCAGCTCGGCAACCAGCTCCCGATGGTGGACGCGTGGACAAGGTGAGCAAGATAGAAACATACACCACGGGTCCGGCCAGCGTTCAGACCGATCCCGCCCGCCTTGATCCAATAGACGCCCTGATCGCCACGCTGGGCCTGTCTGCCGAGGACGCCGCCGAGCCCACCGCCGTCGTCGGTATTGACAAGCTCGAATCCGTCGCCCTGCGGCTCAGGCAGGCCGGGTTCATGCTCCTCGACGTGGTGGGTATCGACTACAGCGCTTACGTCCAGCCGCGCCCGGAGAGGCTCAGCGTGCTGTACAACGTCTATCATCCGTATGACCACCGCCGCCTGTTCCTGCGCGTCTGGCTGGCGATGGGCACGGCGCTGCCCAGCCTGTACGGCGTCTGGAAGTCGGCGAATTACCTGGAGCGCGAGGTCTACGACCTGCTCGGCGTGGTGTTCACGGACCATCCGGACCTGCGCAAAATTCTGACGCCCGACGACCTCGAAGGCCACCCGCTGCTCAAAGACTTTCCGATAGACGAGACGCCGACGTTGTTTCGGGACGGGCGCTTTCTCGACCCCGCCGCCTTCCGGGCGGGCATGACCGGCCAGGCTACCGGTCTGAGCGGCTGGCGCGGCAGCTTACGGCGCGGCGAGGGCAAAGGCGATATCGAGCCGCCCGTGATGCCCGCAGGTGGTCCGAAGTGAGGGGCCCTCACCCCGCTGCTCCGCAGCGCCCCTCCGCGTTGCGGCTCTGCGAGTCACCCCAAGGTAGAGGGGTCAGGTGGCCTCAGTTTCAACCTGGCCCGAACAGTTGCTCTTGTACAAAAGAGGTGGTCTTATGAGTCTCAAAGAACGCCAGCCCAAGTCAAAACAGCCTGAGTCCATTCAGCAGGAATCGAGCCTTCCGGAGCGGGTAGGGTCGCTGACGGCCAACTCCGGCGCCCTGATGCATACCGAGATCATGAGCCTGAACGTGGGGCCGCAGCATCCGAGCACGCACGGCGTACTGCGCCTGGTGGTCGACATGGACGGCGAATTCGTCATCAAGGTGACGCCGCACATGGGCTACCTGCACACCGGCTTCGAGAAGACCTTCGAGCACCGCACCTACCAGCAGGGCGTCACCTACGCGCCGCGCACCGATTACCTGCACTCCTTCGGGCACGAGCTGGCCTGGGTGCTGGGCGTCGAGAAGCTGATGCAGGCCGACGTGCCGGAGCGGGCGACCACCGTGCGGGTGATTTTGCATGAGCTGGGGCGCATCTCCTCGCACCTGGTCTTCCTGGGCACCGCGCTGATGGACCTGGGCGCCATCACGCTGTTCTTCTACTGCTTCCGCGAAAAGGAGGCCGTGCAGGATCTGTTCGAGGAGGTCTGCGGCTACCGCATGAACCAGGGCTACTTCCGGGTCGGTGGCCTGTCGCGCGACATTCCCGACGACTGGGCGGGTCACGTCCAGACCTTCTGCGACACCTTCGATAAGCATGTGGACGAGTACGCCAGCATGTTCGCCACCAACCCGATTTTTCTGGACCGGGCAACCGGCGTGGGCGTCATCACCGCCGAGGCCGCCATCGACCTGGGCCTGACCGGGCCGAACCTGCGGGCCTCCGGCGTGCCGCTCGACCACCGCAAGGCCACGCCGTACTGCGACTACGACAGCTACGAGTTCAACGTCCCCACCAGCCAGAAGGGTGACTCGCACGCCCGCTTTTTGCTGCGCCTCGAAGAATTGCGCGAGAGTGCCAAGATCATCCGGCAGGCGCTGAAACGCCTCAAGCCGGGGCCGGTCAAGGACCCCAACCGCAAGATCAGCCTGCCGCCGCGCCCGGAACTCGAAAGCAGCATGGAGGCGGTCATCCACCACTTCAAGCTCGTCACCGAGGGCTTTCACCCGCCGCTGGGCGAGGTCTATGTGCCGGTGGAGACCGCACGCGGCGAGGTCGGCTACTACATCATCTCGGACGGCGGCTCGATGCCGTACCGCGTGAAGATCCGGGCGCCCAGTTTCGTGAATTTGCAGGCGCTGGAATACGCCTGCGTGGGCGGCCAGTTCGCCGACCTGATTACCGTGCTGGCGACCATCGACCCCGTGCTGGGAGATGTCGATCGGTGAATGAGTCGCTGCCCGCCGTCCTGGCCGAATCGTTTGCCCGCAATGGCCGGGTGAACGCGGCGCTGCTGGCCTCGCTCAGCGAAGCCGACCTCGACCTGTGGGACAACGCCGGGGGCTGGACGGTGGGGCAGCATCTGGGGCACCTGGCGGGCTTTCGCAAAGGCTGGCTCTCGAACCTCTCTCCCGCCCACGCTGAAGCGCTGCGCTACGTCGTCTCGGCGAGCCAGGCCACCGGAGCTTTCTGGCTGAGCACCCGCGACCTGAGTGAAATCGCTGCCGCCTTCGCAACCGGTGACGCGGCAGCCCTGAGCGCCGTGCAGGACGCGCTGGGTGAG
>NZ_JANYGJ010000033.1 GCF_025362455.1 Deinococcus sp. | reverse complement strand
CTCCGAGCTGGCCTGCGAGACCGAACCGGAGGCGGTTCGCACGCCCCTGAGCACGCCGCCGAGTTCCTCGACCATGACGTTGATGGAGTCGACGACGTTGCCGAGCACGTCGTCGGAGACTTTGCCGCGCTGGGTGAGGTCGCCGTCTGCGATGTTCATGGTCACGTCGAGAAAAGAGTTGATGTTGGTCTGGAGTTTGGCGGCCTCCTCGCGTTCCAGCTCGTCGCGCTGGCGGTAGCCGTCCATCTGGCGCAGCGAGTGGTTCATACTGCTGGCCACCAGGCCGACCTCGTCGCGTCCGGTGACCTCGATCTGGTGGGTGTACTGCCCTTCACCGAGCGCCTGGGCGCCGCGTGTCAGCGCCTGAAGTCGGCGGGCCAGCGACCTGACCAGCCAGGCGATCAGGCCCAGGCTCAGCAGCACCGCCAGGCCGGTGGTCAGGTACGAGAGCAGCCTGGCGCGCTGCTGAGCCTGATTGGCAGCCTTGTACGACAGATCGGCGAACTGCATGTTGACGGCGATCAAATCGCCCAGACGGTTACGGCTGATCTGAAACTGGGCAGCAGCCTGGGCCGCCTGGGCGGCATCGAGTGAACGCATCACGGCGCCCAGGCTGTCGCTGGCGGCTTTGAAACTCGTATTGAGCGCTCCCAGAGCCGCCACTTCCCTGATCTGCCAGTCGAGGTGATTGCTGCTCTTCAAAATAGCGGTGAATTCCGGGCTGGTAGTGGTAACCCAGTCGGTGTTGTACTGCTTGACCACGCCCGCCACCTTGGCTTCGTCCTGGCCGAGTTGAGCCACGATGGCCCGGCGCTGCTCGGTGCTCAGGTTCGGCTGCTGGAGGCGCAGCAGGTTGGTCTCGCTGCTCGCCAGGCTGGTCTGGGCGTCGCCGATGGCCGTAATCGGAATGAGCATGAACTCGTAGATGTTGGTCAGGTGAAAGCGGGTCTGACTCAGGCCGCCCAGCAGCAGCGCCCCCACCGCGAACAGACCGATGGTCGGCACCAGTGTGACCACCGTGACCTTGGTGCCGAGCCGGGCATCTTGCATCCAGCCGCCGCGTGCGCCGCGAGCGGGTTGCCGAGACGGCGGAGCTAAGGCGGAATTGAGCGGGGCATTGGTCTCGGTCATGGTTGGGGCTCCTTGGTTCGGGTGAGGTGGGGGCTGGAGTTGCGTTGGCGTGCGGGGTTGACGTTGCCTAGGTGAGACTCAGCGAGGCGCGCAGTTCGCTGGCCAGCACCGGCAGGTTCAGGAGCAGGGCGCCCCCCACGCCACCCACGCCACTCAGGTTGGTGAGCAGCGCCGTGCTGGCCTGCGGCGGCGCAATAACGCTCACGCCCAGCACCTCGTCGACGCCCAGGGCCACGCGCTCGCCGTCCAGATCGGTGAGGACCAGCAGCGGGGGCAGGGTCAGGGCGCCCTCTTCCTGTGGCTGGGCGCCGGGCAGCAGGCTGGAGATATCGAGCAGCGGCAGAGCGCGGCCCTGAACGGTGGTCAGGCCCAGCAGCAGCGGGCGCCCGTGTGGCAACGCCGTGACCGGCCCCGGCTCGGCGGCGACCTGATCGCCGGAGAGCGGCAGGGCCAGCCGGTGAGTCCCGATGCGCACGTTCAGGGCGTGGGGCATTTAAGTGACGTGCCTGGCGAGCGTCTCGATGAGCTGGGCCGGGGTGTAGGGCTTAATCAGGTAGTCGTCGGCGCCCTGGCGCAGCCCCCATTTCACGTCGGTGTCGTTGCCCTTGCTCGACGAAAAGATGACCTTGACCCCGGCGCCGCCCGGCTGTTTGCGCAGCGCCCGCACGACCTCGTAGCCGTTGCGGCCCGGCATCACCACGTCCACGATCATCAAATCCGGCAAAAAGGCGGCGGCGGCGGCCTCGACCTGCAAGGGGTCGCTGATCGCCGTGACCACGTGATTGGTGCCCTGGAGGGCGGTCTGCATGAATTTCAGGTCGGCGGGCGAGTCGTCAACGATCAGAATTTTGGCCATGTGGGTAGGGCTCCTTTACGGCGGTGACGGTCATGAGGTGTGCAGGTCAAGGGGTGTGAATGGTCTGAAAGGGGCCGTGGCAGACGGGCGCTCAGGGCAGGGGGAGCGAGGTGCGGTAGTCCACGGAGTCTCTCCTTTACGGCAGATTCACGGCGAGGCGACAGCTTCGATATTGAGATAGTAATGAAGACTTACTCACATAATACTTACTGTGCGTGCATCTTTGGTGATAGGCCCCAGGTGCGCCCGGCGCGAAAAAACAGGTGAGACTGGCGCAGAGAAACACCCGCATTCAGGGCAGTCGGAATCGGTCGCTGTCCACCGTTCAGCGCCGGGGGTCGAGCACGACACGTCTGCGCCTGCCAGGACGGTCGCGACTGTAGACGCAACTGTAGAGTTGTCAGACGCGACCGTAGAGTTGTCGTTGCCAAAAAACCACGGACAGGTCGTCGCCGGAGGGTGCGCTCACCCGGCACTCTGGGCCATGCCTCACAGGCGGCGCCCACGCCGGGCGCTAGGCTGCGGCCCGTGACGTTGACCGCCCGCTCCAAGCAAACCCTGCTCGCCGCCGAGGACCTGCGGGTCGTCTACGGCGAGCAGGTGGTGCTGGAGGCCGTGTCGCTGCAACTGAGCGCTGGTGAGCGCCTGGCGCTGCTGGGCCGCAACGGCGCCGGGAAAACCACCTTGCTGCGCGTGCTGGGCGCCCAGCGCCGCCCCGACGAGGGCACGCTGTGGCGAGCCGAGGGTCTGCGCCTGGCCGTGCTCGACCAGCAGCCGCTGTACAGGGCGGGCGTCACGCTGGCCGAACTGCGTGACGACGCCAACCCCTACCTGGGGCGACTGGCCGAGCTGCGTGCCCTGGAGGCCGATCTGTCGACGCTCCAGGCGCTGGCCCGCTGGAGCGCCCTGCACGACACGCTCCTGGGGCGCGGCGCCTACACCTGGCCCGCCCGCGCCGCCCGCACGCTGGGGATGCTCGACCTGAGCCGTTTTGCCGCCCGTGACGCCGCCACCCTCAGCGGCGGTGAGCGCACCCGTCTGAGCCTGGCCCTGGCGCTGCTGAGCGAACCCGACGTGCTGCTGCTCGACGAGCCCACCAACCACCTCGATATCCGGATGCGCGAGTGGCTGGAAAACTGGCTGCTGAACTTTCCCGGCACCGTTATTCTCACCAGCCACGACCGCGATTTTCTGGACCGGGTGGCCAGCCGCAGCCTGTGGATCGAACGCGGCGTGGCCACACCGTATTCCGGCGGCTACACCCGTGCCCGCGAGCTGCGCGACGCCGAGCGCCGCTTACGCGGCAAGGCGGCCCGGCTGGGCGTGCGCGAGGCCAGCCGACTGTCGGGCAGCGCCGAGCGGCTGGACGTCTGGGGGCGGCGCTCGAAGTCGGTCAAGAGCCGGGCCAGGCGCGTCGAGCTGATCGACGCCCCGCAACCCGAACGGGCGCTGCGCATGCGGCTGATCGCCGGGAAGGCCCGCGCCCGGCTGCTGCTGTGGGCCGAGCACGTCGGGCGCAGCTACGGCGGCAGGCCGGTGCTGCGCGGCGTGGCGCTCAAGCTGCGCCAGGGCGACCGGGTGGCGCTGATGGGCGCCAACGGCACCGGCAAGACCACGCTGCTGGGGCTGCTCTCCGGTGAGTTGCAGCCGGACCCGGCCCCGGCAGGTGAGGCCCAGGGCTCGTTGCGACTCTCGCCCGGCGTCACGGTGGCGACCCTCGATCAGATCTGGCACGGCCTGAGCCCCGACAAGCCGCTGCACGCCCAGTTCGAGGAGCGCTTCGGGCAGGCGGCGGGCTCGCTGCTGGGCCGGGCGGGCTTTGCCAGCAGCGACTGGCCCAAATCGCCCCGTGACCTGTCGGGCGGCGAGCGGGCGCGGGCGGGCCTGGCGCTGGTCAGTGCCCTGCGGGCCGATCTGCTGCTGCTCGACGAACCGACCAACCACCTCGACGTGGAGGCCCTGGAAGCCCTGGAAGCCGCTGTCCAGGCATACGGCGGCGCCGTCGTCATCGTCACGCACGACCGGCGGTTTGCCCGCGAGGTCAGCAACCGGCTGTGGCTCATCGAGAACGCTGAACTCAGGGAAGTGGAGGGCTGGGGCAGCCGCGTTCACCTCGACCCCGCCCGCAGCCTGGAGGGCGACCCGCCGCCGCCGCTGCCGCCGCCCGGCCCCCGCGAGCAGATGCGCCTGCATGAGCACCGCCTCCGCGCCGCCGAGTTTGAATTGCGCCCGGAGAACCTCCAGAGCCTGACCGGACGCGAGGAGGCCCGCGCCCGCGCCGAGCGCCACAGGTTGCGCCTGGAACTCTTCGAGCTGTACGCCGAGGTCTACGCCGCGCCGAACTACGACTGCGAGGTCAGGGAACGCCGTTTCCGGGTGCGGGCTCAGCGGCTGGAGGCGGGCGGCATGTTCTGGGCTGCCCGCAACGAGAACTGCCCTCATCTGGCCTGGGACGGGCAGACCCTCAGCATGCAGCAGTTGGGCGCAGTCAGTTCCCCCGATTGGTACGGCGCCGAACTCCTGGGCGGCGCCCTGCGAATTCTCTTCGAGCGCTGGAACGTCGGGCGGGTCCGGCTGGGCGAGGGCGGGCCGGAGCTGACGCGGCGCGGGTATTTCGAGAGAATGCGGCTGGTGGCGGGGACGTAGAGCTGACTGAAGTAGAGCTGATCTGGAGTACGGCGCCCTGCCAAGAAGGTCGTGCTGAGCCTGCCCAAGCCTCGCCCGACCCACGAGCGAACACGTCAGGGCCTTCCTCGACCTGCTGGCAAGGTGCCCGGCCACGGTAGACCCTTCACCGCGTTCAGGGCGACAACGAACACAATAAAACGAAAGAGTCCAGCCCAGATAACAGGACCGGACTCTCATTCAGCGCTTTCTTTACTTCAGGCCGCCCTTCTTCATCAGGTTCTTGGCAATTTCGATCAGTTCGTCCATTCTGAAGGTTGGAGGCAAGGCAGTGCTGCTCAGCCTGATCTGCTCAACCTGATCTGCTCAACCTGATCTGGTCAGCCTGATCTGGTCAGCGCTGCCTTTGTGGACCCTGCACCCGCAATCACACCATAAAAAAAGCCCACCCGGAGGTGAGCCCTGACGGTGCAGCTTCGTTTACGCCTGCGCGGCCTTGAGCTTGTTGATGGCCTTGGCCAGACGGCTCTTTTTGCGTGAGGCGGTGTTCCTGTGCAGGGTGCTGCCCTTGGCGGCTCTGTCGAGCAGGCTCTCGGCCTTGCGCTGGAGTTCTGTGGCCTCGGCGGCGCCGGTCGTGGCGGCCACGACGGCTTTCTTGACGAAGGTTTTAATCGTGCTCTTGCGGCTGCGGTTAATCATGCGGCGCTTGAGGCTCTGGCGGTGGCGCTTCTGGGCGGACTTGTGGCGTAGGGCCATGATGGGTCTCTCTTTCTCGCACGCCGGGCGTGGAGCGGTTCCGGCAGCTCACTCGACAGCAGGCTTGCTCACCAGAACGCGGAGCGTCGGGCGCCGTGTCTCGGCCTCTCCCGCGCCGCGCACCCACATGGGGCACGCCGAAGCCCTTTTCGCAAAAGGCAACTCTGGAATTCTACACGCCCACCGGGGCCGCCGCAAGCTCTAGCATCAGCGTATGTTCCGTCGCCGCCCGTCTACCTTAACTTCTGGAACTTCCGGCCCAACTTCCGGCTCGCCGTCAAAGTCACCACGGGGCAGTTCCCAGCCGGGCGGTGGGGCGCCTTTGTCCAAACCGCCTAAACCCAAGACACCCGACGAGGCCCGCGCCGCCCTGATGGAGTACGCCCTGCGCTCGCTCGCCCAGCGTGCCCTCAGCGCCGCCGAGCTGCGGACCCGGCTCGCCAAGCGCATCACCCATCCTGAATACAGACAAGTAGGGCATGGCCCAGAGATGGACGATCCCGACCAGACCAACGCCGACCTGATCGCCGCCGTGCTCTCTCGCCTGACCGAACTGAACTACCTCGATGACACCCAGGTGGCCCGCAGCGAGAGCCTGCGCCGGGGCGTGGGGGCTTACCGGGTGCGTGCCCGCCTCAAGCAGCGTGGGGTCGCCGCCGAGGTCATCGAGCAGACGCTGCGAGAGCGCGACCCTGACGAAGAGTTGAGCCAGGCCACCGCGCTGCTGCAAAAGCGCCTGCATAGCCTCCGGCGCGGCGCCAATCCCCGCGCCAAAGCCTACGGCCTGCTGGCCCGGCGCGGCTACGGCGGCGACATCATCCGGGGGGCGCTGGAAACCGTCAACTGGTCGGCGATAGGCGAAGACACGGACGCAGACGCAGCCGACCTCCCTGATGAGGAAGCCTGGCAGGCCGAAGAATAATCTCTTGCCCCTGGCTTTTTCCCACTCCCCACAACCCAAATCTGTTCCCACAAGCCATAGGTCTTAAACTACAGGCTGCAAGCCACAAGCGGGCCGCAGGCCCTCCCTTGACACCCCCACAAGCCGCCGTTAGACTACCTTCCGCACGAAAGCCGCCTCCTGGGCAGGCCGTAGGCGCGTGGTTCGGGGCGTAGCGCAGCCTGGTAGCGCACGTCGTTCGGGACGACGGGGTCGAAGGTTCGAATCCTTTCGCCCCGACCACATGAAAGCCTTCCCGGCACTGGGAGGGCTTTTTTTCGTTGCCCTGCCGCCGCCCCCTGAAGCGTTCATACGGGACGGCTTTGATTCCGGTCTATGTTGAGAAAGCGCCAACATAGACTTCCTGAGCACAGCGGCACCTACCGGGCCTGCTCGCTTCCATCGTCGCCATCCCGTATCTGCTTACACTCGCTCTCCTGCGGAGCTGGGCCAGTCCGCTCGGATTCGTCTTCGACTCTTCTCAAGTTGGTAGCACATGCGCGTATTCGCCATCGCCGATCTGCACCTGGCCTACAGCACGCCCAAACCGATGACGGTCTTCGGGCCGCAGTGGGCGGGTCATCCGGACGCCATTTTCGAACAGTGGCGCGAGGTGGTGGCCCCCGGCGACCTGGTGCTGCTGCCCGGCGATCTGTCGTGGGCCATGCGGCTGCCCGAAGCCCTGGGCGACCTGGCGCACATCGCCGAGTTGCCCGGCACCAAGGTGCTGCTGCGCGGCAACCACGATTACTGGTGGCCGACCATCAGCCGTCTGCGCTCGGCGCTGCCGCCCGGTATGTTCGCGGTGCAAAACGACGCGCTGCGCTTTGGGCGCCTGGTGGTGTGCGGCACTCGCGGCTGGATCACGCCCGGCTCCGACGCCTTTACTGAAGAGGACGCCCGGATCTACGTCCGCGAGGCCGAGCGTCTGCGGTTGTCACTCGAAGCCGCCCGCAAGCTGGAGACGCTGGAAACCCGGACCATCCTGATGCTGCACTACCCGCCCACCGGCCCCCAGTTCGGCCCCACCGCCTTTACCGATCTGATCGAACAGTACAAACCCTCACAGGTCGTCTACGGTCACCTGCACGGCCTGGCTATCGAGCGCAGTCTCCAGTGCTGGCAGGGCATCCAGACCAGCCTGGTCGCGGCGGATGTGCTGCGGTTTCGGCCCAAGCTGATCTGGGCGGACGGGGAAGTGGGGAGTGGGGAGTAGGAAACGGCGTGTGGTGCGTGGCCTGTGGCTTGCGGGAAGGGCGAATGGGAGGTATTCGGCTGGCAAGCGCCTGCGGCAACCGACCCCCCGCCCGTTACGCGGGAGCCCCCCTTAATGGGAGCCAAAAGAGCCTTCCAGACGTGCTTTCGGTCCTTTGCCTCCCTTTGAGTGGCACACCTCGCAGAGAGGGCAGAGAGGAGAGGTGGCCGCGTAGCGAACGGACTCGTAGAGCTGCCCAGCAGAGGGGTCAGTGACCACCTACCCGCACAGCGGTCATAGCCAGCTAACAACGCCAGCAGGCTGACAGCGTTGTCAAACACCTTCTTACCTCCCACTTCCCACCCTCGCCAGCCACACCGTATGGTGCGCCCCCTTGCCGGGCCGGGCGCGGGCGCCCCTCTCGTCTACCCGGTAGCCCGCTTCGCGCAGGCGGCGCTTAAACTTGGCGTCTTTCTCGGCGGACCAGACGGCCAGCACGCCGCCGGGGCGCAGGGCGCGGGCGGCGGCCATCAGCCCGGCCAGGTCGTAGAGTCCGGCGTTCTCGGCGTGGGTCATGGCGTCGGGGCCGTTGTCCACGTCGAGCAAAATGGCGTCGTAGGCGGCCTTTGAGGCGCGGATCAGCTCGCCCACGTCGCCCAGATGCACCGTGCTGCGCGGGTCTTTGAGCGGGTAGGCGGCGCAGCTCCCCAGCTCGCCCCGGTTCCATTCGACCACGCCGGGCACCAGTTCGGCCACCGTCACCTCGGCGTCCGGGCCTAGCGCGGCCAGCGCCGCCGCCAGGGTAAAACCCATGCCCAGCCCACCGACCAGTACGCGGGCGCCGGGTTTGTCACGCAGCCCCGCGCAGCCCCACTCGGCCAGCAGGTCTTCGGAGTGGTGCATCCGGCTGTTCATCAGGTCGCTGAGGTAGCCGGAAATCTGAATCGAGTAGTCCCGGTCCCGGCGCGACAAGATCAGCTCCTGGTCGCTGCCGGGGATCGGCGTGCGGGCGAGCAGGGTCACCGGTTTTCCGCTCACGGTTCTATCGGGGCGCGGGACATCGGGTAACTGCCGATGATCTTGACGAAGCTGGCTTTCTTCAGCACGCCGCCCAGCGCCGCCGAGACGTGCGGGTCAGCCGCGTTGCCCTCGAAGTCGATGTGAATCAGGTAGCTCCAGGCCCGGTCCTTGCGGGGGCGAGAGACGATGCTGGACATGTTCAGACCCGTAAGCTGGTTTAGGGTGTCCATCAGGGCGCCGGGGCTGTGGCGCACCGCAAAGACGATGCTGGTCTTGTGCGGCTCGCTGCTGGGCACGCCCTCGCGCCGCGAGAGCACCAGAAAGCGGGTGTAGTTAAACGCCTCGTCTTCTATGCCGCTTGACAGCACCTCCAGTCCGTACAGCTCAGCGGCGCGGGCCGAGGCGATCACGGCCTCGTCGCGCGCGCCCCGCACCGACAGATCCTTGGCGCTTCCGGCGGTGTCGTGGGCCGCCACCGGGCTCAGGTGGTGCTTGGCCATGAAGGCGGTGCATTGATCGAGCGCCGGTTGCTGCGAGTAGACCCGTTTGACGTCGCTCAGCGCCACGCCCGGCAGCGCCATCAGCGCGTGCGAGACCCGCACCACCACCTCGCCGGTCACGTGCAGATCGGTTTCGACCAGCAGGTCGATGGCCTGTAAAATCGAGCCCATCAGGCTGTTTTCGACGGGCAACACGCCCAGTTCGGCCTGGCCGCTGACCACCGCCTGCGTCACCTCATGAAACGTCGCGTAGCCGTGCGCCGCCGCAGTGGGCGCCGCATTGAGCGCGGCGATCTCGCTGTAGGCGCCGGGATTGCCCTGATACGCCACCTTGACGGCGCTGATCGCGTGCGGCAACAGGTCTTCTCTGAGGCTCATGGTCATGGTGCGAAGGTTAGCGCAAGGAGGCTTGTGGCGCGCGGCTTGTCGGAAGGGCGGCTTCGACTGGGTGGGGGGGCGGTGGGGTTGCTTTTTTGGGCTTCAGCACTGTGCCAAGGCGTCTGTACCCCCACCCCCCAGCGGGCAGCGGCCAGGCGTCCTCAAGGGGAGGAGTGGCATGCCCAGGCGCGTTCTTGAGCACAACGGCACTGTCTTGAGCACAACGGCACCTACCGGGCCTGCTCGCCTATCGGGCCTTCTTGGGCAGAACGGACGCCCCTGGGGACGCCTGCCCGCTGGCCGCTCCGTTCACGACGACAGTCCGTTCTGCCGGGTAAGGCCCCTCACCTCTCGTGATGAGCTGACGTGTCAATAGAACCTTGGAGGGAGCAGACGCTGCGCTATGCATGGTACTTCCAGTTCGTTCCAGCAGCGCTTTGTCTTACCGCGTTCTCCACATCGTGTAGGTCACGTAGGGCGCCCGTGTTCCGCATCGGGACATAATGGGCTGCGCTGGAGAGTAGTGGTCTACTCCAGCGAAAAACAGCGTCTAAGCGCGTATTTCCGACCCCTCTACCTCTGGGAGAGTCGCAGACCTGCTTGCAGAGGGGCGCTGCGCAGCAGCGGGGTGAGGGTCAGTGAGCGCCAGCTCATGCCCTCCCTCCGTTCCCACTTCCTACTCCCCACCATGCTCTACACTTCGCCATGACCTCACTTCTCGACCTGGACGCCACCGCGCTGATCGCCGCCACTGCTTCCGGGCGCACTACCGCCGCCGAGGCGACGCGGCTGTATCTGGAACGCCTTGCCGAGCACAACCCGCATCTGCACGCTGTTATTTGCGTCAACCCGCAGGCGCAGCAGCAGGCGCAGGCGCTGGATTTGCTGCCAACCGATCAGCGTGGCCCGCTGCACGGTCTGCCGATGCTCATCAAAGACAACATCGACGTGGCCGGGCTGCCCACCACCGCTGGCAGCGCCCTGATGGCCCGGCATGTTCCGCTGCGCGACTCGCCGCTGGTCGCCCGCCTCCGCGCCGCCGGGGCCGTGATTCTGGGCAAGGCGAACATGACCGAGTGGGCCAATTTCATGACGGTAGGCATGCCCAACGGGTACTCCTCGGTGGGCGGCCAGACGGTCAATCCCTGGAAAGCCGGGGTTGACACGGGCGGCAGCAGCTCCGGTAGCGGCGTGGCGGTCTCTGCCCGGTTGTGTGCGGCGGCCATCGGCACCGAGACGAGCGGCAGCATCCTCTCGCCCGCGCACCAGAACGGCGTGATCGGGCACAAGCCGACGGTGGGGCTGATCTCACGCAGCGGCGTGGTGCCGATTTCGCCGTCACAGGACACGGCTGGCCCGATGACCCGCAGCGCCCGCGACGCTGCCCTGATTGCGGGTGTGCTGGCGGGCAGAGACGAGGCTGACCGTGCCACCCATTCTGCTCCGACCCAGGAGTTCAGATTGCCGCAGGGCGCCTTGCAGGGCGCGAAGCTCGGCGTGGTCCGCAGCACACAGGAGCCGGTGCTGGGCGCCGAAGCGCAGGTCGTGTTCGGTGCGGCGCTGGAGGCCTTGCGTGCAGGCGGCGCCACGCTCAGCGACGTGCAGCTCGCCAGCGAGGCCGAGTTGCAGGCGGCGGGTTTCGAGGTGCTGCTCTACGAGTTCCGGCCCGCGCTGGACGCCTATCTGGCCGGAGTCGCGGACGGCCCGGCCAGTCTGCAACAGGTCATCGACGCCTCGGACGCCGATCCTGTGCGGCTCCTGCGCTACGGCATGGTCTTGCTGCTCTCGGCCCAGGCGACGCGGGGCGACCTGTCCGAGCGGGCCTACCGGCTGGCCCGTGAGCGCGACCTCGACCTGGCCTGGACGCGCGGCCTCTCGCCGCTCCTGGCCGAATACGACGCGCTGATCTTTCCTGGCTACAGCGGCTACGCGGCAGCCGCCCGGCCCGGCCTGCCCAGCGTGAACGTGCCGCTGGGCCTGGCGGACGGCGTGCCCTGCGGTCTGCAACTCACCGGCCCGGCCTGGAGCGACGCCAGATTGCTGGCCCTGGCGGCGGACCTGCACGAGCGCCTGGGCGGCTTCGTGCCCGCGCTGTAGTGTGCCCAGGGTCTTCAGGCTTGACCATGACCGCTTCGCCGCCTAACATGGCGTCGGTGTGGGCAGTTAGCTCAGCGGTAGAGCTTTCGCTTTACACGCGACGGGTCGGGGGTTCAAGTCCCTCACTGCCCACCAGAGGAGAGCCCCGCCCAGCGCGGGGTTTTTTGCGGTCTAGAGCAGTACTCCGAATGACGCCACGGGGAAAACAGCCTCCCCGCGCCTCCATTCTGCGCCTTGCTCAGTCAACACTACTCGCTCCGCTCGGTCATAAAAAGGGTCTTTTTATGACATCTGCTCTAGAGGGGGGGCGCTCACGGCGTGCCGTGGAGCTGAATGGCGTCGATCTCCTCGTAGGTGTCCTTGTTGTGGTCGGGATCGATGACGATTTTGACCGCCTTGACGAGGTAACTCGTTTTGGGAAAGGTGGCGATGAAGTTCACGGTGTAGTTCGGCTGGGTCTTGTCCAGCCCGGCCCAGACCGGGTAGATTTTCCCGGCGGTGTCGATGGCGAAGATCTTGCGCACGAAGCCGTTGCCGTAGACCTGGCGCACCAGCACCGCGCTGGCGTAGACCGGCGTTTTGAAACTGACGGTGATCGACTGGACCACACCGTTTCTGGTGGCGGCGGCCCAGGCTTTGGTGGCGTCGCCGTAAGCCATGACGTTCGGCTCACCCAGCACCTGTTTGGCGCCCCAGTTGTCGGCGCCGTATTCGGAGCTGCGGGTCACCACCGCGCTGGCCCACTGTTTGAGCAGGCCGTCGGTGTCGGTCTGGGCCTGGGCGGTCATGGCAAGGGTACAGAGCAGTGAAATCGGGACGGCGCTGCGGTTCATGTCGCTCCTTGTGGGGCTCGGCTGGGTCTGGGGCCACGCTACACGGCAGGCCGTCAAAGTTCCGTCAAAGCCTGAGCGCGGGGCTGAGAGCGTCGGCTGACTTCACGGTTTGTACAGCAACCGCAGTGTCGTGGCCCGGCTCACCGTAAACTGGGGGCCGCTATGAGCCAGCTTCCCGTATGAACCACGTCCCAGCAGACTTCCCGCCCGTCCAGACGTTTCCCACGTCCGGCGGCGAACTGCGCGTGCTGCATCTGGAAGACAACATTTTCGATCAGGAACTGGTGGCCACCGCGCTGGAGAACGCTGAGCTGCCCTGGGTGCCGCTGATGCGTCAGGTCGACAACGCAGCGGCCTTTTTGCGCGCACTGTCCGACTTCGCCCCGCACCTGATCTTGTCTGACTACTCGCTGCCGGGCTACGACGGGCTCTCGGCTTTCGAGGCGGCTCGGCGGGCGCTGCCCAACTTGCCGTTCATCATCGTGACCGGGGCGATGGGCGAGGAGGTCGCAGTGGACACCCTGCGCCGGGGCGTCACCGATTACGTGCTCAAGCAGCGTCTGGAACGCCTGGCCCCCGCCGTGCGCCGCGCCATCGCCGAGGCCGCCGAGAGATCGCGCCGCGAACTGGCCGAGGGCGAGATTCGGGCGCTCAACGCCGCGCTGAAAGTGAGGTTGCAGGAAGTCGAGCATCTGGGTCAGGTCGCCGAGGCCGGGCGCCTGAAGCTCGAAGAGACCGCCGCCCAGCTTCAGGAGGCGCTGAAACTCCAGAAGACCTTCCTGGCCGAGACCAGCCACGAGCTGCGCACCCCGCTGACCGCCCTGCTGGGCTACCTGCGCCGGGTCGAGCGCGAGTTCCAACTGGCCAGCGTCGGGCCGAGCCAGACCCTCAGCGACGCCCAGCGGGTCGCCGAGAACATGACCCGGCTGGTCAACGACTTGCTGCAACTCTCACGCGGCGAGCTGGTCCAGAGCATCGAGACCCATTTCGTGGACCTGGCCGAGTTGCTGCGTGCCGTGGGGCGCGACTACAACGTCAAAGTGGTGGCGCCGGAACTGGAGATCGTGGGTGATCCGGGGCGGCTGACCCAGGTGTTCGTCAACCTGGTGAGCAACGCGGTGCGGGTCTGCGGCGGCGCCGACAAGGTGGTGCTGGAAGCTGCCGAGTACGGCGGCCTGGTGAACGTCCGGGTGGTGGACCGGGGGCCGGGCATTCCCGACGCCGTCAAGCCGCGCATTTTCGACAAGTTCTACCGGGGCAAGGAGGCGGGCTCGGCGGGTCTGGGACTGACCATCGCCCAGCAGGTCATCAACGCCCATCACGGTCAGATCGCGGTGCTCGACACGCCCGGCGGCGGCGCCACCTTCGAGGTCAGCCTGCCCGCCCTGGACGACGACGACTGGGAAGAGGGCTGGACAGAGCCCGACTGGCACCCGCGCCAGGTGAGCGAGGCCCAGGCCGAGGAGGGCTCCGACGCGCTTTGAAGGTTTGAAGGCGGCGCGGCGCTATCCTGAAGCCATGTCCAGTACCAGTACCAAAACCATGCAGATCACCTGGCTCGGTGAGCAGCGCTACCTGGGCGTCGCGGCGTCGGGCCACCAGCTCCTGATCGACAACAGCGCCGTGAAAGTCGGGGTCAGCCCGATGGAGGCGCTGCTGGGCGCCCTGGCGACTTGCACCGCCTACGACGTCGTTGAGATCATGAAAAAGCGCCGCACGCCGCTGGAACGCTACCGCATCGAGGTGCAGGGCGAGCGGGCCGAGACCGACCCCAAGCGCTATACCCGGATTCGCGTGCGCCACATCGCCGCCGCGCCGGGCCTGAGCCTGGAGGCGCTGAGCAGGGCCGCGCACCTGAGCCACGAAAAATACTGCTCGGTGGCCGCCAGCTTAAGTGGCGACATCGAAATCATCGTCGAGGCCGTGCTGGAGTCTGAAGTGGCGCCGGTCTGAGCGAGCAAGTCGGGCTATCGGTGTTGCCTTGAGCGTGGCGTAAGCTCTCTGACGGCGGGAGCTTTTGCTGGACTCAGAATGACATCTGCTTGAGATAGCTCAATTGAGGCTCCAGACCTTTGGGCAACCTGACGGCCAGCAACGGCTCGGCACCCAGTCCTCATCCCCGGTCCACGCCACGCCGACTCATCACGCTAGGCTCCTGGGCAATGGACCTCGCGCTGCTGACCCGGCACAACCTGTCTCGCTGGCTGGTGCTGGCTGCCGCCATCTCCGTCCTGGCGCGGATGCTGGGCGGCCTACGTACTCGCCGCATCTGGAGCGGGGCCGACACCACCGCCGGGCGAATCTTCGTGGCGCTGATGGACTGGCGACGGCTGCTGGGGCTGCTGCTGGCTGGGGCTGCTGCTGTACGTGGCCGGGCCGACCATGCGGGCGGTGTTCGATCTGGGTTTCGGCGCGGCGCTCAGGCAAGTGGGCCTGCGCTTTTTTGCCGCCCTACACGTGGCGATCATGCTGATCGCGGTGGTACGGCCTGAGTTTCGCCGCCGTGCTGGCGGGCATTCCCTGGGTGCAGCGGCCCCTGCTGCGGGTGTTTTCGCTGGTGGGCGCGTGACGCCGGGGCCAGACCCTGCTGCCCGAAGTGCCAGCTTCTTTGAGGACCGGTACAGCCTAGAGCAGTACTCCGAATTACGCCACGGGGAAAACAGCCTCCCCGCGCCTCCATTCTGCGTCCTGCTCAGTTAAAACTACTCGCTCCGCTCGGTCATAAAAAGACCCTTTTTATGACATCTGCTCTAGAGCAGTACTCCGAATTACGCCACGGGGAAAACAGCCTCCCCGCGCCTCCATTCTGCGCCTTGCTCAGTTAAAACTACTCGCTCCGCTCGGTCATAAAAAGACCCTTTTTATGACATCTGCTCTAAACGTCGGTGGCGGCGCTCTTCTGCCCGTTCAGAACCACGCCTGCCGAGGGGCACAGATCGCTGAGCACGCACTCGCCGCAGCGGGGCCGCTGGGCCTTGCAGGTGTCGCGGCCATGCCGGAAGGTGGCGACGTGAAAGGCGTAGCGCTGCGCCCAGGTGCGCGGCAGCGCTGCGTCAAACCACTTCTCCACTTTGACGGCGCTCCAGACGCCCGGCACGAGTTCCAGCCGCCGGGCGACGCGCCAGATGTGGGTGTCCACTGGCATGGCGGGCCGCGCCAGGTCGAACAGCAGCACGCAGCTCGCGGTCTTGCGGCCCACGCCGGGCAGGCTTTCGAGTAGCGCTCTGGCCTGGGCATCGTCGAGGTCTTGCAGGTCGCGCAGGCTGAGGGCGCCGCGCTCGGTGTCCAGCCGCTCCAGAATCTGCCAGATGTACCCGGCCTTGGTCCGCGCCAGGCCCCCGCCCGCGCCTCTGAGCACCGCCTCGATGCCGTCCGGACCGCCCAGGAGGGCCGCTTCCCAGACCGGATAGGCCGCCCTGAGCGCCGCGAACTGCCGGGCCGTGATGACGCCGGTATTCTGCTGGCTGAGCACCGTCTGGATCAGGCCGTTCAGAGGCTCGGCGGCGCGGCGGGGTGTGGGCAAAGTTGGCAGGTAGTGCTCCTCCAGGCGCCGGGCGATTTCCGGCAGCGTGGCGGGTGGCGAGTGTTCAGCAAGCGACTGTTCAACAAGTGTCTGGTCAGCAAGCGACTGTTCAACAAGTGTCTGGTCAGCAAGTGTCTGTTCAACAAGTGTCTGGGGCGCGGGGCGGGCGGGGGAGACGGGCACGGGGCAGGCTAGCAGGGGACTGGCGAAGCGGGCGGGCAAAGGGCTACGATCCGGCTGCCGTTATTCCTTCAGGCCGTCAGGATGAGGGGTCGGCCCGCCGTCATCATGACCGTGTGCCCGAAATGCGCGGCCAGGCCGCCGTCGCGGGTCCGGATGGTCCAGCCGTCGGGGCGGGTGCGGGTCAGCGGGCTGCGGCCAGCCGAGATCAGCGGCTCCACGGCGATGACCAGTCCCTCACATAGCCGCTGACGGTTGTGGGGCTGCGCGACGACGGTCGGCTCCTCGTGGATGGCCCGGCCCACGCCGTGACCGGTCAGCTCGCGCAGAACCTGGAAGCCGCGCCGCCGCACCTCGGTTTCCACAGCCTGCCCGATCACGTTTACCGGGCGTCCGGCGCGGGCGACCCGCATGGCGGCGCCGAAGGCGGCCTCGGCGCAGTCTATCAGGCGCAGCGCCACCGGGGAGGCGGGCGGCACGGCCACCGTCACTGCCGCGTCGGCGATAAATCCGTCCAGGTAGGGCGTGACGTCGATGCTCACCACGTCGCCGCCCCGAATGGGAACAGTAGTCGGCAGGCCATGCACGATGTCGTCATTCACGCTGATAAACACGTTGACCGGTGCGCCGTAGGTCATTCGCGGGGCCGACTGGGCGCCGTACCGGGCGAAGACCGCTCCGGCCAGCGCGTCGAGTTCGGCGAGCGTGACGCCGGGTCTCACCGCCGCCTGAAGCGTTCTCAGCGTCTCGGCGACAACCTGTCCTGCCCGCTGCATCCCGGCCAGTTCCGCTTGGGTGGTGATGGTCATGGCCTCACTGTAGCGTTGGGCACGTCACTGCGCCCGCAATTTCGCTACATTCCCGGCGCCGTCTTTGGCCTGGATGTCGGCGTACTGGCCGGTGGTCTCGGCGTAGAACTCGGTGCTGCTGCCCGGCACGATGCTGAGCACGCTGCCGTCAACCGAGACCTGGGTGACGCTGGAATTGTCGGTCACCACGCCGCTGATCCGGATGGTTTTGCCCTCGCGCTCCAGCTTGGTCACGCTGATGACCGGCGGCGTACTGTCGATGCGCAGCGGCAATTCCAGGGTGGTCTTGTTGCCGGAGGTGTCGAGGGCGATCAGGGTGTAGGTCGTCTGGTCGCCTTTGATGCTGGTCTGAACCGTGAACGGCGCGATCTTGCGCCCGGCCTTGATCGGCACCCGCTCGCCCTGGACCGTCAGTTGCGCCACCGCCCGGTCGTCGAGGACGTAGCCTTCCAGGGTGAAGGTCTTGTTGGCGCTGACCGCCCCGCCCGCCGGACGGATGATGATGATGTGCGGCTTGAACTGATCGACCTCACGGGCGCACCCGGCCAGCAGCAGCGCGGGCAGCAGTAAGGGGAGTCGGAGGAGGCGGGGCGTCACGTGGGGAGTATAACGGCTGGCGTGTGTGGGCAGTGGGGAGTAGGAAGTGGGAACAGCGAAGGGGAGAGACTGTCGGGGTGCTTTGCTTCGGGGCACGCTGGAGGAGCGCAGGTGACAGTGAGGCCTGGAGAGTGGGGTCTGAATGGTGCTGTGTGGACGGTTGATGGAAGCGCTGTGGAGGGCAGCTTCCCTTCATCTTTGCCCACTTCCCACTCCCCCACCTCCCCACTCCCTCGTCCGCTATCATGCCCCGCGATGCAACGGAAGCGCACCCCATGATGATCCCCGAAGGCACCCGCGACGTGCTGCCGCCCGAATGGGCCTGGCGTGAGCGGGTGCGCGGCCTGCTCTCGGCGCAGTTTTCGGCTCACGGCTACCGGGGTGTGGACGTGCCGACCCTCGAATTTCAGAACCCGGAGCACCCCCAGGACGCCCGCGCCTTCAAGCTGACCGACGTGGGCGGCGCGGTGCTGTCACTGCGCAGCGAATTCACCACGGCCATCACCGGTCTGGCGCGGCGGCGCTTTCCGGCAGGCCCCTTTCCGCTGCGGCTGCACTACGCCGGGCGGCTGTGGCTGCGGGCACAGGCCAGCGAACTGGGCCGCTTGCGCGAGTTTACCCAGGTCGGCGTGGAACTCATCGGCGTGCGCAGCCCCCGCGCCGACGCCGAGCTGCTGGAAGTCGCCCAGGCGGCCATGAGCGCGGTCGGCGTGCCCGTCGAGCTGGAAGTCGGCCACCCCGGTTTCGTGGACGGACTGCTGGAAGACGCGGGCGTGGACGGCGCCGCCCGTGACGCCCTGCACCGCGCCATCGACCGCAAGAGCGGCCCCGATCTGAGCGATGGGCTGAGGGTACACGGGCTGCTGCCCAGCCTGGGCCGGACCCTGCATACCGTGATGGACCTCTACGGCGGTTCCGAGGTGCTGACCGCCGCCCGTGCCCTGCCGCTGGGCGAGCGGGCGGGCGCGGCGCTGAGCGACCTGGAGGCCATTGCCGCCGTCTACGGCCCTGATAGATTGCTGTTCGACCTGGGCATGAGCCGCCGCTACGATTACTACAGCGGTTTTATCTTCCGGGCCTACACCGACGGGCAGCCGCAACCGGTCCTGGGCGGCGGGCGCTACGGCGGACGCGGCGACGAGTGGCCGGGCGCGGGCTTCGCGGTGGGCTTGGAGAGATTGACCGGCGTGGCCGCCCGCCACCTGCCCCCCGAACGGGAGGTGGTGCTGGCGCTGGACGAGGCCGGGGTGCGCTTTGCCCAGGCGCGGGAGCTGGTGACCGAGCGGGCCTGGACCGAGGACCGCGCCGAGCTGCTGGAGTACGCACGGGCGCGGGGTATCGTGCGGCTGGTGCGCGGCGACGCTTTCGAGGCCGTGCCGTGAATCCATTACCGGAGTACGCGCCGGGCGGTCTGACGCTGGCGCTGCCCAAAGGCCGCATCTTCGAGGACGCCATCGAGCTGCTGAGCCGGGCCGGGTTGCCGCTGGCGATGCCGCAAAAGAGCCGCGCCCTGCGCTTCATGATGGGCGGCATTCAGGTGCTGGAGTTGCGCAACCAGGATGTCCCCGTCTACGTCGATCTGGGCGTGGCCGACTTCGGCGTGGTCGGCAAGGACGTGCTGGCCGAGAGTGGGCGCAACGTGTACGAGCCGGTGGATTTGAAGTTCAGTCAGTGCCGCCTGTCGCTGATCCGTGAGGTCGGGGCGAGGGGACCGCTGGGCCGGGTCGCCAGCAAGTATCCGCGCCTGACCCGCGAGTACCTGGCCCGCCGGGGCCTGAGCGCGGAGGTCATCAAGCTCAGCGGCAACATCGAACTGGCCTGCCTGACCGGCCTGGCCGACGCGGTGATCGATCTGGTGCAGACCGGCAGCACGCTGGTCGCCAACAATCTAGAGGAGCGGGAAGTGGTGATGGAGTCCTCGGCGCGGCTGGTGGTCAACCGCACGGCGCTGAAGCTCAAGCGGGCGACGCTGCGGCCACTGATAGCGCGGCTGCGGGAGTTGACGGAGTAGGCGTCGCGGTTTGCTCGGCTTTTTGTGGGATTGACGTGGCGTTGTTGGGCTTCAGCTTTTTGCTCATGCGTCTGCACCCCCACCCCCCAGCGGCCAGGCGTCCTCATGGGTGTCCGTTCACGACGACAGTCCGTTCTGGCCAAGCGGTCAGGCCCCATACGGGTGCCGCTCTGAACAAGAAGAAGCCCCCGCCCCGATGGGGTTTGTCGCTGCGCTCGGCATGGTACTTCCGAGCCGTCCCACACGCTTGATCTTTCGCCGCGTTCTCCGCATCGTGTAGGTCACGTAGGGCGCCCGTGCTCCACATCCGCCCATAACTGACCTCGCTGGAAAAGAGTGGTCTACTCCAGCTAGAAAAGCTTACGGGGCGCCTGCCGTTGACCCCTCTACCTCTGGGCTTATCGTTACCCACAAGTCAGTCATCGACCGAAGAAGAGCCGAGACTGAAGGATGACAACGGCACAATGGCAGGATGAAGTGACGTGGGCGGCGGGGATCTGGGGTGCAGCGGATTTAGGTGATCCACGACGCACC
>NZ_JANYGJ010000027.1 GCF_025362455.1 Deinococcus sp. | reverse complement strand
CCCGGCTCACTCGCAGGCCACCCCGTCGCCGTCCCGGTCGAGCTTACGGCTGTAGCCCGGCGGTCCGAGCCGCAGCGGTGCCTGTCCCGCCGCTCGGACCGCCGCGCAGTTGCGGTACGAGATATTGTACTGGGCTGCTGGTGAGGGGACAGGAATTGTTGGCTTCGGTGCCGGAGCAACGGGTCTCTGGGGCGCCGCCTCCCGATCGGTGCTCACGGCGTACTGGCCACCTGGCCTGACCCGGACCGTCACGGTGCCGTCCTGATCAGTCCGGTACACACTTGCTCCCGCCTGCTGGTACAGCGAGAGCGCCGAGGCGGTCGGGTGCCCATAGTTGTTCTTCCCGACCCCGATCACCACATTGCGGGATGGGCGCCTTCGCCGAGTTCGAGCGCAGCCTGATCCGTGAGCGCCAGCGGGAAGGCATTGAGGTGGCCAAGAGAAACGGCGTCTACACGGGCCGCAAGCCTAAGCTGAACGCCGCGCAGGTGGCAGTCATCCGCGCGCGGCTAGCCGCCGGGGAGAAGAAGACAGTCCTCGCCCACGAGCTGGGCATCAGCCGGGAGACGCTCTACAAGCACCTCAATGCAGAGCGCTGAGCAAGGGTTGGGTACGGGGTGTCGACATTCGGCACTCACCACACGCCCCCCAGAGCACCAACAAGTCATTGACAACCAAGCAACCCAACAATATAGTTGGGTTATGGCACCACCTTTTGACGCCCGTGGTGTCCTGCCTCCCGGTCAGCATCCCTGCACCTGGCCTGAACTGGTCGAGCGGTTTGGCCTCGGTAGGCGGCGCGTCAACCTCCTCACCGGCCTGCTGGCTGGATTGACCGTGCTGCGCGAGGCCGGATGCCTGACGGTTTACATCGACGGCAGTTTCGTAACCGAGAAGCTCAGACCTAATGACGTTGATGTCGCCTACGATGCGAGTGACGACGCCCTCCTGAAGATTCAGGCACTCGACCCGGTGATGCTGGACTTCGGTAGCCAGCGTTTTGCCCAGAAACGCAAGTACGGCACCGAGTTCTTTCTGGCGGACACCCCGTGCGACGCTCAGGGCCATACCTTTCTGGACTTTTTCCAGCAGGACCGCGATGGTCAGCCGAAGGGCATCGTGATCTTCGATCTCAGGAGCCTGCCATGATTCAGAACGAACGACAGTACAAGGTTGCCACTATCAAGCGGCAGGAGCTTTTCAGCGCCCTGGCGGACCTCAAGGCCCAGCCTGCTAGCGCAGTCGGGCTTCGGCAGCAACTCCACCAGCAGGGGATTGCTTCTCAGCTTGAAAGCCTGGATCAGGAACTCGACCAGTACCGGGCGCTCACCACTGGGAACGTGGTCTTCGAGCATCTGGACATCATCGAGCGTTTGCCGACACTGCTGATCGAGCTGCGCCTGGCCGCCCGGCTCAACCACCGCACCCTGGGAGAACTGCTGGGGGTCCACGAAGAGCAGATCCGCCGCTATGAGGCGACCGGGTACAGCGGGGCCAGTCTGGACCGGGTACTCAGCATCGTCGAAGTCTGCCGGACTCGCGTCCAGGAACAGCAACCGTCAACGTCCTGGGTGAACGACCCGGAGGCGCGGGGCGCACGGCCTGCCTAGCGAGCGGCGGTGGGGCGCTGATCACGCGCAACACCAATGATTTCCTGGGACTGCCGGCGGTGGTCTGTGACCCCTGGCCCACGCTGCCAACTCGTGAACGCTGAAGGCCGTCGACGGTATAGAGGCCGAAGGGCAGGGTGCTGGCCGGTGGGGGTTCAGCGGTGGGTTTGCGGCGGGGCATGGGCTCAGGGTACGTCAAGGTGGAGGCGGCGAGTTGACGAGCGAGTGCCGCAGATTCGTGTGCCTCAGGGCGCGGTGCCCGGCTGCGCGGATTAGCCGTGATTCCCAGAGCAAAGTGACAATCTGTTCCGTTCGGTGTCCAGTTACTCGATGCTGGCTGACTGCGCCGCGCTGAGCCGGGCCTGACCCATCCACAGCCGCCTGTCCATCGGCCTGGCGGCCAGCCCTCCAGGTCAGTCGCCTGTCAGCGACCAGCCGCTCAGGGCGCGCCGCTTCCTCACGGTCGCGTCGCAACGCGGCTTCTGACCTTCCAGTTTAGGAGCGCGAACAGATCCGTAGGCGCGGTGCGCCAGGCTGCGCCGCACGCACAACGGAGGTTGCGCCGAGTGGCGCAAGTCAAGAAGGAGCGCCTGACGGCGCACGGTGTCTGAACCCGGCGTTCGCGCGGCTCACGGCGGGCTGGGTCGCGTCTTGAACAGAACGGCACCTACCGGGCCTGTCCGCGCCCGTCGTGGGGTTTGAGGCGGCTCGGCACCCAAGCCGAGCGCGGCCAACAGCGACAGCCTTAAGCAGCCTTATCCGCCAGCAAGAAAAATGCTGGACAGAGCAGCGTTTTCTTGCTGGCGTGCCGCCAAGGATCTGAAGGCGCCTGAGAGCTGTCAAACCCGCGAAGGGCGCGGCTTACGACGCCTGCGGCGCTTGACAGCGGCGAGGGCGGGGGAAAGGGTGGAAGGCCCCGGCCATACGCGCTCCGAAATTTACCGTCTTTGGGGCTTTCCGTTTCAAGCTCTGGATGTTGCTGTCTACCTCGCGTAACCGACCTACTGCTGCGCTTTGCTATGACGAAGGTTGGGCGATAAGTTCCAAGTCGAGAGCGTCGAGAATGTCGGCCCACAATTTAGGAACGCTGCCTCCCCGGCCCCCCGTGTCGTTGAGCGCACGGGTGATGTTGTTTGGCTGCGCCTCAATGGCGCGGGCCAGGTCGGCACGTGACATGCCCTTCTCTTTTAACCGGGCATCTACCGCCGCCCTGATTTCAGCATTCATGCATTAACGCTATCATATCTGGCTCATTATCCAAATTTGACAACACTATCCAAATATGATACTATAGCAGACAGCAGGAAGGGGCGCTTCCTCCGCCAAGATTGGGCGCCCCCCTGACTTCCCCCGTTCAGAAGGAAGCACCATGAATGCTACTTCAGCTCCCGCCCTATCGCGTACTTTCGCCATCGTTACCACCTACCGTGAGTGCAGCGTGGTTACCGAGGTCAGCCGCGACAGCGTGACCCTCAGCCGCGAGGAAGTCGGCGCCCCGCTCAGCGCCCAGGTGAACGGGCAAGCCGCCAGCTTGAGCCGCGCCGTGCGCCTGCTCCAAAACGCCCAGACGGTCACCCTTACTGCTGAGGTACTGCCCGCCGCCCCAATCGGCAACCCCCGCGCCCACCAGCTTCACCGCGTGATGGGCCGGGTCGGCATTCCCGCCGCCGAGCACTACGCCTTCGCCCGCGCCGCCACCGACGACCACAGCATCTACAGCCTGGCCGCCCTGAGCGCCCCCCAGGCCGATGCGGTCTGGGCGTACCTGTGTAGCTGCTACCCAGCAGCGGCCAATCAGGCGGTGAGCGCGTGAGCATGGCCGGGCTCAACCCCTGGAAGGAGCGGGTGCGCCAGGCGCCCAAGCCGATCAGTAAGAAGCGTCAGGCCCTGGCGGCAAAGTATGCCCAGCAGCCTGAAGCGCCCGTCGAACTCGGCACGCGGGTGGTCATCATCAACAGCCCACTGTTCGGGGCGTTCAAGCCGGGTGATCTGGGGTTAGAAGGCGTGGTGATCGGCTTTGATTTCGGCAACCAGGCGCGGCCACAGGTGCGCCTGGACGGGGACACTTTCGGCTGCTTCTACCATCTGGCGGATGTGCGGGAGAGGCGAGCATGAGCCAAGCTGCCACCCCCGAAGGCCAGGCCGATGCGCCAAGAACAGAACGGCACCTGTCCGCCCGCGCCGCGTCCCAGGCCATCACTGCCGAGCTGCTGGAGCGTGTTAGCACCCAGCTTGAGCACCTCAGCACCCGGCTTCAGCAGGGCGAAAGCGCCGAACTGCTGGCCTTCATGCGCTTCTCGGCCCGCTTCCACAGCTACAGCCTCAACAACCAGTTGCTGATCTGGACCCAGGCCCCTGCCTCCCAGTACGTCGCCGGGTTTCGGAACTGGCTGGCGTCAGGCCGCAGCGTCAAGAAAGGGGCCAAAGCGGTACGGATTCTGGCGCCGTTGACCGTCAAGGACCCGGACGCCGCGAGGACCACCGAGGGGAAGCAGCCTCAAAAGCTGGTGGGGTTTCGTTACGTCTCCGTCTTTGCCGACTACGACACCGAAGGCGAGCCCCTGCCCACTCAGGGCTTCATGACCGTGCCAGGCGGCGACGAGGGCCACCGTGCCCTGATCGACGACCTGAGTTCCGCCGTCCCGGTCCCGGTGCGCTGGGAGGACGCCCCCCACACCGCCCTCGTCGTGAACGGACGCCCCTGGGGACGCCACTCCTCCGCGCACGGCTGGACCGACGGCCAGCAGATCGTTCTCAACACCGCCCGCTGCGCCGGACAGCCTGCCCACGCCCTGCGGGTCTTCTTTCACGAGTGGGCGCACGCTGAACTGCATTTCACGGACAACGGGCAGCGGCCTGAAGACCTGCCCAGCCGGGCCGTGCGCGAACTGGAGGCCGACGGCGCCGCCTATGTGCTGTGCGCCGCCTACGGCATCGACGCCACCGCCCAGACCGCCGACTATGTGACGGCCTGGGGCGGCCATGCCGAGGCCTTACAGACCAGCCTGAAGCGGATTGCAAAAACCGTCAGCCGGGTGCAGGAGCGGATTCAGGCGCAGCAGACGGCCAGGAGCGCCGCCGACTAAGCCGCGAGCGCGGCCTATGGCCGCGCGGGTTAGGCGCTTCAGGGCGCCTCAAGACACCGACTGCTTAGCACCATTACCCACGTTCACGCCCCCCTTTCATCGCCCCCATTTCACCACCCAGGAGGAACCACCATGACCGCAGCTCAGCAGCTCACGCCCGCCGTCCAGCTCACCTTCGCCCCCGTCTCAAGCCGTGTGGAGCTGGTGCCGTTTTCCAGCGTGCGCCGCAGTCCGCTCAACCCCCGCAAGAAGTTTGACGCCGCCGCCCTGATTGAGCTGGCCCGCAACATCTACGAGCGCACCCCCAGGGACGAGCGCGGGACCATTATCGGCAGCGGCGTGATGCAGAACCTGATGGGGCGCCCTAGCGTTGAAGGTATAGAAATTGCCGCCGGAGAGCGCCGCCAGCGGGCCGTTGAGCTGCTGGTACAGGGACTGACCATCGCGGTGCAAAGCGGCCAGGACGCCAACGGGCGCCCAGTCATGACCGAACAGTTCATTCAGGTGCCCGGCAGCTATCCACTGCCGTTTTGCATTGAGCCGATGACCGACGCCGAGCTGATCGAAACCGCCACCGTCGAGAACATCCAGCGCCAGGACATGACGCCCCTGGAAGAGGCCGACGCCTACCTGGCCTTGAACGCGGCGGGTCGCAGCATCGACTACATCGCTCTGAGATACGGCAAGCACCCCGGCACCGTCAAGGGCCGCATTCAACTGGCAGCGGGTTTGGGTCAGGCAGGCCGCAAGCTGCTGGACGCAGGCGACATCACGCTGGAACACGCCCGGATCATCGCCAGCACCAGTGGGGCGCTCAAACGTAGCCTGACCGAACAGGCCCGCAGCGGGGCCAGTCTCCGCACCCTGCATCAACTGGTCAAATCGGGCGCCTTTTTGGTCGAGCACGCGCTGTTCGATGTGCCAGGGAGCGGCCTTCAGATCGAGGAAGGGCTGATCGGAGATCTGCCAGCCCGCTTCAGTGATCCCAAGCAGGCTTTGAATAAGCAACTCGAAACCCTGGAAGCCCACAAGGTTGAGCTGCTGGCGAGCGGCTGGAAGACGGTGCTGATTCTGCCTAGCGAAGACCCGTATGCCCGTCTTCCCTATCAGGACTGGCTGGAGTCCTACCGGGTGCCAGAAGCCTTCAGAGGCACGTTGGTCTTCGTTTACAGCACTGTGACGGGCCGGGTTGAGCGTTATGAACACGTCGCCCGGATCAATAACGTGCGGGCCAGTCAGGCGGAGCCGGGAGGGACCACCGCCACGCCCCGGCGTTTGAGCCGACTCAGCTCGCCAGAACAGACCGGCCTGGGGGTCCGTGAGACGGCCCACCGCATCGGGCATGAAACGCGCTGTCAGGCCCTGGACGGCTACCTGGCGACCCACGAGCGGGCCTGCCTGGTGCTCGCCATCGAGCGGCTGTGGCAAGACGCCACGCACGGGCGGGGCGAGCTGATGGGCCTGAAGGTGACGGGCCGCAAAGAGTCGCCTCTCACCCCAGAAAGCCTGGCCCTGAGCGCCTGGGTACAGGAGCGTTTTCCGGCGCTGTTCACCGAACTGGACGACGGCACCCGGCGCCCCGCGCCTGAAGTCGGTGTCTATGATGTGCTGAGCGCCGAGGACGTGACCCTGGGGGAGCTGGTGCGGGTCCTCGCCTCCCTGACCCACCGGCAGGTCGGCGCCTGGGAGAGCCACACCAGCCGCCCCAGTCAGGCGCTGAACGGGTTTGCGGCGAAGGTCGAGCTGGCGGGCGATCTGGTCAACCGCTTCATCCTGACGGACGCCTACCTGGACGCCTACCGCAGCACCGACCTGGTGGCCCTGATCGGGACCATGCCCGCTGAACTACGCCCCGCTTTCAAACATGGCTGCCCGAAAAAGGAACTTAAGGCCAGGATTCTGGAGCGCTCGGCGGCACTGACGGCGGCAGGCTGGCTGCCTGAGCTGGTGAAATTCCAGTCGTAAGGATGCTCGTGTCGGGGTGGGGGTCTCCCCTGCCCCGACACCAAGCATCCGCCATTCCACCATCCTGACCCAGGAGAATCACCATGCCCCCGACCCCACAGCAGCTCTACCGCGCCGCCAGCCAGTACGTCGAGGCGGGTCTGAGCCTCGTTCCAGCGGGCACGGGCGGCGCCTACGCCAAGCAGCCGCACTACGCCGCGCTGAAAGCCACTGGGCACAGCGTCTGGGATGAAGAGGGAGGCCGGGTCCGGGCGAGCTGGACCACGCTGCGCGAGCGGCCCCCCACCGACCGTGAACTCAAAACCTGGTTTCTGAGCTTCCGGGCGGGCGGCCTGGCGCTGGTCACGGGCGAACTGTCCAACCTGGTGGCGCTGGACTTCGATCTGGGCGCCGGGGTCGAACTGCTGGGCCACCTGAAGCTTGCGCCGCATGTCCGAACGCCCAGCGGCGGGTATCACGTCTATATCCGTCACCCCGGCTGGCATGTGCAGACCATCAACGCCAAAGCCAAGAGCATCCTGCCGTCCGGCCTGGACATCCGGGGCGACGGCGGGCTGGTGATGCTGCCACCCAGCACCACTGACGTGGGGGCGTACCTGCGGCTGGACGAGAAGAAAGTGCTACTGCGCCAGGCGATTCCCGAAGCCGTGACGGTTGGCGGCAAGGTCTTACCGTTGCGGCAGCTCTGTGGTCTGGCTGCCGAGCAGGTAACCGAAGCTGATAGGGATGAGGTCACGCCGCCGGAGGTCGATGCGGGCACCCGGCGCGACGTGGGCGAGCTGATCGACTACGCCCTGCACGTTGCCCGGCAGCGGGGGCGCAACGAGGGCGGCTTCGTGCTGGTCAGGGCGTTACGCGATCATCACTACCAGTCCTGGGAGACGCTGGAGGTGGGGCCGTACTGGATCAGCCTGCAACCCCCAGTCAATACCAAAGGCCGCCACGAGCCCTATACACCCGAAGAATTCCGGGCAACGGTACGTAGCGTCTACCGCCGGAACCGGCGGAGGCTTTGAAGGCGAGCGGACCTTCTGCCCCTGCTCCGCCACCAACTGATTCGGAATCTGAAGACATCCTGTTCCTGACCAAGAATCTGGCGGGGAGGTTGGTGCTCCCCCTCTCCCCTTCCCCAAAGGTTCCAATTTTAGGGTGTTCACGGCCAGGCCCTACGCTGCCAATGGGTACGGTCAGGGCGCCATACTGTCTTAGCGGTATAACAGTAAACTGCTATACCGTCGGGTGTTCATTTGAAGGCTGGATAGCTCCCAGGCACGATTTGCATGCAGGTAATATCGATATAAAAGTTTACTGCTAATCTGTTTTACTGCTATATTAAGCCATGAAACTGATCAGTGTGGCCTCGGAGAAGGGTGGGGTAGGGAAGACCACGACGGCAGTGACGCTGGCGGCGCATCTGGCGGTCAAGGGCAACACCCTGCTGGTAGACGCCGACGAGCGCTTGCAGTCGGCCAGTAAATGGACCTCCAAAAACGCTGGCTACACCTGGGCGTTTGAAACCACCCTGTATTCCAATTTCACCAGGCAGACCTTCGAGCGCGACGCCTACGATTTCGTGGTGCTGGATACCAAAGGCGGTGAGGGTCAGGAGGAACTGGTCGATCTGGCGCGGAACTCTGCGCTGCTGATCGTGCCGACCAAGCCTGACGGCGTGAGTGCCGACGGCCTGGTGGCCACACTGGCGCCGTTGATCGGTCACGACGTTCGCAATTACCGGGTGCTTATCACTGATGTGCCGCCCGCCCCCAATGCGGACGGGCTTGACCTGCGGCTGGAACTGGACCGAGCTGAGATCCCCATGTTCAGCCGCGACATCCGCCACGCGGTGGCGGTCAGCAAGGCGGCCCGCGAGGGTGTCAGTGTGCGTGACGTCAAGGGTGACCGCTACGCCAAGCTGGTGTGGCTCGATTACGAAGTTGTGGTCAGGGAGGTGATGAGAGATGTCCGCTGAAAAGGGCACCAAGTTCGGCGTACTGGCTGGACTACAGCAAAGCAGTAAGTCAGTAAAGCAGCAATCACTTGAAGCGCCATCCGCACCGGAGGCCCAGGAGGTGCGCTTCACCAACTACTTGGACGCCGAGATCAGTCGCCGCCTGAATATTCATGTCGCTCAGCTCAAGGCGGCCCGCACCCCAGGTATACGTCCCAGCATCAAGAGTGTGCTTGACCAGGCCCTGCGCGACTACCTGGACCGCCACGAAACAAAATAAAGCTGGCTGATTCTTGAAGCAGTAAAGCAGTAAAGCAGTAAGTTGACAAAGGTGCTCATGGTGGGGAACGCCGTAAGCGCGACTCCCGGCACCGATCAGGCGGGCGCAGGGCCGGTGGAGGCCAGTAGGGGAGAGGAGAACAGGTGTAAGGCCAGAGCGGCTGTATACGGCGCTTCATTCGCACTCCGTAGCCTAGCCTCATTGAGACGGCGACGTAGTGCGAACAGCTCACGACACCGGCAGGCGGTTGATCCGGCGCCGCTCAGGGACACGCGATACGTTGGCATGAAGCAAGGCGGTTCGGCGCTGTTTGTGACGGTATACCTGTAAAGCAGTAAACTGCTTTACAGGTATTAGCGTTCGGACTGGCGATGTGGCCGGTTGGCGACGCTCGGTTCGTCGGCCTGATCGAATCGTTCGCTGTGGGCGGTCAGGGTGTGCGTCATGACTGGTGGTGTCAACTGGTCCGAACCTTCAAACAGAAGCCACCGGATGTGTGCGCCAATGCCCCGTCCCAGATTCAACTCCGCCTTGTTTGAGATCGACGGCACAAGGAGTGTGTATTCCAGCCAATGCGGCACCCAATTCCGGCCTAATGCGACACCCAAGTATGGTGGCACGCGGCACCCCTCAATCCGGTCACGAGCTGAGGTCATTCTAGGAGTTCGGACTTCACCGCAGTCACCTTTCGGTCCTTCTTTCTCAGGCTTTCTCCTTTGAGCTCGATGCGGTAGGCGTGATGCAGGACGCGATCAAGGATCGCGTCCGCCAGGGTCGGGTCGCCAAGATTCTCGTGCCAGACGGTGGTTGGGAACTGACTGGTGATGATGGTCGAGCCACGTTCATACCGGTCATCCAGGATCTCGAGCAAAATTCGGCGCCCTTCCGCCGACGGGGTATCGAGTCCCCAGTCGTCCAAGATCAACACCTGAACTTTGGCGAGCTGTGAAAGCAACTTCAGATAGCGACCATCCCCCTTCGCCAGAATCAGTTCCTGCAACAGTCGGCCTGTCTGAGCGTACTGGGCGCTGTAGCCCTTCCGGCAAGCTTGGTGGGCCAGTGCGCAGCCGATGAAGGTCTTGCCGACTCCGGTGGGGCCGGTGATGATCACCCCGCGCTTCTCCTTGATCCACAGACCCTCTCCGAGGGTCCGCAGCAGCTTGCTGTCCAGGCCGCGCGGGTGCTTGGTGTCAACATCTTCCAGGGTGGCCTGAACTTTGAGACGTGCGGCGAGTAAGCGGCGCTGGGTGGTACGGCCGTCGCGGTGGGCGAGTTCCCGATCCACGAGGAGCGTCAGGCGCTCCTCGAAGCTGAGTTCACGTGCCTGGGGCTGTTCCTGCTGCTCCTGGATGGCCTGGGCCATCCCGTCGAGCTTCAGGGTACGGAGTTGGTGGGTAATTGGGTGTGGCAGCATAGAAACCTCAGTTCAGGGTGGGGTCGAACTCGTATTCAGGAAGGGGTGAAAGGCGCTCAACCGTCTCTGGAGCGGTGTTCTGCCCGTAGTACGCAGGGCCACGTACGTTGACGTGATCCGACACCCGTGGTGCCGGATCTTCTGGCGTGAGGGGAAGCTCGTCCAGGTGGTGCTTCAGGATGGATTCCACGCTGCGGTAGCTGAATGCCTGTAGGAACACCGCCCGGCAGCAAGCAGCTTCCAGCCGCTCAACGCCGTAGGCCTGCGCGAGCTTAAACAACCCCTGACAGGACCGCTGGCACTGTTCCGGGTGGCGACTGGCGCTCAGCAACGCCTCGACTAGCTGCGCTGTGCCAGGGCCGATCTCTGCGGCGCGCGTCCGGAGACGCTGTGGCGTCCACTCACCGACGCGCTGATGGTGTGGCGGCATATGTTCCTTGAGGGTGGTCTGCCGGGCATGGGTGCTGGACGGGTCCAGCACCCGGTGATGTACCGCGATCCGTACGCTGTTCAGGAACACCTCGACCAGGTGGGGCGTGAGTCGCAGATCGACCGACGTCTTCGCGTGCCGGTACGGCACGCTGTAGAAGTGACCTGCCAGTTCGACGTGGTAGTCGAGCCCAACGGTGGTGCGTTTCCAGCTGGCGATCTCGAAAGGCTGAGACGGCAGGGGACGCAGAGCTGGCTGGTCCAACTCGGTGAAGAGTTCGAAGCGGCTTCCCAGCCGCTTCTGAAAGGGTTGGAGATTGAGTTCCCGCAGCGGTCCCCAGAGCGCTTCATTAGCAGCCGCCACACTGAAGTACACCTGATCCCGCAATGGTGCCAGCAGGGAGCGTTCGGCAATCTGCACGTGGACTTCGACCAGGGCCTTGTCTTTCGGCTTGCGAACCCTTGCGGGGATGATGGCGACGCCGTAATACTCGGCAAACTCGGCATACGCGCGGTTGAGTTCCGGTTCATAACGGCTGGGGTGGGTCACGCCCGTCTTGAGGTTGTCTGGCACGATCATTTCGGGCACGCCACCGAAAAATGTGAGCGCCCGAACGTGCGAGGACAGCCAGTCCTCGCTGCTCTGGGTCCGGGTCACCTCGACATAGGTGTAGTCACTCGCGCCGAGCGTCGCCACGAACACCTGACCGGGGTGACTGACCCCGGTCCTGGGGTCGGTGATGGCCAAGGTCAGACCGGCATAGTCGACGAACAGCTTCTCGCCCGCCCGGTGGACCTGACGCATCGACAGCCCAGCGGTGCTTTTCCAAACGCGGTACTGTTCGGCGAACGTCGAGTACTGCACGCCATCTGGATGCTGACGGCGGTGTTCTTCCCACAGCAGTCGCCGCGTGACCCCTTTCCGGTGCAGTTCGCGGTCGAGCTGCGCCCAGTCGGGCTGAATCGCCGCTGCTGTGGTTGTTCGGTCCCGTGGACCGAACAACGTTGCTTCGAGTTGCAGATCATCGAGATCTGATGGGAGAGGCCAGGTCAAACCTGCCTCCTGAGCCCGTTGAACGTACTTCTGCACGGTGCTTCGGGCCACCCTGACACTGCGACTCACCTGTTGGTCGCTGTAGCCCAGATCAAGCTTGAGGCGAAGAACTTCCCGAATATTTCGCATGGCAACACGCTTCTTGGTCATCCTTCAGGATGACGGTGGAGTCTCGCGTGCCGGACAGAGCAGCTCTGGGTGCCGCATTAGGCCAAAATCGGCCGCCGCATTCGGCTGGAATCACTGGCCGCATACGACCGGAATACGCAAGGAGCTCTGTCGCAGGCGCTGCTGCCCTGAACGGACAGTTCCCCTGAAAGGATACTCACGTGCACGCCACTTCGCGCCCGACGAACCTCTTCCCAGGCGACGTGGGGCGTGGGTATCACTTCGGATTTCTGACTAGCACTGTTGAATAATCTGTCACCTACTGTTAAATTATCCAAATGTATCTTCGCCTGTTGGAACCCGCCATCCGCGAGGCCCTGACTGATACCCCCGTCGTGATGATCGTTGGTGCCCGCCAGGTGGGAAAAAGTACCCTGGCTGGTGCCCTGAGCCCCCACCGGTACACCCTGGATGACCTCACCACTCTGGCGGCGGCCCGCAGCGATCCGGTGGGGTTTGTCCAGCGCCTGCCGGACGGCGCGCTGATCGACGAGGTGCAGCGCGTCCCAGAGCTCCTGCTGAGCATCAAGGCCAGCATTGACCGCGACCGACGCCCAGGCCGGTTCCTGTTGACTGGCAGCGCCAACGTCCTGACCCTGCCACGCGTAGCCGACTCACTGGCCGGGCGCATGAGTGTGCATCACCTCTGGCCCCTCTCGCAGGGCGAGCTGGAGGGGGGGCAGCGTGAGAACTTCGTGGACAAGATATTCGCCAAGGCGTGGCCGCACGGTTTTCCCCTGCACGATCTTGAGGAGCGGGTGTTACGCGGCGGCTATCCTGAAGTGATCACCCGCTCAGCTCGCCGCCGGGACGCCTGGTTTGCCGATTACCTGAGAACCCTTATGGAGCGCGACGTGCGCGACCTGAGCCGGATTAGCGGGGTGAGCGAATTGCCCCGACTGCTGACCCTTCTGGCCGACCGCAGCGGCAATCTGCTCAACACCAGCGATCTGGCCCGTGACGCCGGGCTGAACAACGTGACCTTGAGTCGCTACACCGATCTGCTGCGCGCCCTCTATCTGGTGTATACTCTGCCCGCCTGGGCTACCAACCACAGCAAGCGGCTGATCAAAGCGCCCAAGGTGATGCTCGCCGATAGCGGTCTGTGCGCTCATCTGCTGGGCCAGACCGCCGCGTCGCTCGAGCAGCGCCGGAGCGGCTTCGGTGCGCTGCTTGAAACTTTCGTGGTCGGTGAACTCCAGCGCCTGCTCGGCTGGAGTGAGGTCGCCGCCACCCTGCACCACTACCGCACTGCCAGCGGTCAGGAGGTCGACGCTGTGATTGAGGCGCGCGGAGGACAGGTAGTGGGCGTAGAAGTCAAAGCCAGCGCCACCGTCAGTGAGCGCGATTTCAAAGGGCTGCGCGCGCTGGAAGAGGACGCCGGGGAACGCTTCTACCGGGGAGTGGTGCTCTACACCGGCGACCGGGCCGTGCCGTTCGGGGAGCGCTTGATGGCCCTGCCCGTCAGTGCCCTCTGGAAAGCGCAGTCGAACCCGCAAATCGAGATGGGTATCGTCGGCGCCTGACGCCACGCTCAGACCCACCTGCCAAGGCGCAGGGGCCAGGGAACACGCAGATCGATCTGAACACGACCTCGGACCTGCATACCTACCTCGCCCTACCGACGACACCCGTCGCCTTCAGAAGTCTTCGACCTCGGCGGCCACGTCGTCTTCCAGAACGGCCACGTAGCGCCGGGTGGTGTCCACGCTGGCGTGCCCCAGGAACAGCCCGACCCGCGTGAAGTCTTTCGTCCGGGCATACAGGGTAAGTTCAAGTTGCTAGCGCACCACTCTGATGGGCCGAGTGTACCTCCTGGGGGGTGCGATACCCCAACACTTTTCGGGGTCTGTTGTTCATCAGATGCTGAACGGCCAATACGGTCGACAGTTCCACAGCCGTAAAGTCCGTTCCCTTCGGGAAAAACTGTCTCAGCAGACCATTGGTGTTCTCCACCGATCCCTTCTCCCAGGGGCTGTGAGCGTGGCAGGCATAGGTTGTCGCGCCCCACTGCTGACCGAGCGTCTCGGTCAGGACGAACTCTCGCCCCTGGTCAACCGTGATGGTGTTGACCTTCTGGCCGTCCAGCACGCTATCCATCGCCGTGTAGACTTCCACCGCTGTTTTTCGCATGACCAGATTGAGGGCGATCAGCCGTGAGCAACGGTCTTCCACCACCACCAGGCTTCCCTTCCCTTTGGCCCCTTCCATCAAGTCGGCCTCCAGATGGCCGATTTCCTGGCGTGTATCGGCTGCCTCTGGACGTTCAGTGATGCTCGTCCAGAGCAGTGGAGCGCGGCGACGCAAGGAGCGGCAACGACGTTCTGAACGGCCTTGACGCAGATATTGAGCCAATTCAGGGTGAGCGTACACGTACTGGTAGATGCGCTCCACGGAGGGGCAGTCCTGCCCCTCCAACTCGTGGCGTCCAGCAATCTGCTCTGGACTGTGAAACAGCCTCAACCGCTCGCTTATCCCGTCCCACACGCTCTCTTGAATTCTGAGTCGATGACGGCGCTTCTGTTCGTCGTGGGCGTGCTGGTGTGCCAGCTCAGCTTCATAAGGCACAGCGCGAGACAACTCGCGGGCGATGGTGGTGCGGTGGACGCCCAGTTGCTCTGCAATAGCGCGAAGAGCATGTTTGGCCCTCACAAGGGCTTGGAGCTGATACCGTAGTGGGAGCGTGAAACGGTTGTAGGACATGCTTTTCTCCTTTGACAGAGAAAGCGTAGCCCCTCCGGGTCACGCTGTGCGCTAGCAACTTGAATCCACCAAACGGTCGCTTTCGCAATGTAGTGGTAATGGACTTATTGTCGAAAGCCGCTGATCGTCGGGTAGTGCTGCCCGGCAGATGGACTGGCATGGGAGGTAATTATGGATGCGGATGAGGCTGACCGCAGGATTAAAGACTACAGAGCATCCGACTGCAGCGGGTCACTGGTGCTTAAGGATTGCACGACGCTGACCCACCTGCCAGACGGACTAATCGTCGGCGGGTGGCTGAGCCTCGCGGGATGTACCGCGCTCGCCCACCTACCTGATGGGTTAACCGTCGGCGGATGGCTGAGCCTCGCGGGATGCACTGCGCTCGCCTGTTTACCCGACAGGCTGATCCTCGGCGGAGACCTGAGCCTTGCGGGATGCAAGGCGCTCACTCACCTGCCGGACGGGCTGACCGTCGGCGGAGACCTGAGCCTCTCGGGATGCACAGCGCTCACCCATCTGCCGGACGGATTAACCGTCGGCGGAGAGCTAGACCTCACGTATTGCCCTGCGCTTACCCGTCTGTCGTATGGGCTGACACTCCGTGGAGGGCTGAGGCTCGCGGACTGCACGGCGCTTACTGACCTGCCGAATGACCTGACCGTCGGCGGAGAGCTGAATCTTACGAACTGCACGGCGCTTACTCACCTGCCGGACGGGCTGACCGTCGACGGGAAGCTGAACCTCGCATTCTGTACAGCGCTCACCCATCTGCCTGACGGGCTGACCGTCGGCGGAGAGCTAGACCTCACGGACTGCATGGCACTCACCCACCTGCCGGACAGGTTGACCGTCGGCGGAGAGCTAGACCTCTCAGATTGCGAGGCACTCATCCACCTGCCGGACGGGCTGACCGTCGGCGGGAAGCTGAATCTTACGAACTGCACGGCACTCACCCGTCTTCCGGACGGGCTGACCGTCGGCGGAGAGCTCGACCTCACAGACTGCACGGCACTTATCCAGCTGCCGGACGGGCTGACCTTCAGCGGGAAGCTGAACCTCGCATTTTGCACGGCACTCACCCATCTGCCGGACGGACTGACCGTTAGCGGAGAGCTGAATCTTACGAACTGCACGGCACTCACCCGCCTGCCGGACGGACTGACCGTCGGCGGAGAGCTAAACCTCACGGGATGTTTCGCGCTCACCCATATTCCCGAGCGGTCGAAGGTTACAGACTGCCGCGGTCTGGAGACCTGTGCTGCCGCTTTCGCGGCGGGGATGCGGCAGTTGCTCATGATGATCCCACCCAACCACTCTACGAATGAGCCCGCGACCATCCAGATTCGAAAAACGCCCGGCGGAGGTTGGCTTTCTGTTGACCTGGATGGGGTGCCCGCAGAAGCGGCCTATGTTGGCGACCGGGTGGTGAGTTGGGGACAGCCCGCGCTTCCATCGTCCCATCGCGAACCGCTTCATGCTGCGATACGGTACACGGGCGAGCGTCGGGCGGGTTGTCTTGGCGGGATGTTCACGCCGGCTACGGCCGGATCGCCCGGCTCGGCGCGTCTCAGTGTCGTTGTTCATGTGCGCGAGCCGGTATGGGAGCATGGCGGCGTCCTCGCGACGGGGCTTGGAGCGGAGATGGCCGAGGCAACGCTCGACGGCTTTCGGGCGATCGCACGATCGACAACGCTACGCGCGCTTGGAGCGGGTTGCTTGGAAGTGCGATGGGCATGGGAAAGTATCATCGACTCGTCTCAGCATGGCTTTTGCGTCATGGCGAAACAGCTCGCAGGCGTATTAGCGCTCCCCCGCACCGCTAATCCCGAGGACGTCGAGGCGGCGTGGCAGGAAACGAGTAATACGGCAGCCGGTGTGCCGCCGTTCCCGCCGCTATAGCGGATGTTTATTCCTGGGTCGGCGAACCCCAACCAACCGATTTTGCGTCATCGGCTACACGTAGTTCTTTGCTCGTCCTACGTCCTGACTCCATGTTAAACGGGTTTTGGGAGCACCATGAGGTCCTAACTGGGCGGGAGCAGTCCTTTACCCAGTTACGAAACAGTTCGATTGTGACACCACTAGTTACTGACCTTACTCGACAAGTATTCGGCGCTCAGAGCGTCCCAGTCCGAAACGGCTTTGTTGCAAAACTGACGTTGGGGATTCCGGCAGGGCATCGAGCGGGAAAGATGGGCACCCCCATTAACCGCGTGATTTGAAGTGCGTGGAGGTGCTGTGGTCAGGCGGGGGGATCAGTTAATCGCTGGGTGCCAGATATTGGCTTGTTATCGGTCTATTTCAGCGCTGATTTCCGAAAACTTCCCAAGGCTTCACGACAGCATGCCTCCTAGGAAAGAGCAAAGGCAATGACGAATTCAAGTTGCTAACGCACGGGTCTGATGGTTGGAGTGTACCTCATACGGGGTGCAGTACCCCAGGACCTTGCGGGGTCGGTGGTTGAGGGCGTGTTGGACGGCCAGGACGGTGCTGAGATCGACCTGAGTGAAA
>NZ_JANYGJ010000024.1 GCF_025362455.1 Deinococcus sp. | reverse complement strand
AGTGAGGTGGCGGTCAGCCCCTCGGCGCGGCCCATGCGGTAGCGCAGGGTGTTCTTGTGGATGCCGAGCTGGGCGGCGGCCCGGTCCTGCGCCCAGCCGCAAGCGCACAGCACCCGCAGCGTCTCGGTCAGGGCCGAGCCGCCCCGTACCGAGCGCAGCGGTCCCAGCAGGGCGTCGGTCAGGTCGCGCTGGGCGTCGGTGTCGCCGCTGAGCGCACGGGGAATCAGCAGTTCGGTGTAGCCTTTGACGGTGCCCGCAGCGGCGTGCGCGGCCAGGCTCAGCGCCTCGTTGCGGCCCTGAGCCACGCCCGCCGCCCCCAACCTGGGGCGGCTGTAGATCAGCCCCACCACCGCCTGGGTCTGCGCTGAGAGCAGCGCCCAGAGGCGCTCAGGGGTGAGCAGTGGTTGGGTTGCCGAATGCGGCAGCAAAAACCAGATATGTCCCAGGCCAGGACTCAGCAGCGGCGGCGTGCCCAGGGCGCCCAGGGCGTCACGGAGTTCCCCGGCCAGCCGTCCCCGGCGGATTACCCCGGCCTCGGTCAGCGGCAGCGCTTCGAGCAGGTCGAGCAGACACACGGTATAGACGCCCTGTGGCTCGAAGCCCAGCCGCTCAAAGTCCAGCCGCTCGAAGCCCAGCCGCCCGGCGCGGTCCAGGGCACCGGGGCCGGGTACGAAGCGCCCCTCGAGCAGGGTGTCGATAAAGGCCGAGCCGAGCTGGGCTTCCCGCGCCTCCAGATCGCGCCGGGCCAGCAGCAGCAGCGCGGCGACGGTGCAGGCGTGCTCGGCAGATCGCCGCACCAGATCGTCACCGAGCACTTTGCCCGGTGCCTGGCGGCGCTCCAGACCGGTAGCTTGATGCGCCGCATCCTGGTCTACCGCCGCTGTTCCTATCCACCCTGCCCCGATCCACCCTGCCCCGATCCACAGCGCCCCGATCCACAGCGCCCCGGAGCGCTCGCCGTGGACCAGTACCGGAAAGAGCAGCCCGCCGCCGGGTACGGCCCTGGGCGCCGATCCCGGCAGGTTCAGTGCCCGCCGCAGCGCCTGGGCGGTTGGGAACTGGGCGGTTGGAAATTGAGCCGCTGGGAAGGGGGCACCGGGCGCCCCCAGCAGCCGTTGACCCGCCGTGCCGATCAGCATCGCCGGGCGTCCCAGATGCAGCGAGAGGGTGTCTACCACGTCTTCCAGCCCACCGCCCAGGGCCGCCAGGGTCAGGGCACGGTGAATCGCCTCGCTGCGCTCCAGAACCGCCGACTGTTCCTGCAAGATGCCCTGATGCACCGCCTGAACCACCGCCGCGAACGGCACGGCGTAGGGCAGGGTCAACGCCGCAATCCCCGCTGCGCCCAGCGCCCGCGCCACCTCCGGCGGAAAAGCCGTCAGCGGCCCCGGCACCACCAGCACCACGGCGGCGGGTTGCTGCGCGGCCAGGCGCTTCCCGAAGGCCCGCAAGGCGGCGCGGCTGCGCGGCCACGACAGCCCGGTGGTCAGCAGCAGCGTCTGGCCACCGACCCAGCGCTCGGCCTGCGGCACGTCGATGACGTGGGCCAGCGTGACTTCCCGCGTCAGGTCGGCGGCGCCTATTCCGACCAGTTCGGCGCCCTGGCAGACTGGCAGCGCCAGCACGTCAGAAAGCCGCATCGGCACCGCTGAGCCTGGTCATCTGGATCTCATCACCAGAATTGTACTCTCGACACAAGAAAGTACCACCTTTTTTATGCCTGGATTCCATATCGTTGCCGGGGGGTTGAAGGCGTACTATGAAAAATGCCGCTGATCCATATACAACTGACGCGCCGACAATCCCGGCCACCGCCTTCCTGAACGTTGAGTTCGGCTGGCGTGTGAGGCTGCCTGGCTGGGACGCACCCGGTCAGGCCCTTTGATCTTTGCGTTTCTCCCCACCACCTGAGAGGCCGAATATGATTCAGACCAACGCCGATTCAGCCAGCAGCGCCGCCTCCTCGCCTGTTCACGTCAAGAAACTGGGGCTCTGGGGCGTGGTGATGGTGGTGTATTTCGCGGTGGCGGGCGGGGCCTTCGGCATCGAGCCGCTGATCGCCGCCAGCGCGCCGGGCATGTCGATCATCCTGATCTTGCTGACCCCCTTCATCTACAGCATTCCCACCGTGCTGATGGTCACCGAACTGTCCACCGCCATGCCGGTGGCGGGCGGCTACTACGCCTGGGTCAAACGCGCCCTGGGGCCGTTCGCGGGCTTCATGCAGGGCTGGAGTTCCTGGCTCTACGGGGTGGTCATCGCCGCCAGTTTCGGGGTGCTGTTCGCCGACTACACCAGCAGTTTCCTGAAGCTCGCCTTCGGGATCACCGTGCTGGACACCAACCCGCTGCTGCACTGGCTGGTGGTGGCGGCGCTGATCGTGGCCTTCGTGCTGCTCAACATCCGGGGCGCGCACGCGGTGGGCGACAGCAGCAAACTGTTCGCCGCGATGGTCTTCGCGCCGTTCATCGTGATGATCGTGATGGCCGCTTTGAAGTGGGGCGCCGATCCGAAGCCGTTCCTGGGGCCGATCACGCCGCCAGGGGCGGGCCTGCTGGGCGCTTTCGGGGTCGGTCTGTTCGTGGTGCTCTACAACTTTCTGGGCTGGGACAGCGTGAGCACCGTGCTCGAAGAGATCAAAGACCCGCTGAAGGTGATTCCGAGGGCCATGCGCCTGGCCGTGCCGCTGGTGGTGCTGGCGTACCTGCTGCCGGTGCTAGCGGGCCTGAGTTCGGGCGTGCAGTGGACCACATGGGGCGACACCGCCAAGTTTCCCGAACTCGCCACCGCCATCGGCGGCAAGTGGCTGGGCGTCTGGGTGGCGCTGGGCGGCATGTTCTGCGCGGCGGGGCTGTTCAACGCCATGATTATGAGCAACAGCCGCATCCCCGCGACGCTGGCCGCCGACAAGTACCTGCCCGCCTTCATGACCGCCCGCCACCCCAGGTACGGCACCCCGGTGGTCTCGATCATCCTGTGCGCCGTCATCTATTCGGCGCTGGCCACCTCGGCCTTCGTGGCGCTGGCGGTCACCACCGTGATGCTCTACGGAGTGAGTCTGCTGCTCCAGTTCGCCGCCCTCATCGCCCTGAGAATCAAGGAGCCCCGCATGCGGCGGCCTTTCAAGATTGCGGGCGGCCTGAGCGGCGTGCTGATCATCTCGGCGCTGCCCATCACCATCACCCTGATCGCCATCTACAGCACCTACGTCAGCGAGGGGCCGGGCTTCCTGAAACTGGCCGGTGGCCTGCTGCTGGGTGGCCCGGTCATGTTCCTGGTAACGCGGGCCATCTTCAAGCGCGGCGCCCCCGACGTTCATGTGCCCATCGAGTACGAGGAAGCCGTACTGTAATTTCCATCCGAACGTCCCCACCACAACCAGACGCCGCTCACTCCGAGGTGAATTCGTATGACCGTTCAAGACCACCCGCCTGTCACTTCAACCCAGATCAGCGACAACCCCTCCAGCCGATACCTGCAAGACCGTCAGACCTACGTGGCGCGGGGCATCTCCAACGCGCACCCCATTGTGACGGCGCGGGCACTGAACGCCCGACTATGGGACGTGGACGGACGTGAATACCTCGATTTCGTGGGCGGCATCGGCGTGCTGAACGTGGGCCACAATCATCCCCGCGTGGTCGCCGCCGTGCAGGCGCAGGCCGAACTCTTTCTGCACACCTGTTTTCAGGTCACCATGTATCCCGGCTATATAGACCTGTGCCGCCGCCTGGCCCTGCGTGCCCCGATTGCTGGGCCAGTCAAGGCGGCGCTGTTCACCACGGGCGTCGAGGCCACCGAGAACGCCATCAAGATCGCCCGCAGCTACACGGGTCGCCCGGCGGTCATCAGCTTCACCCACTCGTTTCACGGGCGCACCCTGATGGGCATGACCCTGACCGGCAAGGCCAGCTACTACAAGCAGAATTTCGGCCCCTTCGCGCCGGAGGTCTATCACGCCGCCGCGCCCTACGAGTACCGGGGCGTCACGGCTGAAATCGCGCTGGAGCGGCTGCACGAGCTACTGCGAACCACCGTGGACGCTGCCCAGGTGGCGGCCATCATCATCGAGCCGGTGATGGGCGAGGGCGGGTTCCTGCCGATGCCGCCCGCCTTCTTGCAGGGACTGCGTACACTCTGTACCCAGCACGGCATCGTGTTCATCGCCGACGAGGTGCAGAGCGGTGTCGGGCGCACCGGCACCTTCTTTGCCATCGAGCACAGCGGCGCCGAACCGGACCTGATTCCCTTCGCCAAGAGCATCGGCGGCGGCCTGCCGATCAGCGGCGTGCTGGGCCGGGCCGAGATGATGGACGCGCCTGCCCCCGGCGGCCTGGGCGGCACCTACGCGGGCAACCCGCTGGCCTGCGCGGCGGCCAACGCGGTGCTCGACATCTTCGATCAGGACGATCTGCTGGCGCGTGCGGTGCGGCTGGGTGAGCGCCTGAAATCCGGCCTGGACGCCCTCGCCGCCCGCTTTCCCCAGATCGGTGAGGTGCGCGGCCTGGGCGCCATGCTGGCGATGGAGTTAGTCGAGGATCGGGCGAGCAAAACACCTGCCCCGGCGCTGGCCCAACGCGTCGTCGAGGCGGCCCGCGAGCGTGGCCTGCTGCTGCTCAAGGCCGGAATGTACGCCAGCGTGATCCGCATCCTGGTGCCCCTGACCGCCGAGGACCGTGACCTGGACGAGGGGCTGGCGATTCTGGGAGAGGCGCTGGCAGCGGCGATGGGGGAAGGCTAGACGTTCAATTCCCGTAATACTGTCAAGTTGACGTTGAGCCGCGCTGTGACGGCGGTTAAGCCCACCCCCTCCCAGCCTCCCCCCTCAAGGGGGAGGAGCTAGGAACGAAGGCACTTCAAGCTCAAATAGCTGTTCCTGCGTACCGCGCACCGCGTCCTGCGCCCCGCTCCCCACTTCCCCCGGAGGCTCCCCATGACTGCTACCCCACCCACCCGGCCCGCCCCTGAACCAGCCGTCGAGCCTGCCAGCCCCTCGGCCAGCAGAGCTATCAAACTCGCGACCTGGCTGCCCGGCCCGGAGAGCGTGCGATTGCAAAACCGCCGCAAGCAGCACGTCACCGCCGCGCTGGGGCAGGTCGTGGCCCTGAGCGTCAAGTCGGCGCAGGGCTCGCTGATTCATGACGTGGACGGCAACACCATCATCGACCTGATCGGCGGCATCGGCGTGCTGGCCGTCGGGCACAACCATCCGGACGTGGTGGCCGCCCTGGTCGAGCAGGCCCAGCAGGCGGTCAACCCCGGCATGCTGGTCGTCAACCACGACGGCTACGCGCAGGTGGCCGAACTGCTGAACGCGCACGCGCCGGGCGACTTTCCCAAGAAGACCATCCTCGCCAACGGCGGCGCCGAGGCCGTCGAGAACGCGGTCAAGATCGCCCGCTACTATACGGGCCGGGCCGGAATCGTCGTGTTCGAGGGCTCGTACCACGGGCGCAGCAACCTGACCATGGGCATGACCAGCAAATACGGCCTGTTCAAGAAGAACATGGGGCCGTTCGCGCCGGAAATCTACCGCCTGGCGCTGCCCAACCTGTTCCGTATGCCGCCCGGCATGAGCGAGGCCGCCTACCTCGACTGGTGCGACGCCCAGCTCGAACACGCGCTGGTGGCCTACATCGACGGCCCCTCCATCGCGGCCATCGTCATCGAACCGGTGCTGGGCGAGGGCGGCATCGTGCCGGTTCCGGCGCAGTTTCTGCGCAAGATCCGCGAAATCTGCACGCGGGTCGGCGCCGTGATGATCGCCGACGAGATCCAGAGCGGCTCCGGGCGCACCGGCAAGCTGTTCGCCATCGAGCATAGCGGGGTGATTCCCGATATGGTGATTGCCGCCAAGAGCCTGGGCGCCGGGCTGCCGATCAGCGCTGTGACCGGCAGGGCCGAGATCATGGACGCGCCGCACCTGGGCGCGGTGGGCAGCACCTACGGCGGCGGCCCGCTGGCCGCAGCAGCGGCCGTGGCGAGCCTGAAGCTGCTGACCGATCCTGAATTCCTGGCCGGGGCCGGGCGCATCGAGGAAGCCGTGCGGCGCGTCTTCGGCGCCGTGCAGCAGGACGTTCCGGCGCTGGGCGACATTCGCGGCCTCGGCGGCATGATGGCCATCGAGTTCATCAAAGACGAGGCCCGCACGCCCTGGCCCGACCCCGTGCTCGAAGTTGTCCAGCGCAGTTTCCGGCGCGGCGTGATCGTGATGCGGGCGGGACTGTATACCAACGCCGTGCGCTTCCTGCCCGCGCTGAACATCCCCCAGGAGCAGCTTGAGGAGGCGCTGGGCGTGGTGGCCGGGGTCGTGCGTGAGGTCTGGGACGAGAAGAAGTCTGAAACCAGCTTTTCGTCGTGAACGGGGTGAAGCCTGGACCCGACCATGTTGGACCGGAGAGTGCTGGACTCGAATCCGTCGCCGAGTTGCCGCGCCTGGCGTCCAGCACGAACGGGCGCTACTGGGTGCTGCCGTCTCAGGTCTGGATGGCCGACGGCCTGAGCGCCGTGCAGCGGGCCTGCTTCCCCGATCTCAGCGAGGCCGAGCTGATGGGGCCGGAGCATTTCCGCGCGCAGCTCCAGATCTTCCCTGAAGGCCAGTTCGCCGTCTGGGACAGCCTGGAGGGCCGGGTGGCGGCCAGCAGCACCGATCTGATTCTGGACATCGACTTCGCCCGCTACGCCCACCCCTACATGGAGGAGGTCGGCGACAACACCCTCAGCACCCACCAGCCGCAGGGCCGGTGGCTCTACGGCGCGGATATCGGCGTGCATCCCGACTACCGGGGCCAGGGCCTGAGCACGCTGCTGTATTCGGCGCGGCAGGCCCTGGTACGCCGCCTGAAACTGCGCGGGCACGCCGCCGGGGCCATGCCCAAGGGCTACAGCCGCCACGCCCAGGTTATGCCCATCGAGGAATATGTCCACCGGGTCGTCCTCAACGAGTTGCAAGACCCGGTGCTGAGCGTGCAGCTCAAGCGGCATTACCGCGTCTGGGGCATCATCCCCGACTACCTGGACGACGCGAGCTGCTGCAATTACGGCGTGTTCATCGTCTGGCGCAACCCGGATCTGGGCTGGCCGGAAAAGATGGGCTGGCCGGAGCAGGCGAGGGCGTGAGCGAATTGCTGCTGTCCGGCGCCCGCTTCCTGACCCTCGACGCCGGGAACCGTGAAGTGTCGGCCCTGCTGATTCGGGACGGCAAGATTGCGGCTCTGGGCGAGCTGGAGAGCGTCCAGGCGCAGGCCAGCCCGGCAGTCGAGCGCCGTGACCTGGGCGGCGCCGTCGTCACGCCGGGCCTGAACGACGCTCACATCCACGTCTGGAAGGTGGGGCAACTGCGGACCACCAGCCTCGACCTGCGCGGTGTCGGCGAGATGGATGAGCTGCACGCGCAGGTGGCGCAGCGGGCGGCGAGCCTGGAACCCGGCCAATGGCTGATCGGGCGTGGCTGGAACGAGGCGCTGACGGGCGGACAGTCGCCAACCCGGCAGAAGCTGGACGAAGTAGCGCCACATAACCCGGTGCTCCTGACCCGCACCTGTGCCCACATCCACGCGGTCAACTCGGCGGCGCTGGAGGCGGCCCGGATCAACGCCAGTACGTCCACACCAGCGGGCGGCCAGATCGACTTCGGGGCGGGGTTGCTGTACGAGACGGCCTTCGGCCTGGTCACCCGCGCCATGCCGCAACCCGATCAGGCGCAGTACGAGCGCTGGATTCTGGCCGGGCTGGACTATCTGGCTTCCCTGGGCCTCACCAGCGTCACCGACCCCGCCGTCGATCCGCCGCTGTACGCCGCCTACCGTGCCCTGGACGTCCGACACGCCTTGCCGATTAGGGTCAACCTGCTCTACATCCGCAGGCCGGACGGGGGCAGCGAGACCTACCCGCTGCCGGAGAAGCACGTTTCAGACATGCTGCGCTGCGATTCGGTCAAGTTTTTTACCGACGGCGGACTGAGCGGGGCGACGGCGGCGCTGTCCCAGGACTACCGGAATACCATTCAGCCCACACGGGGCTTTCTGCGTTTCGAGACGAACGAGCTATACGAGCTGGCAAGGGAAGCACACCAGGCGGGCTTCTGCATCGGGGCGCACGCCATCGGGGACAGGGCGCTCGATCAGCTTCTGGACGTGTACGAGCGGCTGGACCGCGAACATCCGAGCGATTTGCGGCACCGCATCGAACACTTCGGCTTGCCATCGGCGCAGCATCTGGCGCGTGCCCACACGCTCGGCGTCCACGCCGTTCCGCAGGCCATCTTTCTGCACGAGTTGCGTGGCAATTTCGAGCGCTACCTGCCGCCTGAATTCCTGCCGCGTACCTATCCGCTACGCTCGATGCTGGACGCCGGGCTCAACCTGGCGCTCAGCTCCGACGGGCCGGTGGTGCGCGAGGTGCGTCCGCTGCATGGCCTCCAGGCCGCCGTGCAGGAGCCGATGGTGCCGGGCCAGGCCATCACGCCGCTCGAAGCCCTGCGGGCCTACACGCTCGGCGGCGCCCGCGCCCAGGGCGACGAGGGCAACCGGGGCAGCCTGGAAATCGGCAAGTGGGCCGATCTCACCGTGCTGGGCGCCGATCCACTGAACAGTGCCCGCCCGGCAGCTATTCCCGTTCAAGGCAGTTATGTTGGCGGAGTCGCCCATAACATCTCCAGCCCCGTCCCCACCTGAACCACCACCGAGGTTGCCCATGACACAGACCCCCACCGTCCGCCCCGAACTCGCCGATGTGCCCACCGGAGCCTTCATCGCCGGGCAGTGGCGTGCCCTGCCACGCACCTTCACGGTGGATACGCCCCACGACGGCTCCGCGCTGGCCCAGGTCGCCGACTGTGGCCCGCAGGAAGCCGTGGACGCCATCGAGGCCGCGCTGGTCGCCTTCGACACCTGGAAACTCGACAACTTCAAGCGGGCCGAGATCCTGTCGCGCTGGGCGGACCTGATCGACGAACACGCGCCGCAGATGGCGAGGGTCATGGCGCTGGAGATGGGCAAACCCGTCACCGAGGCGCACGGTGAGATCGGCGGCGGCAACGGCTATATCCGATTCTACGTGGACGCCGCCCGCCAGATTGCCGGGGAGCGGGTGCCCAGCCGCTTTGCCCACAAGCGCGGCCTGACCCGCAGCGAGCCGCTGGGCGTGGTCTACGCCGTGACCCCCTGGAACTTCCCGATGTCGATGATCGCCCGCAAGGCTGCGCCCGCGCTGGCGGCAGGCTGCACGGTGATTCTCAAGCCTGCCGAGCAGTCGCCGCTGACCGCGCTGCTGCTCGCCGAGCTGTGGCGTCAGGCGGGCGGCCCGGCGGGAACCTTGCAGGTGCTGGCGGCGTCCGATCCGGCCAGCTTCAGCAAGCCTTTTTTCGACGATATTCGCGTCCGCAAGATCGCCTTCACCGGCAGCACCGACGTGGGGCGGCTGCTGTATGCCCAGGCCGCGACTACCCTCAAGCGCGTCAGCCTGGAGCTGGGCGGCCACGCGCCCACCATCGTGTTCGCCGACGCCGACATCGAGCTGGCGGTTCGCGAGAGCATCGTCAGCAAGTTTCGCAACGCCGGACAGACCTGTATTTCGAGCAACCGGTTTTACGTCCACGAAAGTATTGCCGAACAGTTTGCGGACGCCTTCGCCCTGGCCGCCAGCAAATTGAAGGTGGGCGACCCGCTCGACCCGGCCACCGAAATCGGGCCGCTGGTCGACGATCAGGGTCACGCCAAGGTCAGCGCCCACGTCGCCGACGCGGTGGAGCGCGGCGCGGCCTTTCAGACCGGTGGGCAGACCTTGACCGGGCGCTACTTTGCGCCGACAGTCCTCAGCGGCGTGCAGCCCGGCACGCTGATGCTGCGCGAGGAAACCTTCGGGCCGGTGGCGCCCATCGTCAGCTTCTCCAGCGATGAGGAAGCTGTGCGGCTCGCCAACGATTCCGAGTACGGGCTGGCTGCCTACGTCTTCACCCGTGACCTCTCGCGGGCCTTCCGCGTCACCGAGGCGCTGGAGTACGGCATCATCGGCGTCAACGACGGCGGCCCGGTCGGCGCGGCGGCGCAGGCGCCGTTCGGCGGTTTCAAGAACAGCGGCGTGGGCCGCGAGGGCGGTCACTGGGGCCTGGATGAATACTTGCAGGTCAAGTACGTCAGTTTCGGCGTCTGAACAGCGAAAGGAGTTCTTATGAGTGAGCCAGAGGACAATCATCCAGCCAATCCGCTCAATTCCACGGACCCACAATCCAGCCCGGATCTAACCAGCACTGCCGAGGACCGCGCCCTGGGGATGAACCGCCGCATCGCCCGGCGCGACTTTCTGAACGGCGTGGCCTACGGCGCGGCGGCGCTGGCGGCCCAGGCTTCACTACCCTGGGGCCGGGCGGCGGCGGCAACCAACGCGGCGCCCATCCAAAGCAGCTTGCTGGGCCAGTCCGAGGCGAGCAACGCCGTCATGCACGCCATCCGCGACGGAACCTACACGCCGCCCAAGGCAGCGCCGACCGGCGAAATCTACGACCTGGTGGTGGTCGGTGCGGGCATCAGCGGGCTGGCGGCGGCGCACGAGTTCAGGCGCCTGCAACCCAAGGCCCGGATTCTGCTGATCGACCCGCTGGCCGATGTGGGCGGCCACGCGCAGCGCAACACCTTCAAGGTCGGCGGGCGCACCGTCATCGGTTACGGTGGCTCGCAGTCGCTTCAGTCGCCGAGCTATTTCAGTCCGGCGGTCAAAGAGATGCTACACAGCGTCAGCATCGAGCCCAAGAAGTTCGAGGGTTACTACGACGGCGACTGGGCCAGCCGCCGCCAGTTGGAGCCGGGCACCTATTTCGACAAGGCGGTGTTTGGCCGCTCAGCCACCGTGCGCCGGGTGGGCAAGGCGGCCAGTTGGGTGCCGCAGACGCCGCTGAACGCCAAGGCCAGGCGCGACCTGACCGAGCTGATCGACGCGCCCCGCGATTACCTGAAGGGCCGCAGCGAGGCTGAGAAACGGGCGCTGCTCTCGAAGATGACCTACCGCGATTACCTGCTGAAGACCGTGGGCGCCGATCCACAGCTCGACACCTACTTTGCCGACAGTACCCGCGAGTATTTCGGCGCCGGAACCGACATCGTGGGTGCCCTGGACGCCTGGGCCAACGGCAATCCCGGTTTTGACGGCTTGGGCCTGAGTGGGCGCCCGGACAAGGCCATGAGCCCCAGCGGACGCCTGCTGGCCACCGACCCAGACAAGTACATCTACCACTTCCCCGACGGCAACGCCAGCGTGGCCCGCGCCCTGCTGCGCTCGCTGATTCCGGCGGCGGTGCCCGGCCAGGGCATGGAGACGCTGCCGCTGGTGAACGTGAGCGCCGCCCGGCTCGACGTGTCCGGCCAGCCGGTGCGGGTGCGCCTCAGCAGCACGGCGGTGCGCGTCCGGCACCTGGGCGACCCCGGCAGCGCCAAACAGGTCCAGGTCGATTACGTCTACCAGGGCGAGACCCGCAGCGTGGTGGCGGGCCGGGTGGTGCTGGCCTGCTGGCACCGGGTCATTCCGTACCTGACAGGCGAGCTGGGCGCGGCGCAAGTCGGTGCCCTGCGCGATCAGGTCAAGGTGCCGCTGATCTACACCAACGTCGTGCTGCGCAACTGGCGAGCCTTCGAGAAGCTCAAACTTGAGGCCATCACCTCGCCGGGTCACTTCTGGATCGGGGCCGACCTCGACTTTCCGGTCAGCATGGGCGGCTACACTTTTGCCCAGAAGGCCAGCGACCCGGTGGTGCTGCACCTGCGCCGCATTCCGGGCGGGCAAGCGGGCCAGGACGCCCGCACCCAGTCCAATGCGGGCCGCATGGAAATGACGCGCCTGACGCTGGCCGACTACGAGCGCCAGACCCGCCGATTGCTGGCCGGGGCGCTGAGCGGCGCCGACTTCGACCCGGCCCGCGACATCGCCGCGATCAGTAACAACCGCTGGGCGCACGGCTACACCTACGAATACATGCGCCCCAACGACGCCTACTGGCCTGCCGGACCGTTGCCGATCACGGCGGCCCGGCGCGGCTGGGGGCGTGTCGCCATCGCCAACTCGGATTCGGGCGCCTACGCCTACACCCACAGCGCCATCGACCAGGGCGTCCGGGCCGTGCGCGAGTTGCTGGGCGCCTCCGAGCCAGCGGTGAGTGAGTTTCCGGGGCCGCCGGTTGGGGGGCTGAAGCTGGTGTGACACGGGACTAACTTGATTCTCTGCTAACTCAGGACGGCGCTGTTGACCCCTCGCCCTTGTGGGAGAGGGGCGCTGAGCAGCAGCGGGGTGAGGGGCCACCGGGCAGCGTTCCCACTACATGCATGGAATTCTGTTAATCCCACATGAGTGCTGGTGAAGGCGACTCCTATCCGTGGTTAAACGTCGCCGTGCAGCCGCCGTCCACCGTCACCACCGAGCCGGTCATGAACGACCCTCCCCCGGAGGCCAGAAACACCACCACCCGCGCCACCTCCTCCGGCTGCGCCTGGCGTCCCAGCGGCTGCCGGGCGGC
>NZ_JANYGJ010000023.1 GCF_025362455.1 Deinococcus sp. | reverse complement strand
ACTTACGGCGTCAGTCTGTTCCGGTCACGCGGGAAGGCGCGGGCGTATCTGACGTTGCTGATGCCCAGCAGCCTGGCGGTCAGCCGCTCGGCCCCGATGGCAAAACCCCCGTGCGGCGGCATGCCGAACTTGAAGACCTCCGAGTAGCCGGTCATGGCCGCCGGGTCCATCCTGTAGGCGCGGATGGAGTCCATCAGCATGGCGTGGTCGTGGATGCGCTGCCCGCCCGACGTGATCTCGATGCCCCGGAAGAGTAGATCGAAGCCGCGTGTGATGTCCGGGCTCAGCGTGCCGTCCGCATTGATTTCCGGATGGGCGTAGAAGGGCCGGGCGGCGCGGGGATACTTGGTGACGAACACGAAGTCGCTGCCCAGCGCCCCCGCGTAGTGCTGGCACAGCAGCCGCTCGGCTTCGGGGTCGAGGTCCTTGCCGCCCACCGCGTGCCCGAAGGTCTGCGTGACCAGCTCGCGGGCGTCCAGCAGCGTGATGCGGGGGATGTGCTCCGGCACGGCTGGGATGGTGGCGCCCAGCAGCTCGAATTCATGGGCGCATTCGGTCTTGAGGCGCTCCATCATGGCGGCGAGCACACGGGTCTCCAGGTCCATCACGTCCTCCTCGGAGTCGATGAAGCCCATCTCCACGTCCAGACTCAGGTATTCGTTCAGGTGACGGCTGGTGGCGTGTTCCTCGGCGCGGTAGACCGGGGCGACCTCGTAGACGCGCTCGAAGACGCCGACCATGATCTGTTTGTAGAGCTGCGGACTCTGCGCCAGGTACGCCTGCTCCCCGAAGTAGTCGAGCTTGAACAGGTTGGCCCCGCCCTCCGCGCCCGCCGAGACGATCTTGGGCGTGCTGATCTCGGTGAAGCCCTCCAATCTGAGGTGGCTGTGAAAGGCGAAGACCAGCTCGGCCTGGACCTTCAGGGCCGCCCGCTCGCGCAGCCCGCGCACCGAGACGTAGCGGTAATCCAGCATGGTTTCGGGGGCCACGTTCCATTCCATCTTGGGAATCTCCAGCGGCGACGCCTCGGTGGCCGCCGAGAGCACCCGCAGCTCGCTGACCTGCACCTCGAAGCCGCCGGGCGCCTTGGCGTGGGCCTTGACGGTGCCCAGAATCTCCACGCTGCTCTCCGGCAAGGGCAAGCTCAGCCCGGAGCCGACGCACTGGGCCAGGCCGGATTTGTCGCGCAGCACCAGGAACTGCACGCCGCCCAGGTCGCGCCGGGCGTGGACGAAGCCTTGCAGGCGCACGGGCTGGCCGTCGTGCGCGCCGAGTTCGCGCGTCAGGGTGCGGGGCAGTCTTGAGGTGGTCATGGGTTCTCCTTTGGGTTGAGGTCGGGGAAGCGAGGTCGGGTGCCGATAAACAGCGCCCCCGACTCGTGTGGACGTCGGGGGCGCGGTGATCCGGCGTCCCTGTCAGTGACCGAAATTGGCACGTCTGGAAACCGCGACTGCACACATGGCGCGAGTCTAGCGGGGTTGAGGCGGCTGGGCAACCGGGAAAGCTGGACAACGAGCCTTCCGGACATAGGCTTTATGCTGCTGGACATGTCTACTGACCTCACCGCCGAACGCGCTCTGGCCGAAGCGCTGGCCTTGAAAGCCGGAGCTTTGCTCATGCGTCACCGCGCCCAGGGCTTTGCCGTCGAGTACAAGACCTCGCCCGACGACCCCGTGACGCTGGCCGACACCGAAGCCTCCGCGCTGATCGTGGCCGGGCTGAGCGCCGCTTTCCCGGACGACGGCATCCTGTCCGAAGAGCTGACGGATAACGCCGAGCGGCTGAGTAAGTCCCGCGTCTGGATCATCGACCCGATTGACGGCACCAAGGAGTACGTGGAAGGCAGCCCGGATTTCTGCGTCAGCATCGGTCTGAGCGTGAACGGCGAGGCGGTGCTGGGCGTGGTCTACGCCCCGGCCCACCAGGATTTATACCTGGGCGTGGTGGGGGACGGTGTGTGGCATAACGGCACGTCCAGCGGCTTCTCGGCCCGTCCACCCGAAACGGCAGTGATCGGCGTCTCGGACACGGAGCACAAACGCGAGTTGCACCAGTACCCCATCCGCAACATGCAGCCCTCCGGCAGCATCGCGCTCAAGCTGGCGCTGATCGCCTCCGGCGCCCTCGACGCGACGTTTACCATGTCGCCCCGTAGCGAGTGGGACATCGCGGCGGGCATGGCATTGATCCGTGCGGCAGGCGGCGTCACGACCCGGCGCGGCGGCGCGGCCATTGCGCTCAACTCGCCGCAGCCGAGTATCCGCCGAGGTCTGGTCGCCGGGCGGCTGGACGTGGTGCAGTGGCTGGAGCGGGAACTCTGGCGCCTGGCCGTGCCGGAGCAGCAACTGGCGCTGGTCCCGTCAGACGCCACCTGGACGCTGCTCAGCGAGGCCGATCAAGGCACGCTGCCGGGCGGCGAGGCGCTGCACATCCGGCACGCGGCGGGCAGATTGACCGCGCTGATCCTGCTCGAAGCCGCCGAGCACGGCCTGAGCGTCGTGCGGGCCGAGGGCGACGCCGCCGATCTGCGGGTGCTGAGCCGCGACGTGACGCGCTTCGCGGGTGAGGCCGGGGCTGGCCTGAAGGAGTAGGCGTCTCGGCTCAGAAACTGAACCAGCTTCAGCACTAGAGCAAGTGGCATAATAAGTACATGCGAACGATTGTGGGCGCCAGGGGCTACGGTATCGAGCTGAGAGAACGCATCGTCAAAGCCGTCCAGAACGGCGAAAATATCGATAACGTCGCTCGGAAGTTTGAAGTGCATCAC
>NZ_JANYGJ010000263.1 GCF_025362455.1 Deinococcus sp. | reverse complement strand
TGCGGAGCAGTTGCTTAGAGCAGTACTCCGAATTACACCACGGGGAAAACAGCCTCCCCGCGCCTCCATTCTGCGTCCTGCTCAGTCAAAACTACTCGCTCCGCTCGGTCATAAAAAGACCCTTTTTATGACATCTGCTCTAGAGCCCTAAGCATTTCGCCTTGTTCAACCTCGGAGGTCTCCCCTGCCGCAGCTCTCCCCCACTCCGATCAGCCTGGACCAGATCAACGCCCTGAGCGCCGCCGACTTCGGGCGCGTCTTCGGCGGCGTGCTGGAACACTCGCTGCACTACGCCCGCGCCGCCGCTCAGGCCAGACCGTTTGCCAGCCTGGACGAACTGACCCGCGCCTTCGCCGCAGCCGTGGACGCTTCGGGCACGGAACAGCAACTCGCGCTGATCCGTGCCCACCCCGACCTGGCGAGCAAGGCGGCGCTGGCCGGTGACCTCACCCCGGAAAGCGCACGCGAGCAGGCGTCGGCGGGGCTGGGCCACCTGAGCGCCGAGGAATTCGCCGAGTTTCAGACGCTCAGTCAGGCGTACCGGGCCAGCTTCGGTCTGCCGTATGTGGTCTGCGTGCGCGACCATACCAGAGCCGCTATCCTCGCGGGCCTGCGCCAGCGCCTGAGCAACACCGCCGAGCAGGAGCGGACCGAGGCCCTGCGCCAGATCAGCCGCATCGCCCACTGGCGCCTGAGCGATCTGGTGAGCTTACACCAGGCGAGCTTGACTGGAGAGCCGATGACTTCGAATGAGGCGGCTCCTGCACCCACCCCCGGCGTGCGCGTCCGGCTGGGCACCAATAATTACGGCAAGGCCGACGTGCGGCTGTTCAAGGTCAACCGGGACAGCCCCAGGCACAAGGTCACCGATGTGTGGGTGCGGGTGGCGCTGGAAGGCGACTTCACCGCCGCCCACGTGTCGGGCGACAACACCGGCCTGCTGGCCACCGATACCCTGCGCAACACGGTGTATGCGCTGGCGGTAGACGGACTGCACGGCGACGTCGAGGCGTTCGGCAAGGTGCTGATCCGGCATCTGGTGGCCCAGGGACCGACGGTCAGGCGGGTGAGGGTCAGCTTCACCGAACACCTCTGGCAGCGCCTGAGCCCCGGCGGCAGCGAGCACGACCACGCCTTCGTGCGCCAGATGCCCAAACACACCGCCCAGGTCGAAGGCGACGGCGAGCAGTTCCAGGTGACCAGCGGCATCGAGGAGCTGTATATCCTCAAGACCACCGACAGCGGCTGGGCAGGCTTTTTGCGCGAGGAGTTCACCACCCTGCCCGATACCCACGACCGCATCCTGGCCACGGTGGTGTCGTCGCACTGGGAGTACGAGCCGGGCGAGCACGACTACGGCGCCGTCTGGCAGCGGGTGTACAAGGCGCTGCTGAGCACTTTCACCGATCACTACTCGCCGAGCATGCAGGCCACCCTCTACCGCATCGGTGAGGCCGTGCTGGGCGAGTGCCCGGAGATCAGCCGGATCTTCTTCGCCTTTCCCAACCGCCACCACATTCTTTACAACACCGAACGTTTCGGTATTACCAATCCCAACACGGTGTTTCACGCCGACGCCGAACCCTACGGCCAGATCGAAGGCTGGGTCGAGCGGGTATGAGCGGGGCGGGTTCAAATGGGGTAGCGGGCCTGAGCACCCACGTTCTCGACACGGCACGCGGCTGCCCGGCGCCGGGGATCGCGCTTGAGCTGTATCTGGTCGGGCAGGGCGGGCGGCAGTTGCTGACCCAGGCGGTGACCAATGCCGACGGACGCACCGACGCACCGCTGATCGAGCGCGGCCAGCTCCTGCCCGGCACCTACGAGCTGGAATTCCGGGTCGCCGCCTACTTTGCCGGTCTGGGAGCTGCTCAGCTCAACCCTGGCCACCTCGATTCTGGCCACCTCGATTCTGGTCAGCCCGATTCTGGCCAGCCGCCGTTTCTGGATGTGATTACCCTGCGCTTCACGGTGGCCGACACGGCCCGGCATTACCACGTGCCGCTGCTGGTCTCGCCCTGGTCGTACAGCACGTACCGGGGAAGCTGAGGACACAACCTTGGCTGCCAGCGCGGGCCGGTGGACGGGGTTTCGCGGCGTATTCTGATTGGTGTGAACGCCCCCAGCCGCGCCGAGCGCCGTGCCCTGAGTGACGCCCTGAGCGGGGCTGTGCGCGGCCCCGCTGCCGGTATCCAGGCCGCGCTGCACTGGAGCGCCCACACCGAGGCGCTGCTGCTGCGGGTAGGGGCCGAACTGGAACGCTGGGGGCCGCTTCTTCCGGCGCTGCCTTTCGACGAGCGCGAGCGGCTGGAGCGGGAGTGTAAGCACCTCCGTGGGCTGCACCGCCAGCTCAGCAGCCTGCGGGTCCATCACTCCAGACAGCTCCTGTCAGCGGCGCCGGGCAGCTCGGTCTGGCGCGACTGGCTGGGCCTGATCCTCGATCCGCCGGACGCTGCCCCGTCTTGTGAACGCGCCGCGCAGTTGCAAGCACTTGAGCAGCGGTATCAGCGCAGCGGGCCGTAAAATGTCGTCACCCCGCTATGCCTGGTGCTCTGGACAGGCGGCGCAGCAGCGAACAGGCCCGTGTCGTGACCGGAGCCTGGTCATGAGGACCGGAGCGCCTCGCATCGGTCCGAAGTACACCCACCGGGTGAGGATGACGGCCCCGTGCAGTCAGGTTAGAAGTCGAGATTCTTCGTCTGGCACAAGTTTCAGGTAGTTTATAGACTAAGTATAATTTGCGTGATGTCATTCACTCACGCAATCTGACAATGAACGTCTTAATGTTGCGAATTTGCTTTTTCTGCGTAAGCTGGTGTTGAATGTGCGTGGAGGATCAATATGATTTTGTCGCTCGTTTCGTGGAAAGGTGGATGTGGAAAAACCACCAGCAGTATCCATTTCGCAGCGCTGCTCGCCTCGCGCGGCGCGACCATGCTGGTCGACGAGGACCGCAGCCGCAACGCCAGCAACTGGGCCGCCCGTGGCGCGGCGGTGCTGCCGTTCAAGGCTTACCCACCACGGGCGCTGGGGAGTGAGGCCCGCAGGCACGACCACATCGTCATCGACACGCGGGGCGGCCTGGAAGACCAGGACCTGATCGACCTGTACGACAACAGCGACCTGGTGGTGGTTCCAGCGGTGGCCGAGAGCATGACCCTGGAGGCGCTGGTCAACACCGCCAACACCCTGCGCACCCACGGGCGCGACCTGAGCAAGTTGCGCGTCCTGTTCACCATGGCCCGGCGCCCAGCAGGCAAAACTGACAAGGTGGCCGAGGGCAAAGCCGCCGTCTCGGAGCTGGGCATTCACACCCTCAGCGCCACCGTCCGCGCTACCGAAGCCTTCAAAGATGCCTGCGACGCCGGACGCCTGGTGCGCGACACCAGAAATCCGGTGGGCAAGCTGGCCTGGATGGACTACGAACGCGCCTTCAAAGAGCTGGGCCTGTGACTGGCCGCTTTGCCGGACTGAAAAACCTCCAGCAACCGGACACCCTGGCCGAGCAATCATCAGAGGGAAGGCTTTCGCAGCCTGAGCCGTCCGGCAACCCGGTGCCCACCAGTGCCGCTCAGGACTTCGCTGAGGCCACGCGTCCCTGGGAAGCGGCGGGCACGCCACTGGAACCGGTCAAAGCCCTGAATGGCCGGGTGCCCCGCTCGGTTCGGCTGGCGTTTGATCGGCAGTTGACCGACGCGATGGAGGCCCTGGGCACCGACGTCACGGTGGACCTGGCCGTCGAGGCGCTGGCCCGCCTGGTCACCGAGGAACCGGAAGTACGGGAGCGCTGGCTGCACCAGCTCTGGACCCTCAAAAATCGGCCACGCTGAACGAGCAACCAGAATGCCAGACAGCCGTTTTCGGGTAACTCAGGGAGCAAGGCTGGCCTGTCTCGCTCAGACTGAGGCAGAAAGTCAGCCGACGAACCTTCGCCCCCTTCGTCGGATACTCGCCGGGAGACATACCTGAGCGATTAGGCCCCTTCGTGGGAGACATACCTGAGCGATTCTCGGAGACATACCTGAGCGATTGACTCACCCCTATGGGAGACATACCTGAGCGATTGAGACTCAATCGCTCAGGTATGTCTTGATGGTCTGGGAGACATACCTGAGCGATTCTCGGAGACATACCTGAGCGATTGCTCCGAGGGGGCAAAGACATACCTGAGCGATTAGGCCCCTTTGTGGGAGATATACCTGAGCGATTCTCCGAGACATACCTGAGCGATTGGACCCGGCAAAGCCGTCCCAGACAGCTCTGAAAAAAGCTCCTTGGTGGTGTTTTTTCAATCAAGTAGTTAAAACAATAAAGATCTTTACAGAGCTATCTAAATCTGTTCAACCAAACAAGACGTGGGCGAGGGCGGGCGAATCTGAGTGAATCCGGGGCAATTACTGGCGAGATTGGATTTCTGGCGGGTCAAGGGTCGGCAGGGGAGAGGGCACCCCCGTTCAACGGCACCGTTCAACGACACCCTCTCCTCGGCCTGGGTTTGAAGACCCAACACCCGGAGACATACCTGAGCGATCGGGTGCCCGGCTGGGAGACACACCTGAGCGGCCATGCGAAACGCGCCCAGGCAGATTTCACCGGTAATGCCGTTCCAGGCGGCTTTTTCCTGTCGTCGGCTGCACTGGGCCTCCGAACTGGGCCTCCAAGAACACCGGCCCACAAAAGGTCGGTCCCCGGTATACTTGGGATCATTCCCCAAGGAGGCGCCTTGAATTCTCTGGTCCAGTACCGCATCGACGACCTCAATATTTCCAGATTGAACCTGATCGTCGCACTCGACCAGATCGAGGGGCAGCGGGAATGGGCCGTGAGTTACGAGGATGGAGACCGGATCGTCAAGGTCAGTTGCCGCGCTTTGCCGGAACTCGGTGTGCCGCACGGCGTGGATAACGATGTCAACGTGGCGCTGATCGATTATTTCAACCTCCAGGGTCAGCCGGAAGACGGCGTGCTGGAAGTCAGCGCCACCCAGCTTCTGCGGTTGTGCGGATTTCACCAGAATGGCAAGTATTACTTGATGCTCCGCGAGAGTCTGGACCGGCTGCACACCACCTCGTACAGCGTCAGCGGCGGTTGGCGGGACCACCCGAATCGGAGATGGACCCACGCCAAATTCCACTTCATCGAATCATTGGACTACACCGCGCTGGAGGGCGGAACCTTCGACGAGCGCTCGATCATCAAGGTGCGGCTGGCCGAGGCGATCGTCAATAGCCTGCGGGGCGGCTACACCAAGCCGCTGAACTTTGAATTCATGATGTCGCTTTCACGGCCCCGGACGCGGGTGCTGTTCCGGGTGCTGGACGCCATGCGCGTCAACCCGGAGCGGCCAGATGACGTATCCGACGTGTTCGAGATCGGCCTGGTGGACTGGGCCGACCAGTGCAAGATTCCCAGCGCGGTGCCGGGCAACGTCCGCCGCGCCCTACAAGGTCCGCACGAGGAACTGGTCAGGCGCGGGTATCTGCAAGAGGTGCAAGTCACGGGCCGGGGCCGGGCACAGCAACTGCGCTACGTCTTCAATCCGGAGTTCACCCCGATCGATCCGCTGCTCTCCGAACGGCTGCGCCTGCACGGCGTAGCCGACGGGGTGGCCCGGCAACTGGCGGCTGAGGTGTCCCGCGCCGTGCTCAGCGCCAGCATCGACCGCTTCGAGGCGCTGATCGCTTCGGGCTTGCTGGTCGTCAAAAAGACCCCTGCCGCCGCGCTCGTCCACCTGATCCGGCACCCGGACCAGTACCCGACGACGCCCGTTTCGGCGGCGGCCAGCAAACCCGGTGGCGCGACCAGAAGTCGCCAACCCCCCGTGCTGACCACAGGAAGCCCACAGGAGCCCCTGGAGCAACTGACTGGGGAGTTTGCCCTGCGCACGCCTCAGCAGGCCGGAGAGACGGTTGTGCAGCGCCTGACGCTGTACCTGCCCAGACGCTGGAGTCCCGGCGAACTCGATTTGATCCGTCAGGGGGTGGTCACCGGGCAGATCGACCCGGTTGCCCTGCTGCTGGACGCGACCCAGGCGCTCAGCCGGATCGACGGCGACGCTTTCGTGGCGAGCCTCAAGGCGCGGCTGGCCCGACTCGGCGACTGAAAGCTGGATGTCCCACGCCCGCCCGAAACTCAAATGATCGGTGGTGCGGTGAAACGTAAACGAACGACATTCACGCTCGTTTTCGCCACTTTGCCATCGTCTGTCGCTTGCCGATCTCAAGTGTGGTTGTGCGCACGACAGTGGATGACAGCGAGACGGGTCACACCAACCGGATCGAGTCTTTAGTTAGTATGAAAAATGACAATCCGGATCATACTCAAGACCGCCTGCCGTCCATCAATTGTCACTCGTGTCGGCTTCAGTTTAATGAACATCGTATTTACTATTGTGTAGATTGAGATTCAGTAAGTCCAACTTCACGAGGATGAAATATTCGGTGTTCACCTCGCCGTCACACTCGGTCTATGACGACTAGAAGAAGCGGTAATGCTGATCTCGACACCAAGCAGAGCGACACCGAGCGCCTGCTCAACGAAGCCAACTCACGCCACCGGGTCAGTTGGCCGGGCGTCTTCGTCGGGTTACTCACCGGCCTGACCCTGCTGGTCGTCCTGGCGACCTTCGGCGTGGCCATCGGCGCCTCCACCGCCGATAGCCTGGGTGCCCTGGGCATCGGAGCCCTCATCTGGACCGCCCTGAGCGTGCTTATCAGCGCCTACATGGCCGGGTTCACCGCCGTGCGGGCGGGCAACCAGGGGCTGGCCAGTCGGGGGCAGTTCACCGGTCTGGTCACCGGCATGTTGACCACCCTGGCCCTGACGCTGTTTCTCTCGAACCTGGTCAGCGGGCTGGTGGGCAGCGCCAGCAGCGCCATCGGCTCGGTTGTGGGCGGGGTCAGCACGGCGGCCAGCGCCGCTGGCAGCGCGGCAGCGGCCAACCCCGGCACCCAGAACGCCGCTGCGGGCCTGCTGAGCAGCCTGAACACCGACACCATCGGCCAGATCATCGGTGACGCCAGCCCGGACCTGAGCCCGCAACAGGCCACCGCCGCCGCCACCGTGGTGAGCGGCATCATCAGCCGCGCTGGCAACGACTTGGGGGCCAACATCAGCGATGTCAGCAACCTGGGCGAGTTCGTGACCAAACGGGTCGAGAACATCCAGAAAGCGCTCAGCGGCCCACAGTTCGTGACGCGGCTGACCCGTCAGGGGCTGAGCCAGGCGCAGGCCACCGCCACTCAGAAGGCCATCGTGGCGCAGGCCAAGCAGACCGAGCAGCAGGCCACCGACGCGGCGCAGACGGCGGCGCGGATCGCCCGCCAGAGCGCCATCACCGCCGCCTGGAGCACGCTGCTGGCCGCCGGACTCATCATCGGGGCCGCGACGTTCGGAGGCAACCAGGCGGCCAGCACCCGCCGCAAGATCGGCGCCGTGGCCGATCAGACCGGCAAGAACTGAGGTCATGGTTTGGGCAGGGGGCCGCTCCGGGTGGGCGGCCCCTTTCGCTGTCGATTTGGGATATGCCAGACTGAGCAGGTCAAGCCAGACTGAGCAGGTCAAGATTGGAGCCTTCCCGATGAGCCGAACCCATGTCTGAATCCGCGCCTCCGCTTTCCCTGCTGGTGATCGGCGCCCATCCCGACGACTGCGAATTCGGCGCGGGCGGTCTGGCGGCCCTGTGGCGGCGCTCCGGGCAGCGCGTCACCTTCGTCTCACTGACCAACGGCGACGCCGGGCACCACCAACAGGGCGGGGCGCCACTGGCCCGTCGCCGTCTGGGCGAGACGCGGGCCGTGGCCGAGCGCTGGGGTCTGGAATACCTGGTGCTCGACCTTCATGACGGGGAACTGGAACCCAGCCTGGCCAACCGCAAGGCGGTGCTGGAGCTGATCCGCCGCGCCGTCCCCGACCTGATCCTGACCCACCGGCAACACGATTACCATCCGGACCACCGTGCCTGCGCCCAGCTCGTGCTCGACGCGGCGTTCCTGGCCTTCGTGCCCAACGCCTACGCCCTGAGTCAGCCGCTGGCCCGGCGCCCGGTGATCGCCTACCTGCACGACGAGTTTCAGCGGCCCTACCCGTTTCAGGCGGATCTGGTCATCGACACCGGCGCGGTGGTAGGCGACAAAGCCGAGATGCTGCACGCCCACGCCTCGCAGGTCTACGAGTGGTTGCCTTTCGCGGCCCGGCGGAGCGGACCGGTCCCGGAAGGTGAGGCCGAGCGGCGGGCCTGGCTCCAAACCACCTATCTGGACGCCGACGAGCGCCTGGTGCAGCGCTACCGCTCCCAACTGGTGGCCCGCTACGGTGAGGCCCACGCCGCCGGGGTCCGCTCCGCCGAAGCCTTCGAGATCTCGGAATATGGCCCGCCCTGGTCCGCCGAGCTGGAGGAGAAGCTGGCTCTGGTGCTGACGGTGCGGCCATGAGCGCCTGGCGCGGCCAGATGTGGCATTCGGATTGACCACTCCTGACGAACGGTAATCTGGCTCGCCGGTGGCCGAGCGCCCAGGTCCGTATGCTGCTTGAGCTGGTGGTCTCAATGGTTGAGAGCAGCCAGTTGAGGGCAGCTATACGACGAGCTTCGAGCGCCGCCCATACACACGTTCGTTCACTGTCCCGGCTATACTGAACGCTATGCCAACTACACCGAATCCCGTTTTGACAACTGCCCGCACGGCGCTGATGTTGGCCTGCCTGATGACCGGTTCGAACCCCGGCGCCCTGGCGCAGAGCAGCATGCCAGGCATGGACACGAGCGCTCCCAGCGCGGCGCCGGGCAAAGTCAGTCAGTCCGGCGCGATTTCTGCCCTCACGGTGCTGAGCGGCAAAACCTTTGACCGGGCCTTTCTCAGCCTGATGATCCCGCACCACCAGGCGGCGCTAGAGATGGCCAGGGCGGTGCGGCCTGTCAGCAAGGACGCGGCGGTCAAACGCTGGGCCAGCAGCATCATCGCCTCGCAGCAGGCTGAGATCGGCACCATGACGGCCCTGCTCCGGTCCAGGGGCGGCCAGGACGCCAAACTCGCCGCGATAGACGGTATGCAGGGCATGGCAGCTACCGTCAGACGTGCCCGCGACCCGGACACCGCCTTCGTGCAGGGGATGCTGCCGCACCATTCCTCGGCCATCGACATGGCCAACCTGGCCTTGCGAAAAAGTGCCGATCCGGCGGTGCTGAAGCTGGCGCAGAACATCGTGCTGGCGCAGGCCAAAGAGATGTACGGGTTCCGAATCTGGTTGCTGAAAAACTGACGACCAGACCCTGACGAGCACGCCACTCAGGTCGCAGGCTCGGTGGTCTGGACGCTGACCGGCTGGTCGACTGGCTGCCCAGCCTGCACCGGGGGCCTGAAACCGCGTAGCCGCAGGGCGTTGCTGAGCACGAAGACGCTCGATAGTCCCATCGCCGCCGCCGCCAGCACCGGGCTCAGCCGCCAGCCCAGCAGCCCGAACAGTACGCCCGCCGCCACCGGAATCAGCAGGGCGTTGTAGGCGAAGGCCCAGAACAGGTTGAGCCGGATGTTGCGCAGCGTGGCCCGGCTGAGCGCCACGGCGTTCGGCACGCCGCGCAGATCGCCCGACATCAGAATCACGTCGGCGGTCTCCACGGCCACGTCGGTGCCGGTGCCGATGGCCAGGCCCACGTCACTGACGGCTAGCGCGGGCGCGTCGTTGATGCCGTCACCGACGAAGGCGACCCGCTGGCCGCCAGCCTGGAGCGCCTTCACGGCGTCACTCTTGCCAGCAGGCAGCACCTCGGCCAGCACCGTGCTGATGCCGAGCTGCCGGGCAATCGCGTTGGCGGTTCGGGTGTTGTCGCCGGTCATCATGACGACCTTCAGCCCCTGACCCTGCATCGCCTGCACGGCGGCCAGCGCACCGGGCTTGATGGGGTCGGTCACCGCGATGACAGCGGCGAGCTGCCCGTCCACGGCGGCGTACAGCGGGCTCTTGCCCTCGTCACCGAGCCGGGCGGCCTGGGCCGCGAAGCTGCTCACGTCCAGACCGAGTTGCGCCAGGTAGCGGTCGGCGCCGACCTGTACCCGGCGACCTTCGACTAAGGCGCTCAACCCGAAGCCGGGAACGGCCTCAAACGCATTCACC
>NZ_JANYGJ010000196.1 GCF_025362455.1 Deinococcus sp. | reverse complement strand
CAGCAGCACCGCCTCGATGCCGGTGCAGTGGTCGTAGACGTGGGCGTAGTCGCGCATCTGGAGGCCGTCGCCGTAGACCGGAATGGCCTCGCCGAGAATGGCGTTGGTCGAAAACAGCGGCACGGCCTTCTCCGGATACTGGTACGGCCCGACGTTGTTGGCGCCGCGCGTGATGGTCACCGGAATGCCGTAGGTGATGGCATACGCCTGGACCAGTTGATCGGCGGCGGCCTTGCTGGCGGCGTAGGGGCTGCGCGGGGCCAGCTCGTCGGTTTCCACGCTCTGGTGGTCGTCCTTGATGTGGCCGTAGACCTCATCAGTGCTGATGTGGTGCAGCCGGATACCCAGCTCGCGGGCGACTTCGAGCAAAACGTGGGTGCCGCGCACGTTGGTGTCGGTGAAGACCAGCGGGCCGAGAATGCTCTGGTCCACATGGGTCTCGGCGGCGAAGTTGACGATCAGGTCCACGCCGCCCTCGGTGCAGGCGCTGCGCACCGCGTCCATATCGCCGATGTCGCCGACGACCAGGCTCAGGCGAGGATCGTTCCAGAGGTCATGCAGGTTTTCCTTGCGCCCGGCGTAGGTCAGCTTGTCGTAGACGACGATTTTACTTTCAGGGTGCTGCGCCAGCCAGTAGCGCACGAAGTTGCTGCCGATAAAGCCGCAGCCGCCAGTGACAAGCAGGGTGTTGGTGTTCAGGGTCATGGGTTCTCCTTGGGGCGGGGTTGATCCCAGTGGTAACTGTGCATGCTCAGTTTTTTCTTGAGCGCTTTTGGAATCAGATGGTGCCGCTTGCCGAGTTGAAAGGCGGTGAACTTCGTCGCGGCTTCCAGAATAACCAATGGCACCAGATCCACCCGGCCATGTCGGGTGACGTAGCGTAGCTGTTCCTTCACGAAACGCAGGCCTTCACCCCCGACACTGGCCCCTTCGAGTAGCGTTCCAGCGTCCGCGAAAAAAGCACCGACATCGAAGTTGCGGCGAAATTGCTGCGCCAGGCTGTAGTCATGGGAGTGAATGACCTCCGACTCCGCCACGTACTTGATGGCGTGCCCGGCCCGCAGCAACTTGGCAGCCAGCGTCATATCCTCGTTCATGATGACGTGTTCGGGGAAACCGCCCACCTCCCAGAACACATCGGCCCGCACCGCCGAGCAGACGTTGGAGAAGAAAAACGCCTTGACGCCCATCTGTTCGATATCGGCCTGGGTACGAGTGCGGCTGGCTGCCGGGTAATTGAAATACCGGGAGAACTGTTCGAGGGGTGAGGCGCCGGGCCGGGGCAATTGCCGGGCGAAGGTCGCCACCGCCTCACCGGAGAGGATAGGAGCCGTCAGTTCGTCGAGCCAGCCGTCGTTGGCGGGAATGGCGTCCTGGGTCATGAACACCAGGATGTCGGCGCCCTGGTCGCGGGCTAGGCGGGCGCCGAGGTTGCGCGTGCCGCCGTGGTCGAAGTCAGATCTTTCGATTATAATATGATCGCCCAAATTCGTGCTGGCAGATCTGGTCTCTATGAAGATAATGTGCTGACTTTGGAAATATTTTTCAGTGTCTAATCTGAGTAGGTCTACATTCTGGTTGTATATTGGGCATATTAAGTGTATCTTATTTTGCATACTTAAGACCTTCCTCTTCTTAGATGCCTTCTTACCGTATCTCGCCTGCCCATTTTTCCAAGAAAGCCATCTCGTGTCCCCAAAAATGCACCTTCCAGCTTCCTAACTTTATCCTTTTCGAACACAACAATTGATATGATTTCATGGATGTTTCGCATGATGTTTAAAATTAAGAAACCAGGGAACTCCCTAAAGTATTTATTCTGCACTGCTATACCATTCCTGAATATGTAATATCGCCGAATTGGATTATGATTGTTGGGTTTTATTGTAAGACCGAGAAATTTCTCTTTGGTTCTCTCTCCTACGGAATGATTAAAGACAATATCACCATCCACCCATATATCATAACCCATGCTGATCAATCTTACACAAAACTCGGAATCAACATGGTCTATGAATAAATCCTCGTCCAGACCACCTGAACTGATGAATGCGCTCATGCTAACGAGAGAGCCGGATGTGATAGCAAACGTCGTCTTATGAAGTCCACCCTCTTCTGTAACAGAGAAGTTTTTGACTGACCAATTATTTATCAGGGTAAATTTTGCAAATGTTTTTGCGTTTACATCAAAAAAGTTTGGACAGAGCATAGCGACAGGTTGTGGAGATGTCTCAACCAAGTTGACGTAAGATTCGGAAAGACTGGCAATAAATTCAGGCGTGATATCTGAATCTTGATCAAACGTAAGAAAACAATCTACTCCCATAGAAAGCAGGTGTGCAGCGCCTTCATTAATTGCCCTAGCAATGCCATAATTGTCAAGAAGACGGTTGACGACAAATCCATTTCTCTCAAGAATCAAACAATACTCATCTGATGCGCTACCATTGTCGACGATTATTATTCTTTCTTTAGGAATAATGTTTGAAATGGACAAACTTAAGTTAATTACATTGTGATTAGGATTGTAAGATACGATTACAGCGCCAGCTAGTCCATTCATTCTATCTCCCTGTAGGCAAACTCCAGCCAACTATGACTTGCAAACGCAGGTTCTATTTGCATGATAACTAGTTTCCTACAGTACTACTTACATATTGTCTCTTTTCCTTTAAAAACTTTACTATAAATTGAATGATGATAATTGCAACGATGGCTAGAGTTGTGCTTCTTTGCACAATAAGTAATCCGGCATTCCATTGACTAATCGTACATACTATATAAGGATAAAAGATTATTCCGAAAATGGTGCTTGCCCGGAATAAAGAAAAGCAAACCCCAGATAAAAACCCATATAATATAAAGAGTATATAAGACCATGGGCCAATATCGGCCCAAGCCCATCCAAAAGTGGTTGCCCAAATATAAGCTTGGTTTAGACCAGCCGAACGCACCGCATCAAACTGGGAAAACCAGTCTTCTTCATCTGATCGTGGCACCCTTAGTCCAAACAATCTCATTTCAGCATAAGTATCCAATGCTTTCCCAATGTAAGGGGGGTTTATCAAACCTTGTAGCGTGTAAAATCCCCCCTCATTTGGATAATGCAACTTATTTTCAATCACGTAGGCGGCTCTATTATAACTGGCAGGGAAATATCCTAGTATAGCGCGGATTGGGGTATCAGCCGAATCAGTTTTTACCGATCTAGCAGACGCCACAACGAAGAAGAATCCAATTATTAACAGAGCCCCAACTAGACTAACCATAAACAGTTTACCTATTGGAATTAGCCTGTTACTAAATTTCGCAGATATGAATATAACAGCAGACATAATCAGAAAATTGATCAATGGGCCGCGTGTTAGAGTCAGTACAGTCATCAAAATAAATGATGCGGTGGTTGAGAAGAAAATACACCTATACATTGCAGTTAAGTCAGACGATTTAGATTTGAAGTAAATCCAAACTCCATACAGAAGAAGAAATGTAGAAAAATCTTTCGTCCAACCAAGTCGAGCATCACTTTGAGCCTGGCCGATATTTGTACGTAGGCTTCCGCCACCTCCGGAAGTAAATGCACCAATTATTTCGTTTAAACTTATTGTCCTTAGTATTGACCCTATACTGAGCAAGCTTATGCTGAAAACTATAATGAGTCCAATTTGAGCTCCTACTGTCTCAGGTTTTGTAATATTCTCACTGTCTCGTTTTGTTTTAGCAAACAAAATTTTTGATCCCAAAATAGCGAATAGGATATATAAGAGAACTAAGGATGTAATTATACCATAAAGTTTAAAATTCATAAACATTAGATTTTCTTCGCCAAGCACTTGTTCATAAAACTTTACGGGTGTTAGAGTGCTGACAAGTCCAAAAACCGCGCTTAATGCACCCAAAAACCATGGAGACATTATCAATCGAGAGCTCACACCTACATTCCTTAGTTTCATATCGTACTATTCGCGTTGTCAGAGGAAAATGCATTTAACCTATCAATCAGAATCTTATATGAATTGGAGACATCAAGCATATATACTGTATCGTAGATCTTTTTATTTTCAACAGCTATCGCACGTAAATCGTCTCCGCCTGGCACTTGTAGGGCGATCAAGTCATTAAATTCAACTATGCTATAACCGTAATACTCTATGTCACCAACATTTTTATCGAACATCACGGGAACTATGTACGAATTTACATATTCGCTGAATTTAGTTGGCGAAGCTACTCTATTAACCGCAATGTCGTCCCGCAACAAAAATCCCATTCCACACTCACGATATCTGTTCATCAGCTCATGCTTAGGCAATGATCCCACCACAACTTTTCCCGACTCAAATTTCTCTACTATATCTTTTGTCGCCTTCGAAGGAACATAAAATCTGAATTTGAATACGTTTTGGAATGCGAGAGCAAAATTCACCATGTAGTCTATATTCTGCCAAGCTTGAGTACCACCTGCATAAACAACAGTCAAGTCCCTATCTTCATTGACCGTATTCGCCAGAAAAATACTGACGTCCTCCTTCGGGCCAATTTCGGATTTATCGAAAATTGGCAATACAATAAATTTCTCAGATGATAGCCCTCGGTATTTTGACAGATAATGTTCTCGCATCGCTCGTGTAACTGCAATAAAATATTTTGATTTTTTAAACGCAAAATATTCTGCTATCGAATATAAAAAGCCTTTGAACTTTTTGCCGCTGAAAACGTACTCTTCGGGAACAATCCCATGTATGTCCAAAAACGTCGGACATTTGGTTGTAGTTAATGCAGGAAGGGCAAGAAAATAGTTCATAACGCTATGCACGTAAACCACATTCGATTTTAAAAGCAAACCAAATATGGTTGTTTGATGCAAAAACATGTTTAAACGCCAGATGCACACGCTAGAATCTTGATGTCTTATATTCTTCTTTGATTTTAACCAATAGCTTTTAAATGAGATATCCAGGTAAGTAATACTGTACGTTTCTCTAAGTATATCATCCATCTCAAGAACTCGCTGCATCATACCATCTTTGGCTGCCTCCTCATCGGGGTATTGGCCAATAACTAACATCTTTCCTTTCATATTACCTCCGCTTCCATTTGACTAAAATCCAGGACATCGAGAATACCGTGAACGAAGCTTCACCAAAGAGTATACTGAGGACAACACCATTCAGAGACAAAAGTTTAGGCATAAATGTGTAGAGTAATATCAGAAGAAAACATGACATAAAAAATATGGCTGAATACGTTTTACTTGCACCACTACCTATAAAGTATTGAATTCCAATCAGGTTATTCGTCAAGCTAAAAAAGCCCCAAACAGTAAGGAGTTGCAATTGAAGAGAATAATCCTCAAATTGAGGCCCAAATATGGAAAGAATTCGCCGAGCCAATATGATTACAAGTGATCCAACAAAGCAATAAGCAGTCAGCAACCACTTTCCTTTATCTACAATACGTCTCACTCCCTCATCTCTTCCGATAGCAAAACCTTGTGTTACAAAAGGAAGCATCGAAACAGTGAAAGGGGCAGCAAGACCCAGTATTGCTCGACTAACCCTATCTGCGATGCTAATTCCTGCTGCTTCACTGGTGCCGAAATACCATTGGGTAACCAAAATAAGGGATCCATTAAATAAGATTCCAGCTAGATTGACTAACGATATCGACCACCCCAAGCTCACTATCTTCCTCACCAACCCAAAGCTTTGTTTCTCAGGGAGTTTGATGGCTGTCGCCTTGATAAAGTGGTAAAATGATAGTGTACTTGGAATGAGCAGAGAAAATGAAAACGCCAAAAGTGTTATAGAGAGGTCTTTTGTGAGAAATGCAATTAAAATTGACAGCAATGTAGAGAGGATCTTGCTTATGAGAAAAATAGGCGTAATGATATGCGTATTTTGTAAACCATTAGATGCCCAAAATATTTGTGTAATATAACTGGAACACGCAATAGCAAACGCCATAACCAGTATTGCATTCATCTGAAAAGGTCTTAATACACCAAAAGCAATTATGACAGACAAAACTACAGCTAAAAATGCTCTCACCAGCAAAGAGCTCCAGAACCATTGACTAGTTTCGTGAACACCAGAAGATATTTCTCTGGTGCCAAAACTTGACATACCAAAATCGACAATGACAGAAGCGAACACGAGCCAAACAAGGAAAATACTGTATTCGCCGAATGATTTCTTATCCAAAATTCTGGTTAGCACTGGTAGAGTAGCGATAGGAAGTACCAAGTTAACAACATTTACGAGATAATTACCAAATATATTTTTCTTATTCATTATAAACGCATACTCATAATCTAGTACGCGCCCTTCCCCATCAGCACAACCCGCACGGTTTGCAGCAAGATCACCAAATCAAGCCAGGGCGTCCAGTTGGTAACATAGAAGTTATCCATCGCCACACGCTCGTCGTAGCTGGTGTCACTGCGGCCATTGGCCTGCCAGTAGCCGGTCATACCGGGCCGCACCTGCTTGTACGACGAATAGATCTCACCGTACTTGATCACCTCAGCCTGCACAATCGGGCGTGGGCCGACCAGACTCATTTCGCCGATAATAACGTTAAACAGTTGCGGAAACTCGTCGAGGCTGGTTTTACGCAGGATGTTCCCTACCCGCGTGACTCGTGGATCATTGCGCAATTTGTGCGTCGCGTCAAATTCAATACGCAACTCAGGATCAGCGTCCAGCACTTCCCTGAGCTTGGCTTCGGCGTCGCGGTGCATACTGCGAAACTTGAAGCAGTCGAACAGCTTGCCGTCGCGGCCCAGGCGCCGGGCACGGTACACCGCCGGGCCAGGGCTGTCGAGCTTGATGGCTATGGCGATCAGCAGCAGA
>NZ_JANYGJ010000162.1 GCF_025362455.1 Deinococcus sp. | reverse complement strand
GAGCAGCAGGGTTACGCGCCGTGTGAGGTCTGCGGTGAACCCAGCCGCCTTCAGCCCTGCCGCGCCTGCACCCTGAACCTGGACGACCCCAACGTGCGCCGCGCCGCCCTGAGACTGGGCCGCGACGCCGGGCTGCTGGCGAAGCTGAGTCGGGAGCTGGGCGACAGTGGCGCCGACGCCGCCCGCGCCCTGGCCCTGGTCGCCCTGGCCGAGCAGATGGCGGTGCTGGCCATCGAGTGTGTGCGCTCCGGCGGCGAGGACCATTACCGGGAGTTTCTGAAGCAGCAGGCGGCGCAATATTTGCAGCTCCATCACCGCCGCACAACCCTGACCCGCGCCGACTGGGAAGCCCTGCCGGGTCAGCCCTTGCAGGTGCTCAAAGCCGGGCCGGGCGGAATCTGAGTGGTGAAGTCGGCAAGTTGAGACCGGCTGCGGGTGGTGCATCTGATGATGACGCTGAGCATCGCTGAATTTCGGGCAAAAGCAGGTATATGTTGGAGGCTGGGCAGAAAATTTGCAGCGGGCTGACTTAGAATTGACTGCTGTGCTAAAACAACGCAAATAATAACCCCGAAATTGAGTTTTTCTTTGCGTTGTTCTGGAATTTAAACTTATTTATGCCGGACTAATGCTGCGGTCATTCAAGAAAATCATTGCTCGGATTTAACGGCTTGCCTGACCTACAGACCTACACACGTTAGACGGCTAAACGAGTTGTCTGTCGCACTTGCTGGGCGCATCTTCAACTTTCCGGTATATGAATATGCGATTCCATCACTTCGTAACGTCCCCGTAATAGTATTCTTCACTGGATCGTATACCGCGTCAATCTTGACAAGCTGTGTGGTGGTTTTGCATTTATCGTCCAACTCTCTGTAAACAATTGTTATTTTGTTCGTTGTATTGTCCTTCTTAACGTCTGTTGCACTCTGATATGTCCATGTCGAACTAGAGCCTAGCTTAGATAAAACTTGCGGGGGTTCGGTGGGTATAGACTTTACTGGGAGAAAATCAACGAACAAGTCATCGATTTGCAGAGCATTGTCGTAGGTGAGCGAACCGATCCATTTTGTTGGCATTGCCGCGATGACCGTAGAGGCCACAGATTCCTTGCCAGCAGAAACGCCAGTAGAATTCACGGTCCGCACCCGGTAGGTGTAGGTTCCAGCAGGTAAAGCTTTGTCCGTGAAAGTAAGCGCTGGGGTGTCAACCGACCCAACCTCCACGTAAGCACCCGTAGCCACTTTGCGATCAATTTTATAGCTTTTCGCGTCAGCAACTGCAATCCAGGTGACCACAGCATTGCTTCCGCTCAGTATGACGTTGATGCTTGCAGTATCGCTCGGATTTTTTGGAGTTTCGGTGACGGGCTCCGATCCAATAGCAGGGGGCGCCTGGTTGATGGGAGTTGACGGAGGAACCGCGCCACATGCTGTTAACAATCCTGCGGTTAGAAGTCCAAGCATCAGAAGTTTCTTCATCATCATACGCTAGCCACCCCACCATGACAGGACACTTACTTGAGGCCAGCTCAAGAACCTCGTCCTCAGTTCTGGGCGACGAAACCCGGATGCTGGCCTCAGCGGTCTCCCAGTGTGGCCTGAGTGGTGTTGACGCCCCAAGGCACCGCCGCTCAACCGTGCCTTCATCTGCTCTTTGGCTGGGGTCGGCGGCGTACAGTGACCGGCATGGGCCGTGACGACCACCAGCAAGCCTCGCCGCGCCGGGTCCGGGCGGCGGTGCTGACCATCAGCGACACCCGCACGGCGCAGAGCGACGACAGCGGGAATTATCTGCGCCGCGAACTGGCCCTGGCCGGACATGAGCTGACCGGCTCAGCGCTGGTCCGTGACGACGCGGCGCTGATTCGCGCTGCCCTGACGCACCTGATGGCCGGGGCGCAGGTGGTGCTCACCACCGGCGGCACCGGCATCGCCGGGCGCGACGTGACCGTTGGGGTGGTCGAGTCGCTGATCACCAAACCCATGCCCGGCTTCGGCGAGCTGTTCAGGATGCTCAGTTATCCGCAGGTCGGCGCGGCGGCCATGCTGTCGCGGGCGGTGGGCGGACTGGCGGGCACGACGTTGATCTTTGCCCTACCCGGCAGTCTCAACGCCGTGCAGACCGGCTGGGAAGGGCTACTGAAAGCTGAACTCGGCCACTTCGTCTTCGAGATGACCCGTCACCTTCAACCCTGAGCGTTAAAACTGTCCAGATTATTTATCCAGACCATTCATCCAAACTCTCCAGAGGACACCCCACTTCAGATGAATACCCTCGATCACCTCACCCCCCTGTATACGCTGGTGCTGGCCGCTGTGGCGCTGATCTGGCTGTGGCAGGTGGCGCAGTCGGCCCGGAAAAGTTTGTGGCCGCGTCTGGGCGCCCTGATGCCGCTGGGCCTGGGGGCGCTGCTGGCCGCCCCGGCGCTCGACGTTCCGGCGCTGTTTGGCGTGGGCGTCGGCTTTGTGCTGATCGCCGCGTATTATCCGCTGCTGAGGCTGCGCGGCGCACCCAGCCGCAGATCGCTGGGCCTGAGCGCCGCGTGCCTGGTGCTGGCGCTGGGGACGTGCATGCTGGCCACCGCCTACAACGACGTGGGCGGCCTGGTGCTCTCGGCGGTGGCGACGTTGCTGAGCCTGGCGGGGCTGCTGAGCGTGGTGCTGTACCCCCGGCGCCGCCATGTTCGCCCACCGCTGATCTACAGCCCCTTCGTGCGGCGCCTTCAG
>NZ_JANYGJ010000105.1 GCF_025362455.1 Deinococcus sp. | reverse complement strand
CTGGACGTGCCGCTGGAGGCGCAGCGCTACTTGCAAGGCTGCATCACGGCGGTAGCAGTGGCGAAGATCAGGCACCCTGAGCGATTCAAGGCGCTGACCGGGGAGCTGAGCTGCGACGACCTCGCGTTCGACATGCAAAGCTCGTATTACGGCGCGTCGAGCAGTCCCGCCGTCACCGGGAGCCGGGTCGAGCTGGGCAACGGCGGACTGGACGACTACCGCGTCAGTGTGACCGACATCACCGGGAGGGTTTGGACCGGTAGCCAGGCGCAGAGTCCCAGGGTCAAGCCACGGCCCCCGTCGGCGGCGTGGCAGCAAAAAGAACTGGCCCTCGCCATAGCCCCAGCCGTGATGAGGGCCTGTCAGACCTCGCTGGCCCTTTACACCATCGAGGTCGGTACGCTCGAAGCCGACTGGAACGGCAGTAGTTGCGCCGATCCCCGCCTCAAGCCCGCTGTGGCCTCGCTGGACGCCGTAGACAGGACCGAGATCAAATTGCTGCCCGGCATGGCGGAGGGCTACCAGCTCACCGTCTGGCCGAAAGGGGGCGCAGGCGAGCCACTGATCTACCCTGAGAAACCGACGCCGCTGCCGCCTCCGACCCCGCCAGAGCCGGTGCCCTGGCAGACGCAGGTGTTTCAGTGGCTCGGCGGCCCGCTCGTGCTTGGGCTACTCTACCTGATGACCGTTCACTGGTGGAGTTCTCGTATCCTGGGCGCACTGGGCCTTTTGCTGGGTGCGTTGGTGGTGCTGATGCTCATCTCAATCTTTTCCTCGGTCAGTCAGAGCAACGAATTTACCGGGTATTTCGCATTGGGCCTGATGCTGGCACTGGGCGGCTCGCTGGTCTTCGGCGGACTGCGACTGGCCGTGTGGCGGCGCCGGGAAGCCTGGTGGGTCAGCCTGGGCAATGGGTTTCTGAGCATGGGGCTGCTGGCGCTGGGCCTGACGATCTATGTTCAGCTTCTTTCCTGAACCCGGTCCAGCATTCGGCGCTAGACTCCGATCATGAGTCACAATGCGCTTCGGCTCGCCTTCTCCGGTGAGGTCGCCACGCTGACCCTCACGGCCCGCAAAGGCGTCATGGGGCCGGACTTCTGGCGCGAGATGGCGGCGGCATTGCCCCGACTCGCCCCCGCCCGCGCATTGATCGTTCGCGGCGAGGACGTTTTCAGCGCCGGACTCGACCTCAAGACCTCGGCGGCGGGTCTGGCCGACGCGCTGGGCGACCGGGCGAAATTCCGCGCCGTGGTCGTCCCCATGCACGCCGCCTTCGAGGGCCTGGCCGCCCTGCCCATTCCGGTGATCGCCGCCGTGCATGGCTGGTGCATCGGCGCCGGGCTAGAGCTGGCCCTCGCCTGCGATTTCAGGTTATGTAGCGCGGACGCCCGTTTCAGCCTCCCCGAAGTCCGGCTCGGCATCACCGCCGACCTGGGCGGCCTCCAGAGATTGCCGGGCATCGTCGGCCAGGGCTGGGCGCGGCACCTGGCCCTGACCGGCGAGGCCATCGACGCCGCGAAGGCTGAGAGAATCGGCCTCGTCACCGAAGTCCTGGCTACCCCGGACGACCTCTACGCCCGTGCTGAGGCGCTGGCCCTGCACCTCTCCGGCTTGCCCCCCAGAGCCCTGGAAGGCACCAAACGGGTCATGAACGCGGGCCTGCCCCACACCGAGGGTCTGATGCAGGCCGTGGACTGGAACGCCGAGCATATGAACGTGGCCTATCTGGAAGCGGCGCTGAGACGGTAGGGAGGCTTGTGGCTTGTGGCTCGTGGAAACCACGAAGGTCTTCAAACGAAGTCGGCACGCCCCACTCGCCAGCTATCAAGAGCAACCGCTCACTCCCTACTTCCCACAACCCACAACCCACATCCCTCTTTCCCCACAAGCCACACGCCACGATCCACAAGCCCTCCGAAGGAGCCCCCATGACCCAGCCCCATCCCGCTTCATCCACCTTTCGCCCTGACCTGCTGGCGGGCAAACACGCGCTGATTACCGGCGGCGGCAGCGGCATCAACCTCGGCATCGCGCAGAGTTTTGCGGCGCACGGCTGCGCGGTCACCATCCTGGGGCGCAATCTGGAAAAGGCCCAGAGCGCGGCGGCGGGCATCGCCCAGGCGGGTGGACGGGCTACCGGCGTCTCAGCCGACGTGCGCGACTTCGCGGCGCTCCAGGCGGCGGCTCAGCTCGGTGTGGACGCCCACGGCCCCTTCGACATCGTGCTGGCGGGCGCGGCGGGCAACTTCCCGGCTCCGGTGGACGGTATCAGTCCCAACGGTTTCAAAACGGTGGTGGACATCGATCTGCTGGGCACTTTCAACACCATCAAAGCCTGTGTGCCTCACCTGAGAGTGCCGGGCGGCAATATCCTATGCATCAGCGCCTACGGCGTGCCGGTGCCGATGCAGGCGCATGTGGTGGCCGCCAAGGCCGGGGTAGACGCCCTGACGCAGACGCTGGCCATCGAATGGGGCCTGCGCGGCGTGCGGGTCAACGCGATTATTCCCGGTCCCATCGACGGCACCGAGGGCATGGCCCGGCTGGCGCCCGACGAGGCCACCCGGCAGCGCTTCACCCGCACCGTGCCGCTGGGCCGCTTCGGGCTGCCGCAGGACATCGCCAACGCCGCGCTGTTTTTGGTTTCGGACGCGGCCAGCTACGTCACCGGGGTCATCTTGCCGGTGGACGGCGGCCAGAACATGCTCGGCGGCGCTCCGCAGTACCAGATGATGCTGGAGATGCAGGAGAAAGGCAAATAAACTCAGCCTTCAACCCAGCGTTGCCGCCAACGCCTCGTATTCCTGGATATTGCCCCGGATCACGTCCAGGCTGCTGACCCAGAACGCCTCGTCGCGGATGTCGACGCCGAATTCGGCGGCCAGGCTGGCGGCGCTCTCCATACCAGTGCGGCTGAGCAGATCGTCGTACTGGGCACGGAAGGCGTCCGGATCGGTCTGGTAGCGGGCGTAGAGGCCCAGCCCGAACAGCAGTCCGAAGGTGTAGGGATAGTTGTAGAAGCTGCTGCTGTAGTAATGCGACTTGCTGGCCCAGGCGTAAGGGTGCAGGCTGCTCAGCACCTCGCCGTAAGTGTCCTGCTGGGCCTGCTCCATCAGGGCGCACAGCTCGGCGGCGGCGAACTCGCGTTTCTCGCGGCCTTCAAACACCGCCGACTCGAACAGGAAGCGCGAATGGATGTCCACCACGACCTGCGCGTGTCCGATGAGCATGGTTTCTAGAACGTACAGGCGCTCCTGGCCGGTGGCTGAGGCCAGAGCGCGGCGCTGCACGATGGTCTCGCAGAAGATGCTGGCGGTCTCGGCCAGGGTCATGGGGTGGTCGCGCTGAAGCGGCGTGCGCCCTGCCAGACAGAGGTTGTGGTAGGCGTGCCCGAGTTCATGCGCCAGGGTCATGGTCTTGCTGAGCGAGGGGGCGTGGTTGAGCAGGATGCGGCTCTCGCCCAGCGTCCAGTTCATGCAGAAGGCGCCGCCCGCCTTGCCGTCGCGGGGTGGCACGTCGATCCAGTTCTCCCGAAAGGCGCGGGCCGCGAAGTCGCCCAGGCGCGGCGAATAGCTGCGAAAGCTCTCCTCGACGAACATCTGGGCCTCCGGGTAGGTCCAGACGCGGCCCGGCTCCCCCACCGGGGCGAACAGATCGGCCCAGGGCAACTTGCCGTCGGCGTGTCCAAGTGTCCGAGCTTTGGCCCGGAAGTAGCGCCGGAAGTCGGGGAAGCTGGCGACCACCGCCCGCTGCATGGCGTCCAGGGTGGCGCGGTCGATGCCGTTGCCTTGCAGGGTCGCTTCTACCGCGCCTACGTAACCCCGCCTGCGGTTGAGAATACCCATCTGGCCCTTGATGCTGTTCAGAGCGGCGGCCAGCGGCACCTCGGCGCTTTGCCAGAGCTGGAGTTCGGCTTCAAACGCCCGTTGCCGCACCCCGGCATCCGGGTCATCTGCCAGATTCCGGATGGCACTCATGGACAGCCGTTCGCCCCCGAATTCGGCGTAGAGCTGGCTGCTGAGGTTGCTGCGGAGCTTGTACCAGGCCATGTTGCTACTGAGACTGAGTTCGGAGGCCAGCGCTTCCTCTGCCGGGCTCATCTGGTGCTGGAGGTCGTAGTGGGCACGTTCAAGCAGGTAGCTGTGGCTGCGGGCCAGCGCAGAAGTGGCCTTCAACGTTTCGTGATCGAGTCCGCCCGTCCAGGCGTCGTAGCGAATAAACAGGCCGCGCATCGGCTGAATGAGCATCTCTAGTTCGCTGGCTTTAGCCTGCGCCAAGTCGTCGCGGCTGTCGGTGCTGGTAAAGGCATAAACGTAGGCCCACAGCGGCCTGAGCTTGCCCAGCAGAGCGTTGAGTGTAGTGGTAACTGCCTCGAAGGCGGCGCTCAGGTCCTGTGGCTGTTCACCCCGGCGCACGCCGAGGCGGTCCCACAGCTCGCCCAGCGCCTGGGCAGCGGTGCTCAGCTCATCCACCGCACGGGCATATTCAGGAGAGTCGAGCCCCGGAAAAAAGTCGTCGGTTCGCCAGCGCGGTTCCGAGTCGGTACTGCTTCGTGTAGTGGTCACCAAGTCACTCTAGCGCCCGTTCACATGAACATCCTCTAGCCTAAGTCGACTGTGGCCCGCCTCGCCTGGACCTACCTCGCCCTCCTGCTGCTCGTCTGGGCGCTGGCCGAACTCGTCGCCGAGCGCACGGTGCCGACCCTGCTGCTGGCTTACCTGCCGCCCGTGATCTGGGTCTGGCCCGCGCCGCTGCTGCTGCTCCTGGCGCTGCTCCGCTGGAGGAAGGGTGGACGCCCGGCCATCTTCCCGGCAGTATTGGCCTGTCTGCTGGCGCTGCCGGTGCTGGGCTTCACCTGGCACGCACCTCAGCCTGCCTGGCCTGGCGACCTGAAGGTGCTGACCTACAACGTCGCACGCGGCGGCCTGGGCACTGCCGCCCGCATCAGCGCCCAGATTCGCAGCGTGAATGCTGACATCGTGACTTTGCAGGAGGTGAACGGCCTGCGCCCTGGCCTCACCGCCGAGCTGCTGGCGGGGTTGCCCGGCTACGCGGTGTCGCGTGCAGGCGCCGAGGTCATGACGCTCAGCCGATTCCCGGTGCTGGGCACCCGTGAACTGATATTGCCGGGCACGGGTCGGCGCTTTCTGGTCAGCCGTATTGGGGCGCCGGGCGGCGAGCTGAGCGTCGTCAACGTCCACTTCGGCACGGTGACGGTCAGCCGCGTGCTGTCCGGGCAGATCATGCCCACGCGTGACCGGCGGGCGCAGCAACTGGATGTTCTGCTGCGCGAGGTCGCCGCCACGAGCGGCCCGGTCATCGTCGCCGGGGACTTCAACACGCCGCCGCGCGGGCAGGTCTACCGCGCCCTGAGTGCCGAGCTGAGCGACGCCTGGGACAGCGCCGGGCGGGGCTTTGGCTACACCTTTTCGTCACAGGCGCCCGTGCTCAGAATCGACCATGTGTTCGTGCGCGGCCTGAAGGTGGTGGGCGCCGGGGTCCAGCCGCCGGGCGGCAGCGATCACCGGGCACTGGCGGTTCAGGTGCGGTGGTAGGCGCCATCGGCGTATGCTCCCTCCATGCGAATCATGGCCGTGTTTGCCCACCCCGACGACGAAATAGGCTGTATCGGCACCCTCGCCAAGCACGCGGCACGCGGCGACGAGGTGATGCTGGTGTGGACCACCCTGGGCGAACTCGCCTCCCAGTTCGGTGACGCCACGCACGAGGAAGTCACCCGGATTCGCCGCCAGCACGGCGCCTGGGTGGCGGGCAAGATCGGCGCCCAGCACCACTTTTTCGATATGGGCGACAGCCGCATGACCGGCGGGCGCGAGGAAGCGCTGCAACTCGCCCGCTTATATGCCCAGTTTCGCCCTAGCGTCGTCATCACCTGGAGCGAGGACCACCCGCACCCGGACCACCGCCAGTCGGCCAAAATCGCCTACGACGCCATGACGCTCGTTCGCATCCCCAAAATATTGAACGAGGGTCAGCCCGAAAAGATCGACGCCTGGCGCGAGGGCATCCGCCAGTACCTGTACTACGCGCCCGCCTGCCCGTACCCGGAGGTTCTGGTGGACACCGAGGACACCGTGGACGTGGCCCAGGAAGTCATGACCTTCTACCACGACTTTTACAAGTGGGTCTGGACGCCCCAGAAGTACCGCGAGAGCCGCGCTCAGATCGGCCAGCTCGGCGGCGTCAAGTTCGCCGAGCGCTTCAACGTGCGGGCGAGTCATACCAGGGCGAGAGGGTATCTGGATTGATCTGGACCGAGTGACCTAAGCCGTTCGGCGCTGGGCGCGACTTCTGACACTCTCTAAACTGCGTCCATGAACCTGCTCACTCAGCCCTACTCGCAGCAGCTCCGGCGCTGGCCCACTGCCGGGCAACACATCCTGGCGCACTTCGATGTCCAGTCGGTGGTCGTCTACCAGGCGTACCGGCCTGCCATCGCCGAGTATGCCGCCGCGCATGGTCACTTCGGTAATAAGCACAGTGGGGGCGAGTTCAGCTTCTCGCGCATGTCGTGGATCAAGCCGAATTTCCTGTGGATGATGCACCGCTCTGGCTGGGCCAGCAAGGAGGGGCAGGAGCGCGTGCTGGCGCTAACCCTTCCGCGCACGCTGTTTGAAGACCTGCTCGCCAAAGCGGTGCCTTCCTCGCTCTCGGCGGCGCCGGGCCTGACTCCGGAAGCCTGGGCGCAGGCCGTCGCCGCGTCCGACGTTCGGCTGTAATGGGACCCTGACCACGCCCCGGACGGTGCCAAACAGACCCGCCGTGCCGTGCAACTTGGCCTGCGCGGCGCGGCCCTGCGACGCTTGAGTGACGGCCTGGAGCGTGTGGAAGACATCACCGACTTCGTGCATCAGCAGCGGGCCAACGTGCGTGACTTTAACAAGCTGCACTTTCTCCTGGAGCGCGTCTACCCAGTGCCAGGCGTGGCGACGGCGGCCCGCATCAACCTGGACACGCTCTAGCCCAGCATCAACTCATGAAACTCTTCGAGCAGCGCCTCGCCTTCCACGATGCTGCGGGCCACCACGAAAATGGTGTCCTCCCCGGCGATGGTGCCCACGATGTCGTCGCGGCGTAGCCGGTCGAGCAGCAGGGCGACCCCGGTGGCGTGGCCGTCGGCGGTGCGGATCACCAGCATGTTCTCGCCCCGGTCGATGTCATGCACGAAGTTCTGAAACAGGCGCGAGAGTTCACCCTGGATATTCTCGTTGTTGCGGACCTGGGCCAGCGAATAGCGGTGACGGCCCTTGCCCATCGGCAGCCGCACCAGCCGCAGCTCGTTGATGTCGCGGCTGACGGTGGCCTGGGTGACCTGCACGCCCTCGGCGTTCAGCAGCTCGACCAGTTCGCCCTGCGTCGCCACGTTCTCGTGGGCGATAATTTCCTGAATGCGCTTCTGGCGCTGATCCTTGCTGAGCATGGCTCCCATTATGCATAATTATGCCGAGTATGCAAGGTGTAGTGTATGTGTGAGCGCAGTCTGGACGAAGCCGGGCGCGTCTGGGCACGGGCAAACGGTGTCGCCCTGCTGTGAAGAATCTGTATTTTCGTTCAGGTCAAGCCCGGCGACACTCCAGCCCGCTCGGCCCGTATCCGCAGCGCCTCGTCCAGAATCCGCTCGCCCACCTCGCGCTTGCTCATCCGTGGCCAGGCGTCCGACTCGCCGCCGGGCCGCACCAGCGTCACCTGATTGTCGTCGCCGCCAAAGGCCGTGCCCGCCTGGGTGGGGTAGTTGAGCAGAATGAAGTCCGCGTTCTTGCGCGTCGCCTTGCTTGCGGCCCGCTCGACTCCGGCGTGGGTTTCCATCGCGAAGCCGATCAGCACCCGCTCTCCCTTGTGCTGTCCCAGCTCGGCCAGAATGTCCGGGTTGGGCGTCAGGTGAATCTGGACGTCACCCGCGACCTTGGCCTGCTTCTCAACGGCCTGATCGGCGGCGCGGTAATCGGCCACGGCGGCGGTCATCACCACGATGTCGGCGTCCTGGGCAGCGTCCAGCACCTCACTGCGCAGCTCAAGCGCCGTCCCGATGCGCACCGTTCGCATGCCCGGCGGGTCCGGCAGGTTCACCGGCCCGCTGACGAGCACCACGTCCGCGCCCCGGTCACGGGCGGCTTCGGCCACCGCGAAGCCCATCTTGCCGCTGCTGGGGTTGCTGATAAACCGCACCGGGTCGAGGTATTCCCGCGTCGGGCCAGCCGAGACGACCACTTTCAGCCCGGTCAGGTCACCCGTGGGCAGTGGGGGAGACACAAGCCCCAGCACCGCTGCCACGATCTCCTCCGGTTCGGCCATCCGGCCCAGGCCGCTGCCTTCGCCGAGGGTGCCGAAAGCGCCGACCTCCGGGCCGAGGAAGGTGTGGCCCCATGATTTGAGCATCTGCACGTTGGCCTGCACCGCCGGGTGGCGCCACATGGCGGCGTTCATGGCGGGCACCCACAGCACCGGCCCGGTTACGCTCAGCAACGTGGCGCTGGCCAGGTCACCGGCAAAACCGTGCGCGGCGCGGGCCAGTAAATCGGCGCTGGCGGCTACGATCACGTTCACCCCGGCGCGGGCGAGGCTCAGGTGCTGGGCGTCAGGTCTGGCCCCGAACCAGGTCTCGTCGGTGGCGACCACCCTGCCCGCCGCCGTCGCCAGACTCAGCGGCGTCACGAAGGCCAGCGCGGCGCGGGTGGCGATCACGTCTGTCACGTAGCCCGCCTCACGCAGCCGCCGCAGCAGGCCGGGCGACTTGATGGCCGCCACGCTGCCGCCCACGATCACCAGGGCGGTAGGACTACGTTCTGGCTCGGTCATCTGTTTATTCTAGAGCAGATGTCATAAAAAGGGTCTTTTTATGACCGAGCGGAGCGAGTAGTTTTAACTGAGCAGGACGCAGAACGGAGGCGCGGGGAGGCTGTTTTCCCCGTGGCGTAATTCGGAGTACTGCTCTAGACGCAGCAAAAAGCCGCCAGCAGTTTTGCGGCGGCCTGTTACAGAAATCCGAACTTCAGTCGCGTTCGCGCTCGCGCTCGGCGTTGAGCTGGGCCTGAAGCTGGGCCTGGCGCTGGCGCTGGTAGTCCTGCTGAAACCGGGTCTCGTCGATCAGCCCCTCGCCGACGGTCAGCTTGCCGGTGGCGAGTTCGCGCATGGCCTGGGTCACCAGGTTGTGGGTGCTGGCCTTGACGTCGGGCGCCAGCACACTGGGCGCACCGGCCTTGAGCTGAATGGCCCGCTTGGCCGTGACCACGGATAGGCGGTACTTGCTGTCGGTGAGCGAAAGGAGCTTGTCGATGTCTTTTTCGGCCATAAGAACCTCGGTGTTGAGAGTGAGTAGGGGTGGGGCAGATCAGCCGCTCAGTATAGCCTGGCCGGGGCGGGCAGGGGAAGTGGTGTTTTGGGGACGGACGTCTGGACGGCGCCGCGCCGCCTTCGGTGATCTGATACGGGATTAAAGTTATGTGCGGTTGACCCCTCTCCTGCGGAGCTGTACCAGTCGCCACCTGCGGGAGAGTCGCAGACCTGCTTGCAGAGGGGAGCCGCGCAGCGGCGGGGAGAGGGGGCGACCGGGTGGCCTCGACGGTACATATCCGGAAGTCTTTTTAATCCCGTATGAACTGGACCCTGGAACGCCGCGCCGTGGTTGGCTCTTCGGTCTGCTCTTCCTCCGCTGGCCCGTTCCCCGGCCAGGTCAGAACCCTTCACGGCGCTCAGGGTGAGCACCATCAGTGAGTTGTCATGCTGAGCCTGCGGCAAGCACCCTCCGACTTCGGGGCGGACGCAGGACAGACATCCAGCCCTTTCAGTTTGTTCACCGCCGAGGACGGGTACACTTGCCAGTCAGTATCCTCGCTCCGGCTTGCCTCTGGCTGCGGCGCTGGGCTAGCATGGCCTGTGGAGCGGTCTGAGCGGCCTTCCCATTCAGACCCGTATACCCCGACCAGTTTCACACGAGGGCAGGTGATGACGTGAGCAGCGAAAACGAGCAGCCCCCCAGTTTCGGCCCCCAGCCGTGCCATTCGCTGTGCCTACTTCTCGCCCCGGTCTGGAGGCCCTCATGCCCCGCAACACATTCAACCCTGATCCCGTGCGCCCCTACGGCCTGAGTGCTCCACCCGGTGGCCCGGCGTGCTGACCTATTACCGCAGCGTAGGCGGCAAACTCAATACCCTCGATCACTACAGCGACGGCTGCTGGATCGACGCCCAGGACCCCAGCGCCGAGGAACTCGCCCGCGTGGCCCGCGAAACCGGCCTGGACCTCGATTACCTCAGCTACCCGCTCGACCCCGACGAGCGCAGCCGTTTTGAGCGCGAGGACAACCAACTGCTGATTATCATGCAGACCAGTTACCGGCTGGGCGAGGATTCGGATATTCCCTACGACACCGTGCCGCTGGGCATCTTGCACAACGACCACTGCCTGGTCACCGTCTGTGCCCTGCCCAATCCGGTGGTCAAGGATGTGGTCAGCGGCCTGGTGCGCCAGGTCAGCACCGCCAAGAAAAACCGCCTGACCCTGCAACTGTTTCTGAGGAACGCCCAGCGCTTTCTGATCGACGTGCGGCACATCAACAAGCAGGTAGACCGCACCGAGGACAAGCTGGAGAACTCGACCCAGAATCAGGAGCTGCTCGAACTGCTCAAGCTCGAAAAGAGCCTGGTGTACTTCATGACCGGTCTGCGGGCCAACGAGGCCATGATGGAGCGCGTCAAACGCGACCGCATCTTCGAGATGTACGAGGAAGACCAGGACCTGCTCGACGACGTGTTGATCGAGAACTTGCAGGCCATCGAGATGGTCGGCATCGCCAGCAACATTCTCACCAGCATGGCGGGCGCCTTTGCCAGTATCATCAGCAACAACGTCAACCAGGTGGTCAAACTGCTGACCATCAGCACCATTCTGATCGCCATACCAACGCTCATCACCGGCATTTTCGGCATGAACGTACCGCTGCCCTGGCAGAATCAGCCCTGGATGACCTGGGTGGTCTTCGGCATCATGGCGGCGATTATCGCGGTGGTGGTCTGGTTGATGCGGCGCCTGAAGGTATTTTGAGGGCTGCCCTGTTGCCGAGTGTCAGAGTCGGGCAAGGCCGATCAGCATAGTTTGTGCAGATGGGATTCTGGGGACTGCTGGGCGCCATTCTCAGCTTTGCAGTGGGGGTGGTGCAGCTCCTGGCAGGTGACTGGACCGGCGCCGTCTGGACTGTGCTGGGCGTGGGGCTGCTGTATTTCCGGCAGCGCTGGCGCTAGACTGTGAATGTGATAAAATTCACTCCCCGCTGTGCTCTGCTGCTCCCGGTCCTCCTGCTCGCGTCGTGCGCTCCATCGGCCACCACCGGAAGTAACCAGAAGTCCGCCGCCACCACGTCGGCCCGCAACCCGCTGACGTGTATGTGCTGAAGGGCACCGACCAGAACGGCGCCAAGTTCGAGGGCAAACTCAAGATCAGCAACCAGGCCACCGAATACGACGAGGGCGAGCAGCGCTATTACGTGGACGCCGACAAGGGGTACATGGTGGTCGAGGGCGGCAACATCGTGCAAGCCTGGCTGGAACTCGACAAAACCACTCAAGTTATCTGCGTGCCGTACCAGAACGAACAGGGCACCTCTGCGCTGCGGGGCACGGCCCTGCGCGGCACCACCACTCAGATCAACGAGCTGATTCGGCGCTACAACGGCACCGACAGCAGTTACTACGGTTCGAGTGCCTGCAACATCACCAGAGGCTGAGCGCTCACCACCAGCCCACTTACCACCAGCCCCGGCGCTTGAAATAGTAGGCCATGCCCGCCGCCGTCAGGATAAAGCTGCCCCAGGCCATCGCGTAGCCGTAGTGCCAGCTCAGTTCAGGAATAACTTTGAAGTTCATGCCCCAGACGCCCGCCAGGAAGGTCAGCGGCAAAAAGAAGGTGCTGACCACCGTCAGGGTCCGCATCACCTGGTTCATGCGCTGCGACTGGAAGCCCAGCGAGGTGTCGAGCAGGTTGGTCAGGGCCTCGCGCTGGGCGTCGAGGCGCGAAACGGCCCGGTCGAGGTTGCTCAGGGCGTCGCGGTAACGGATCAGATCGCCGTTCTCGGCGTGGCCGTGGCGGGCCAGCAGCAGCACGGCTTCCCGCGCCTCGGCGGCCAGGCGGCGCACCCCGGCCAGATTGTGCTTGAACTCGAAGACGGTGGTGGTGACGTCTTGCCCGGCGTTGCGGACCACCTCCTCCTCCACGCTCTCGATCCTGGCTTCCAGGGCGTCGGCATACACCCCGAAGGTGTCGGTGCCGTGATCAACCAGTTCGTAGGCGACCTCGCTGGGTGTGTTGACCGACTCGCGCCCCAGCAATCCCCAGACCGTATCCAGGTAGACCGTGCCGCTGCGCGAATAGCTCACCACGCTGCCTGGAAAGACGAAAATGCTGACCCGCTGGGAAAAGTCGTCGCATTCACCAGCCCGCGAGAGCGTCCGGTAGGTGATGAAATCGTGCGCCGGGTACGTCTCGAAACGGCTCCAGTGGCCCTCCTCCTCGGCGTCCTCGAAGGCCAACGGATGCAGCGGAAACACGGCGCGAAGGGCCTTCACCTCGTCGGGCGTGGCGGCCTGGACATCGACCCAGTAGCCGGTGGGCGAGTGCTGGATAGGCTGTGAAACGGGCTTTTCCGGCAAGCCTCCCTGGTGGGTGTCCTGGGTGGCCCACTCGCTGTACCCGGCTACCCTTTTGTTCAGGTCCACCTTCCGTTCGGGTGGCGCCTGGTCGTTCTGGACCGGTGTGGCGAGGGCCACGGGCCTGAGCTTGTGCCAGTTCACCTGGTCCCAACTGACCTCATCGCCGCGCAGTGTCTTGACCCGGATCATCGTGCGGCAGTCTAGCGCCCTGACCAGCTCCCAGCCTGACCAGCTCCTGCCTTGCCCTGAGCGCTGAATTTGCTAGGGTTGAGCCCATGACCTTCCAGGCTGCCCTTCTCGTCGCGCTGGGCGGCGCGGCGGGGGCGCTGAGCCGCTACGGCCTGAGCCTGTGGACCACGGCGCTGGGTGCCCGCCATAGCTGGGCGGCCTCCCTGACGACGCTGCCGATAGCGACCCTGCTGATTAACGTGTCGGGTTCGTTCGCGCTGGGGCTGCTGGTGGGGCTGGTGGGACGGGGCCTCTGGCCCGCCGAACTGCGGCTGGCGCTGGGCGTGGGTTTTCTGGGCGCCTTCACCACCTTTTCGGCCTTCAGCGTGGACCTCGATACGCTGATGGTGCGCGGTGAGTGGGGCCGGGCGGCGCTGGTGCTCTTCGGCAACGTGGGGCTGGGTATTGTGGCGGCTGCGGCTGGGCGGATGCTGGCGCTGCGCTAGCCTGAGCGCATGTCCGCCGCTCCCCAGACTTCGCTGAATCTGCGCGACCTGCTGTTCTATGTCGAGCAGGTGCTGACGCGCGGCATCCCCGGCGCCGTGTGGGTGCGGGCCGAGATCGCCAGCATCACCGACCGGCGCCACCTCTACCTCGATCTGGTCCAGGTCGGCGAGGATGGCCGCGAGATCGCCAAATGCCGGGCGACCCTCTGGGCACGCGAACGCTTCGCGCTGGAGGGCAACTTTCGCCGCGCCACTGGAGGCTCGTTGAGCGCGGGCATGAGCGTGCTGCTGTTCGTCACCGCCGAGTTTCACCCGCAGTACGGCTTCTCGCTGCACATTCTGGACGCCTCGCCGGAATTCACCCTGGGCGACGCGGCCCTGCGCCTGGAGGCTTTGCGTAAGCAGCTCGCCAAGGAAAAACTGCTGGGCAAAAACCGGGCCTTCCCGGTGCCGCGAGACTTTACCCGCGTGCTGGTCATCAGTCCGGTGGGCGCGGCGGGCCTGGAAGATTTTCGCCGCGAGCTGGACGTCTTGCACCACCTGGGCGTGCTGGACGTCGAGTACTTCGAGGCCACCTTCCAGGGCGCGGCTGCCGAGGCCAGTTTGCTGCGGGCCGTGGCAGAGGCCCGCGCCGCCCACGACGAGCTGGGCGCCGACGCGCTGGTCATCATCCGGGGCGGCGGCGCCAGCCTGGACCTGGCCTGGCTCAACTCCGAGGCGCTGGCCCGCGCCGTGGC
>NZ_JANYGJ010000097.1 GCF_025362455.1 Deinococcus sp. | reverse complement strand
CAGCAGCGCGGTGAGGGCGGCTTTGGGCACCTTGGCGAAGGCGGCGTTGGTGGGCGCGAACACCGTGAACGGCCCCTTGCCCGCCAGCGTCTTGTCGAGTCCGGCGATCTTGAGGGCGGCCAGCAGGGTGCTGAACTGGGGATCCTTGCTCACCGCGTCGGCGATGGTGCCGCTCTGGGCGAAGGCCGAGCTGAGGGTCAGGGCCGAGAGAAGCGCCGTCATGGTCATCAGTTTGCTGGACATATGTTCTCCTTGGAGGCCGCACTGGTGGTGCATACCTCGCCAACTCGATCTTAAAGCACCATTGTCAGACGAATGTATAACTTTTCCTGCAATACCCTGTCATTTATAGTGCATACAAATCAACAGCCGACAATTCTGAAGCTGACGACCTGAATATTGATTTGACCTGCTAATCCAGATACTACATTCGAGACGTATCGGAAATATGAAACCCGACTGTGTGGTTTCATTCAATTGTTTCAGCGCGGCTCGCACCGACCGTTCAGGTCGCGCTGACCATTCAAGTCGCGCTGGGCGGCTGGGTGCCGCTGTCGGCCAGCTCGATGAGCCAGGCGAACAGTTGCACGAAGGCCAGGCTCATGGTCGGCAGCCCCGCCAGCGCCATGATCCAGCCGCTGATGGCCTGATTTTGTAGCGGGGTCAGGTTCCACAGGCACAGCGCGCCCACGTAGGGCGAGTACAGCACGCTGGGCGAGTACAGCCAGACCGCCGCCACCGCCATCATCGGCAGGCTGGAGAGCAGCCCGAACCAGCCCCGGTTGCCCATGCTGCGCCCCTGGATGCCCGGCAGTGGCCGCAGCACCACCGTCCAGACCAGCATTCCGCCGATCAGGTACAGCGCAGGCAGCAGCGCCCCCGCCGTGTTGGTCACGATACTGGCGTTGAAACCCGCCGGAACGTTCCAGAAGATGATAATCGCGCTCCACAAGGCCAGCGCCACCCAGGGATCGAGGATGAAGCCCAGGGCGCGGCCCGGCCATGAACTCTGGCTGAGCTTCAGGTGCAGCGGCAGCCCCAGCACCAGCAGCGGCGGCACCAGTTCGGCCAGCACCATCAGGCGGCCCATGTAGAGCGCCATGCTGGCCTGCGTCACCGTGACGGCCCGGCTCTGGGTGGCGAGCAACAGGCACACGAGTCCCAGCCCGAACAGCACGGCCCGCCACACCGGCCAGGTGGTACTGGTGCGCCGACTCCTGAAAAACGGCGCGAAGTAGGCCGCCGCCAGCCCCAGAATCAGCAGCCACATCAGCGGATCGAAGCGCAGCGCCAGCAGTTGCCCCAGGCTCGGCGCCAGGCCCAGCCCGCTCACCGCATCACCCGTCACCGCATCACCTCCTGAATATCCGCCTGGACGCGCTCCAGGTTGGAAAGCTGGGTGTAGTCCCACAGCAGTCTCAGTTGCCCACGGCGGTCGATCAGGTAGGTGGCGGTGGTGTGGTTCATCTGGTACTCCGTTTTGCTCCCCGTATCGGCCCTGCTGTAGCCCGCGCCGTAGCTGCGGGCGACGGCGGCCAGTTGCGGCTCCGGCACGTTCACGCCCAGCATCTTCGAGGCGGGCGAGGTGCCGAAAAAACCGACATACGACTTGAGCTGCGCCGGGCTGTCGCGCTCAGGGTCGATGCTGACGAAGACGATCTGGAAGTCTTTCTGTTGCGCCGGGCTCAGGCGCCCCCGTACTTTGTCGAGGTAGGTCAGGGTCAGCGGACAGATGGTTGGGCAGTGCGTGAAGCCGAAAAACAGCGCGGTGGTCTTGCCCTGCGGCGCAAAGGTGTACGCCCGGCTGTCCTGATCGCTGCCGGAAAAGGCGGGCGCCGTCTGGGGCGGCGTGTAGGTGGTGCCGTAGTAGGGAAACGGGTTCTGAATCCGGGCGTAGAGCCAGACCCCGCCCAGCAGCGCGGCCACCGCGATCAACGCGAAGATCAGCGAGACGTACCAGGGCCGCACCGTGATCGGCGGGCTGTCCTGCACGGACTCAGGCGCCTGGGAGGTCAAGCGGTCCCTTTCACTGCAACCGCCTGACCGGCGCCGCGAGCCTGAGCACCGCGCCGCCCCTGAAGTTCAGGGTGATCGGCACGGTCTGGCCCACGACTGACAGCGGCCCGGTCAGTCGGCTGAGCATCAGGTGTGCCCCGCTGGGCGCGAAGGTCAGGCTTTGCCCCGGCCTGAGCGCGAAGTCTGTCACCATCTTCATGGCGGTCATGTCGAGGGCGTTGCCTGGCGCCCCCATGCGCTTCATGGTCATCAGCATGCCCACCCTGGCCGCCGGGCTGCTGACGCCGGTGAGAATCAGGGCCGTCTTGCCGGTATTTTTCAGCGTCAGGTAGGCGGCGCTTTCGGTGGCGACGCTGGGCACGGCGGCCACGTACAGCCCGCTGACCTGCACCGAGGGGGCTAATTGGGTTGCCATTCTGGCACTCGCGGCGGGCATCTTCATGCCGGGCGTCGCCTGAGTCGTGCTGGACTGTACTGAGCTGAATTGTATTGAACTGGACTGGGCTGAACTGGACTGTACTGAGCTGGACTGTGCCGAACTGAACTGGGCAGCGCTGAGCACCAGCGTCAGGGCAATAGATCGAATCTTCATCGGGGCGGCCTCCGGCGGGCTGACCTGCCTGGCCGGGGTCGAGCCGACGGGCTGGTAGGGGATCAGACCCCCCCCATTCTGCGCGTCTCGGTGCGGGTGTTTGTCCCCGGTTGCCTGAAGTCCGTCAGGCCACATTGACCGGGGCCGCCGTGGCCGGATAAAGCTCCGGTGAAGCGGTTCCAGCTCATGCTCTAGACTGCCCCCAATGCAAAAACCTACGATTCAGGATGTGGCGCGGCGCGCAGGCGTCGGCGTGGGCACCGTCTCACGGGTCCTGAACAACCACGCCGCCGTGCGTGACACGACCCGCCAGACCGTGCTGGGCGTCATCCGCGACCTCGATTACACGCCCAACCCGCACGCCCGGCGTATCGCGGGCGGCAAATCCTACACCATCAGCGTGCTGCTGCCGGTGGTGACCACCGAGTTCTACGTGCGGCTGCTCAACGGTCTGGAGGCGGCCTTTCAGGAAGCCCGCTACGACGTGGCCATCTTTCCGCTGCTCGACCGCGCCCGGCTGGAGCGCTACCTGGGCAGCCACACCCTGGCGTATCAGGCCGACGGGCTGGTGATGGCCACCTATAACCTGACCGGCATGTTCAGCGAAAACCGGCTGCGCGATCAACCGACGGTGCTGGTCGACGCCTACGCCGAGGGTGTCGACTGCGCCCGCATGGACAACCACCTCGGCGGCGTGCTGGCCGGGCAGTTTGCCGCCCAGCAGCCGGGCTTCATCTACGCCATCTGGGTCGAGACCGAACTCGACCAGATGTTTACCTCCCGCGTGTTCGAGGAGCGGCGCAGCGGCTTTTTGCAGTCTCTGGCGGCGGCGGGCCGGGCGCTGGTGGGCGAGTCGCTCAGCTCCTTCGACGCCCAGGCCGCCCGCACGGCGGCGGGTCAACTGCTCGACCACGCCCAGTTTCCGGCCACCGTCTTCGCCTCCGCCGATCTGCTGGCCGGAGGACTGCTCGACGAGGCGGCGGCGCGGGGCCTGGTGCTGGGCCGCGACCTCAAGGTGCTGGGCTTCGACGACCAGCCCTGGGCGCAGGCGCGGGGCCTGAGCACGCTGCACCAGCCGGTCGAGGCGATGGCCTACGAGGCCGCCACGCTGCTGCTCTCGCGCCTGTCGGGCTACAGCGGCCCGCCCCGCGTGCGCACCTTCGAGCCCCGGCTGGTGCTGCGGGCCAGTACCGGGGACATGTAAGCTCTGCCCATTCAGGAGGAACAGATGATCAGACCGGCGACACCAGACGACTTAGCCGCCATTCAGGCGGTCATCAACGACGCGGCGCAGGCTTACCGGGGCGTCATCCCGGCGGACCGCTGGAGCGAGCCGTACATGAGCTGGGACGAGCTGAAGACCCAGGTGGCCGAGGGCGTGCAGTTCACCTGCTGGACCGAGGCCGATCCGTCTGGGGCTGATCAGTCTGGGGCTGATCAGTCTGAGGACGACCAGATCATCGGCGTGATGGGCATTCAGGACCGGGGCGAGGTGGCGCTGATTCGCCACGCCTACGTGAGCACCCGGCGCCGGGGCGGGGGCGTCGGCACGCAGTTGCTGCACGCACTGACCACGACTACGAGCAAGCCCATCCTGATCGGCACCTGGGCGGCGGCGGAGTGGGCCGTTCGCTTTTATCAGAAACACGGATTTTCACTGGTGCCGGACGACGAAAAAACCGCCTTGCTGGGCAAATTCTGGAACATCCCGGCCCGGCAGGTCGAGACCTCGGTGGTGCTGGCGGACCGCCGCTACTCGTCTGATCTGGCCAGGTGAAGGCCAGCAAGATTGAATGCTCGCTTCAGCTCGGTCCGCGCTCGAAGACCGCCTGCCAGGGCTTGTAGATGGTCTTGACCTGATCGCTGCGCACCGTGCCCGCGTCGCGGATGGTGCGGGTAATGAACAGGTTGAAACCGTCGGCGGCCCAGTCGACCTGCTTGAAGGCCCCGCGTGGCAGCTTCGGGTTGACCACGTACTTGGGCGCCGGGTGCGGCGTGCTGGCCAGGATGGTGGCCCGCGAGACGCTGACCGTGCGGCGCTGGGGCAGGCCCCAGATCTGGACCTCCAGGGTGCTGCGGGCGTTGCGGTTCACCGTGCGGATCAGTACCGGGCCGCCGGTATCGTTTTTCATCTTGAGGTCCACACCCGGATCGTAGACGGCGGCCTCGAAGCCCACGCGGGGCTCGTAGTAGCCGACCCGGTAGGAGTGCTGGTTGCGCTCCACGATGGGCATTCCCGACTGGTACAGCGCCCGGAAGGTGGTGGTGGAGACCTGGCAGACCCCGCCGCCCAGGCCGTCCACGGTGCGCCCGCCGCTGATAATCAGGCCGCTGACAAAGCCGTTGCCCGCGCTGATGCCGCCCAGGGTACTCAGGAAGCTGAACACGCCGCCGGGCGCGATGACGGCGCCGTCGATTTTGGCCGCCGCGTTGGCGACGTTGCTGCGCCGGGCCGGGCTGGAGTGGTAATAGGTGCTGACCCCGGTGGTAATCAGGCTCAGCTTGCTGGGGTCGGGCAGCGCCGCTACCGTGATGGCCGGTTGAGCCACCTTGCTCGGCAGCGTCACGCTGCGGACCAGCGGATCGAGCACCGCCGCGCCCAGCACCTTCAGCGCGCTTACCTGGTCGGTCATCAGCCCGACCTGCTCCCTGACGCGGATCAGGCCAGCGCCCTGCGCCTGGTAACGGGCGTTCTGGGCAGGCTGGTCCAGGTAGCCGCTGAGCGACTTGAGCGTGCCTTTCAGGGCCGCCTCGTCGAGTTCCAGGCCGCCCGCGCGAATCCAGAACAGGTTGGCGACTTGCACGGCGCTGAGCACCCCGGTATGCCCGCTGTCGCCGAGCTGGACGCTCAGCGGGCGCAGCAGGGCGTTGCCCCTGTCGGCCAGCAGTTGCAGCTCGGCAGCGGTGTTCTCGGCGTCCCAGGTGGTGAGTTCCAGCGCCACGGCGCGCAGGCTGGGATCAGCCGCCAGCGCGGTGGCCGCCGCCTCCACGTCGATCTTCTGGCCGGGCGAATCGGGCGTCACGCTGTAGCGGGCGTTGCCGAAGATGATCTTGCCGTTCCTGGGCGCGGTGTTGAGGTCGCTGGTCAGGGCGCTCAGGGCCTTGCGGGCCACGGCGGCGTCCAGGCTGACCTTCAGCGGGAAACTCATGGCTGGACTCTGCCCGGCCAGGTCCTCGACCTTTTCGACCAGGCTGCGGTTGTGAGCCTCGGTGAAGGCGGCGGCCACGCTGCGCTCGGCGTCCACGGCGTAACCGAGTTTGTCGGCGCTCAGCAGCCAGTGGCGCGGCCCGGCGCTGACATCGATCTGGGGCGAGCGGGCCAGTCCGGCCCTGACTTTGGCCACGGCGGCCACCTGGTCGAGCCCGCTGACGTCGATGTCGCCCACGCTGGTCTGGGCGGGCAGGCTGCCCTCGTTGGCGGCCACGCCCAGCGCCAGGGCGCCGCCCAGCACGCCCAGCGCCGCCAGGCTGATGATCCACGGTTTCATAGCCTTCAAATTCACAGTGCTCAAGGTCGTTCTCCACCCCTAGGTCGCGCTCAGGTTTGATCTGTTTGGTCGGATAGATTCAGTGTTCGCTGATGTTCAGATTCGCTCGGCGCCGTGTGGTGCGGCTTTGAAGGACGCTCTCGCCGGACCCGTCTGCTCGGCTCCAGTTCATGATGGCACACTGGCAACGCGACTTGGAGGTGAGGTTCCTGACATTTCGCCCAGACCTGACATTGACCCAGACGCGGCACCCAGACGCAGCACTCAGACGCGGCACTCAAGTGAGCATCGTACTCAGCATACCTCTACCGGAGCCAGGGTGCCTTCATCTGTGTTGCCGTTCGGCGGGCGCTGTTGCCTGCACCTGGCCTGCTAGCATGCGCCGTGCCGCCTATTCTTCAGTTTTCTGCTCCGGTCGCGTCTGCCCAGCTTCCCGCCTTGGCCGTGCTGAGCGCCGCCGACCTCAGCCACGCCTTCGGGGCCACGGCGGTGCTGCACGGCGTCTCGCTGGAGGTGGCAGGCGGCGAGGTGGTGGCCGTCACCGGGCCGAGCGGCAGCGGCAAGAGCACGCTGCTGCACCTGCTGGGTGGCCTGGGTCAGCCGACTTCCGGCGCCGTCTACTGGGAAGGCGTGCGGATCGACAACCTCGGCACCGAGGCCAGAGCGAGGCGGCGGGTACGCTCGCTGGGGCTGGTCTTTCAGCACCATTATCTGCTGCCCGACCTCACTTTGCTGGGCAATCTGCGGGTGCCCGGCATGATCCTGGGCAGCGACCTGACCGAGCGGGCGCTGGGGCTGCTCGAACAGGTCGGGCTGGGCGGGCGCGGCCACGAGTACCCCGAAGTCCTCAGCGGCGGCGAACGTCAGCGCCTGGCGGTGGCCCGCGCCCTGGTGGCCCGCCCGGCTGCCCTGCTGGCCGACGAACCCACCGGCAGCCTGGACCGCGCCAACGCCCGCAAGGTCGCCCAACTGATGATCGGCCTGGCCCGCGAGTACGGCTCCGGCGTGCTGCTGGTCACCCACGACGACGAACTGGCCGGACTGGCTGACCGCAGAATCGATCTGCTCGACGGGCGAGTGGTGCCTTGAGCGCGTTGGTAGCCGAGCCTGGCAGGGCTAATTCCATCAACGTGATGACGAATTTTTAGCTTGAATTCGTCCCTCTCGCAACAACGATCTCAGAACAAAAACTTCAAGCCCACCCGTGCCCGAAGGCCCTCGCCCGCTGCCACACCTTTGTTGCTGAACGGTGCGCGGTAACTGACCTCGGCGCCTGCGGTGATCGAGTCGGTGAGCAGGTAATCGCCTCCGGCGGCGAATTGCCCGGCGTAGTCGGTGGCGGTTTTGCCCAGGTTGACCGGATCGGTGGCGGGCTTGCTGGGGTCGGCCAGTGCGCTACTGGGGCTGCTGGTCAGGCCCACTCCGGCTCCGGCATATGGCAGCAGTTTGCTGAATCTGCCACTCAGCAGCGGGCGGTAGAGCACCAGCGCGTCCACCGAGAGGGCGGCGGCCCTGGTGTCGTAGTCCACGCCGATCTGTGCCCCGAACGACCTGAAGACCTGGGTGCTGCCGACCACGATGCCGTAGGCCGTACCGCCACCACTCAGCGAGGGTGCGACGCTGAATCCGGCGTAGAGCCGACTGGTGTTCGGCGCCACGGGCGCCACAGGCGGCGTAGTCGGCAGCGGGGCCGCAATGTTGGTCGGTGCTGTATTGGTGGGCGCCGTGTTGGTGGGCGCTATGTTGGTGGGTGTCTGAATTGGCGGTGTCTGGACTGGCGGGGTCTGAACCGGTTGGGCCTGGTTGGTCTGCGCGGCGGCCAGGCTGCTGCACAGGCTCAGGATCAGCAGGCCGGTCAGCGCCGGGCGGGCGGTGCGGGGCGGGTGGGTGGTCATGATGGGCCTCCGTGGTGCGTGACTATCGGGTCTGAATCTGGACGGGTCTGAATGTGGACGGGTCCGAATCTGGACGGGTCTGAGCATCCAGCCTAGAGAGCGCAGGTGAGAGGCGCAGCTCAGCTTTGATGTGTTGTCCGGTGCGTTCTGTGCGCCGACGGGTACGAACTCAGGTCAGGTCAATAAAAACCGGAGCGCCCCCACTGCTGGGCGGCGCTCCGGCGATCATTGACTCAGACTTGGCAACTCAGATTCAGAAGTAGTGTCAGATTCAGAAGTAGTACTTCAGGCCCAGCTTGATGGCGGGCGAGAAGGTGCGGGCCGTCGTCACCGCCGAGGTGCTGTTGGTGCCCACGCCCTTGTTGCTGAGGTAGTACTTGCCGTCGAACTCGGCGAACGAGCTGATGCCGCCGATCAGCTTGGACTCCACACCGACGACGCCGTTGATGTAGTAGTCGCTGGCCTTGTTGGCAGGGGTGGTGCGGCTGGTGCTGCTGACCAGTCCGGCGCCCAGGCCGACGTAGGGCGCAAAGCGGCCATTACCGATGGTGTAGATGGCGTTCACGTCGCCCTGCACGGTCTTGTCGGCAAAGCGGTAATCGACGTTGGCACGCACGCCCAGGCCGAACAGGACGTTGCTGGCGCCGACGGTGGCGCCGAAGTCGCTGACGAACGGCACGCTGCGGCCAAACACGGTGCCTTTGGCGCCGCTGAACACGGCGGCGGTGGTGATGCCGAAGTACAGACCGCTGTTGCCTTCCGGCGCGGCCATCATGGTGGTATCGGGGCTGTCACCCACGACCACGGTGGTCGGGGCGGCGGCGGTGGTGGTGTCCACCGTGGTCGTGGTGCTGGTGCTGGGCGCCGGGGCGGCAGCCTGGGCTTCCAGGGCCGTGACGCGGGCGGTCAGGGCGTCGACGTTGGCCGCCGGGCCAGCCGGACCTGCCGGGCCAGCGGCGCCGTCGGCACCCGCCGGGCCTGCCGGACCTTCAGCCGGGGCCGGGATGTTCTGAATGGCCGTCTCCAGCGCGTCGATGCGGGCGGTCATGGCAGCGGTGTCGGCGGTGCTGGTGCCGCCGCTGAGCCCGGCGATCTGGGTTTCGAGCGCGGTGATGCTGGCCTGCTGGGCGGTGCTGGCTTTCTCCAGGTCGTCCACGCGGCTGCTCAGGGCGGCGAGTTCGGTGGCCACGTCCTGAATACCCTTGGTGATGGTCGCCAGGTCCGTGGCGCTCAGGCCCGCCGCTGGGGCGCTCAGGCCGCCGCTCTGGAGCAGACGGGCGAAGATCAGCGCCGCCTGGTAGCGGGTCAGGTTCTCGCTGCCCCGGAAGGTGCCGTCGGGGAAGCCCTGGATCAGACCGCGCTTGACGATCAAGTCCACGGCGTCTTTGGCCCAGTGGCCCGCCGGGATGTCGGTGAAGTTGGTGACCGCAGCGGCGGGGGTGGCCGTGGTGGTGGGGGTAGCGGTTTCGTCAGCGGGGGGCGGCGCCACGTTGGGGTCGGTCTGGGCCGAGGCCACACCCAGGGCGAGGGCCATCGTCGCGGCAATCATCAGGTACTTGTTACGCATTTGATCTCCTTAGCGTCGCTCCGCTTCTCAGCTCACGATCTCGCCTCTCACCGTAGGCATAATCCGTGAGGGGCTTGTGAATCGCCTGACAAGTGGCGTTGGCTCTCCGGCTTGTTTTTGCCAGCTTTTTTCACGCTCAGGTTGTCGTTAGCACTCGCCCACGGTTTTCGGCGACTCTGGATGAGAGCGCTGACACGCCGTTGAGTGCGCCTTGAGCACTTCGCAGATGAGAAACACCCGGCGCCCCTGAATCTGATGGGAGATGAGAAAAGTCATATGAATCCTCTCATGTGAATGTCGGCGGTGAAGCGGTCCGCAGAGGCGGTTTTAGTGTTCACCCGCGCCCCCGTATGCCAGGATGGAGCATGCTCGATGAACTCGAATTCAATACGTTGACCCTGGATCAGCACGGCGACCTGGCCATCCTGACCCTCAACCGCCCGCAGGCCCTCAACGCCCTGAGCAGCGAGATGCTGATCGAGCTGACCGAGGCCGTCGAAGCCGTGGCCGAGACGGTGGAGGTCTTTGCGCTGATTATCACCGGCAACGAGCGGGCCTTCGCCGCAGGCGCCGACATCACCGAACTCGCCCGGCTCGACGGCGTGTACTCCGGGCGCGAGGCCTCGCTGGGCGGCCAGAACGTCATGCACGAGATCGCCTCGCTGCCGTTTCCGACCATCGCCGCCGTGGGCGGCTACGCGCTGGGGGCTGGTCTGGAACTGGCGCTGGCCTGCGACGTGCGGATCGGCTCGCCGGGCGCCAGGTTCGGGATGCCGGAAGTCACCCTGGGGCTGCTGCCCGGTTACGGCGGCACCCAGCGCCTGAGCCGCCTGATCGGGCCGGGCCGGGCGCTCGACCTGATGCTGACGGGCCGCCAGGTCGGTGCCGAGGAAGCCCTGCAACTCGGCCTCATCAATTATCTGGCGCCCGACGCCCTGGAAAAAGCCCGTGAGGTCGCCCAGATGATGACCGCCAACGCCCCGATTGCCCTGTCGCTCGTCAAGGAAGCCGTGCGGCGCGGCCTGAGCGGTAGCCTGGAGGAAGGGCTGGAAATCGAGGCCGATCTGTTCGGTATGGCGGTGTCCACCCAGGATTTCAGGGAGGGCACGGCGGCCTTTCTGGCCAAGCGCAAACCCAAGTTCCAGGGGGAGTGAGTCCAGGGGGGTGATACGGAATTAAAAAGAATCGCGTGCATGAAGCGGGAACGCCGCTTGGTGGTCCCCTCACCCTTGCGCCGCGTTGCGGCTCCCTCTGCTGGGCAGGTCTACTACTCCCTCTCCCGCAGGGGGCGAGGGACTAGAGCAGATGTCATAAAAAGACCCTTTTTATGACCGAGCAGAGCGAGTAGTTTTGACTGAGCAAGGCGCAGAATGGAGGCGCGGGGAGGCTGTTTTCCCCGTGGCGTAATTCAGAGTACTGCTCTGAAGGCAAATGGCCTGAACTCATTTTAATCCCGTATGAGTCCAGGGGGAGTGAGGGCGTTGGGTTGTGGGTCGCAGGGGTAGATGGTTGTTCTGCGGCGGTCTAAAGGCCATCCAGCGCGGGCAAAACGCCGTACCAGGCGCCCCGCTCCGATACTCAGGACCGGCGGAGTCGCCTTCGTTCCGCTCAGGCGTAGACTTCGGGCCATGACGCACCTGGCCTTTTCGCCTTCCCGCATCCGTTCCGGAGACACGGCCTTATGCTGACACCCATCCCATGCTGACACCCCTCCCGCTTTGCCCATGACCGACCAGAAATTTACCCTCAACCTCAGCGGCGGCGCCCTGCAAGACGTGGAGCCGCGCCGGGACCGCTCCCCGGCGGGCCAGTCGGATCGCCCGCCCGAATTCGCCACGCCCCGCGCCAAACTCATCGACGAGGCCAACCGGGCCATTCAGGCCGACCTGGCGCCGTTTCCGCGTGCGCTGGCGGCCTACCAGGCGCTGCATACCGACCCCGAAGCGCTGGCCTGCTGGGACATGGCCAACTTCATCACCATGCGCAAACTCGGCTACAACGACCACGGGCGGGTCCACGCCTTCATCACCGGCGCGGCCAGCCTGGCGATTCTGGAGCTGCTGCTGGAGGGCGGCGTCCGGCCCGACGTGATCGAATCCGGCGTGGGCGACACCGACGACGTGTATCTGGTGGTCATCCTGGGCACCATGCTCCACGACATCGGCAATCAGGTCCACCGGGCCGCCCACGAGCAGCACGGCGTCGCGCTGGCCCTGCCGATTGTGGAGCGCGTTCTGGCGCCGATCTACCCGGACGTGTTCAAACGCACCAAGGTCCGCAGCTTCATCCTGGGCTGCATCAACTGCCACGACCTCAATCCGCCGCCGCTGACCATCGAGGGCGGCATTACCGCCGTGGCCGACGGCACCGACATCACCAAGGGGCGCGGGCGCAAGGCCTTTGCGCTGGGCAGCGTGGACATCCACTCGATCAGCGCCCTGGCCGTCGATCAGGTGGTCATTCAGCGCGGCGTGTCCAGGCCGGTGCTGATCGACGTGACCATGAACAACTCCGGCGGAATCTTTCAGGTCGAGGAAGTGCTGGCGCCCAAGGTGATGCGCACGCCGCTCTCGCGCTACGTGGAGCTGCGTGCCCACACCCGCGAGGAAGGCGACGCCCAGATCGTGACCCGCGTGCGCCTCGACGGCGATCATTTCGTGGTGGACCTCGAAGGCGGTCAGACGGTGGACGTGGGCGTCAAGGACGCGCAGGCCAAAGCCGCCGAGGCCGCGAGTGGACCGGTGGGCGTGGAGAGCCACTGAGAGATAAGTTGAAGGTCTGACCAGAACTGACCATAATCGACGTGGGAGGACTACGGAGTATGACCACGACCAATGTGGCCGAGGCCAAAGCTCGGCTCTCGGCGCTGATCGACCAGGCGCTCGCGGGCGGTGATGTGGTCATCAATAAAGACGGCAAGCCGCTGGTCAGACTGGTGCCCTACGAGCGCGACACCCGTCCGCGTGATCTGAGCGTGCGAATCTGGACTGGTGAGGTCCGTATCGCCGAGGATTTCGGTGAGTTGCCTGCCGACTGGCTCGCGGAATTCGAGGGGCGGCGCGGTTGAGGTTGTTGCTCGATACACACGTTCTGATCTGGACGTTCGGCACTGACTCCAGATTGTCGGCGGCGGCCCGGCAGGCCATCACGGACGGTCAGAACGAGGTGTTCGTGAGCGCCGTGACCGCCTGGGAAACCGCCATCAAGCGCGGCCTGGGCAAACTAGAGCAGTACTCCGAATTACTCCACGGGGAAAACAGCCTCCCCGCGCCTCCATTCTGCGTCCTGCTCAGTCAAAACTACTCGCTCCGCTCGGTCATAAAAAGACCCTTTTTATGACATCTGCTCTAGACGTGCAGGGCGATTACTTGCAGGGCCTGGAGCCCGACAGGTTTACGCCGCTGAACATCACCGCCGAACATGCCCTGGCGGTGGAGCATCTGCCCACGCACCACAGCGACCCGTTTGACCGGCTGCTGATCGTGCAGGCCCAACTTGAAAGCCTGATGATCGTCACGCGGGATGAGCGCTTCGCCGCTTACAACGTGCAAATCATTCCCGCGTAAGCTGTCAAGCTCAGATGAAGGGGGATGGGCGTGGAGAGCCACTGACGGCGTGGTGAGGCCAGGCACGGCCTGGGTGTTAGGCTGGTCGTCATGCATCTACCGCTGAGTCATCCGGCGCATCCACCGGTCCAGAACATCAACGAACTGCTCGAAGAGCGGCTGTCGTTCGGGCAACGCGCCGCTGATTGGATCGCCGGACGGGTCGGGTCGTGGGGCTTTATCATCGGGCAGTCAGGGCTGCTGGTGCTGTGGGCGGTGCTCAATGCCTTGCCCAGCGTGCGCCACTGGGACCCGTATCCCTTCATCGCTATGAACCTGCTGCTCTCGCTGCAAGCTGCTTACACCGCGCCTATGATTATGATGAGTCAGTCGCGCCAGGTGCTGCGTGACCGCCTGGAGGCCCACGAGGATTACGTCGTGAACTGCAAGGCCGAATCTGAATTGATCGTGGTGCTGCGCCATCTGGAAGCGCAAAACGAGGTCATGGCCGATCTAACCAGCCAACTGGAGCGCCTCGGCAGACGACTGGACCTGTTGGAAGGCCCGGCTGAACTTCCGCGTGAATCTCTCTGAACCGTGTTGCCCGCGCTCAATTCTCCAGATCCGTCCTCGCCCGCTCCCAGTCGCTGACCTGCGAAATCTCGCTCAGTTCGTCGGCGCTCAAGGTCAACTCCACTGTGCCCAGCAGTTCCTGCAACTGCGTCACCGAGTTGGCGCCGATGATCGGGGCGGTCATGCCCGGCTGGGCCAGCATCCAGGCCAGGGCGACCTGGGCGGGCACGGCGCCCTCATAGCGGGCGGCGATCTCACCCAGCTTTTCCACGATGTCGAAATTCTGGTCGGAGAAGCGTCGCCGGGCGTTCTCGTCGGCCCGGATGCTGTCGGGCAGCGCCTGGCCGCGCCTGTACTTGCCGGTGAGCACGCCGCCGCCCAGCGGGCTCCAGGGCACGATGCCGACGCCGTACTGCACGCAGACGTTTTGCAACTCGCGCTCGAAGTTGGCCCGCGTGGGCGAGAGCAGGCTGTACTCCGGTTGAATGCTGACGAAGCTTTCCAGGCCCTTGCTGTCGCTGGTCCAGAGAGACTCCATCAGGCGCCAGGCGCTGTAATTGCTGCACCCGATGTAGCGCACGTAGCCGCGCTGCACCAGTTCGCTCAGCGCTGAGAGGGTTTCCTCGATAGGCGTGTGCGGGTCGATGAAATGCGTCTGGTACAGGTCGATATGGTCTGTCTGGAGGCGCTTCAAGCTGTCTTCACAGGCTTTGATGATCCATCTTCGTGACAATCCCTCACGCTGATGCACGGTGGCGCGGCCCTGGTTGCCGCCCTCGCCCATCGGGCCGCGCACCTTGGTCGCCACCACCACGTCGCTGCGGTTGCCCCGCGCCTTCATCCAGCGCCCAATCATTTCTTCCGAGACGCCGCCGGGGTTGCCGGGCGTCCAGATGGTGTAGATGTCGGCGGTGTCGATGAAATTGCCGCCCGCCGCGTGGTAGGCGTCCATGATCTCGAAGGCGGTGTCCTCGCCCGCGCTCCAGCCGAACTGCATGCTGCCCAGGCCGATGGGAAACAGGTGCAGGCCGCTGCGGCCTAATGGACGGTAAGTGGTCATGGGTATTCCTCCGGGGTTGAATTCGCCCCGGAGTCTGAGCGCGTCGGGTCTGCTTGGCTAGCGGTCAGGCGCCTCGGTAGGGAATTGGTGAAGGTGAGGGGAGCGCGTGGGCTCGACCCGTTCGTCTCACGCGCCACAAGCCCCCTCACCACTGCCCGCCCATCAGCGCCCAGGCCGCCGCCGTGGCCAGCGCCGTGATGACCCAGAAGCGCACCGTCACCTGGGTTTCCTTCCAGCCGCTGAGTTCGAAGTGGTGCTGAATGGGGCTCATCTTGAACACGCGCCTGCCCGTCGTTTTGAACGAGACGACCTGAATAATGACGCTCAGCACCGCCACCACCGGAATGATCGCCGCCACCGGCAGCAGCCAGGGATCGCCGTAGAGGACGTACACGCCCGCCGCCACCGCCCCCAGCGCGTGCGAGCCCATGTCGCCCATGAAGACGCGGGCCGGATGCGCGTTGAACCACATGAAGCCCAGCACCGCGCCGACGAGCAGTAGCGCGGCAGGCGAGACGCCCAGGAACGGCAGCAGCACGATCAGGCTGACCCCGCCCAGTAGCCCGTCGAGGCCATCGGTGAAGTTGAAGGCGTTGACGGCGGCGACCAGCACCAGCGTGATGAGCACCACGTCCCAGCCGGGGCCGAGGCTGGCAAACAGGACATGCGACGAGAGCGGCGCGGCGAAGTAGGCGAACACGCCGCCGACCAGCACCTGAAGCGGAAATTTCTCGCGGGCCAGCAGTTCCTTTTTGCCGCCGACCATCCGCGAGCGAATTTTCAGAAAGTCGTCGGCGAGGCCGATCAGGCCCATGCCGATGGCAGCCAGCACGATCATGACCTCGCGGCTGCGGTCTTCGGGCAGGCCGCTGGGCCGGATCACGAAATAGATAAGCCAGGCCAGCAAAAACGCCGCGATGAAGGCGACGCCGCCCGCCGTGGGCGTGCCCTCCTTTTGCAGATGGGTCTGCGGGCCGTCCTGGCGAATCGGCTGGCCCCAGCCGCGCAGTTTGGAGACGTGAATAAACAGGCCGACCAGAAACCAGGACAGCAGGCCGGTGAGGATCATGGCAGCTCCAAAATGGGCGCGTGGGACGGAAATAAGAGGCTTGGCACGTTGAGGGCAGGGTAGCATGGGGCGTGAAGTGAGTCGGATGCTCTGCACAGTAGGGTGAGGCGCGAATTCTGCATGTGGGCCGACGTTTTTCGCTCTTCTTCCTCGCGCGGTAAATCTGGGTGAATGCGGGCCTCCTCGTCTTCCTGGTCCGGCTGGGGTTTTCCTGGTACGGCTGGGCGGCGACAGGCTGATGTCAGCTTCAGCTCGTTCTGGACGCCCTCTGCCCGCTTTTTCCTACGGCCTGACTTCCCGCAGGTCCACCAGAAACACCCGAATCTGTCCCGCCGCGCTCAGCGTCACCACCCGCCCGCCGACCACGCCGATCAGGCCGGGGCCGTGCGCCACGCTCGTCAGCACCCGGCCCGTGCCGTCCACGCGCTCCAGGGCGCTGCCGGTCAGGCGGTACAGGCTGCCGCCATCAAGCTGCACCGTGGGCACGTTGGCCGTCGCCGCGCCGCGCCGGGGCAGGGCGTAGAGATACGGCTGGGCGCCGCTGCTGAGCCGGGTGGCCGGGCTGCTGGCCCCCGCGCCCGGCTGGTAGAGATCGAGCCCGACCCGCACATACTCGCCGCCGTCGCCGCCCGTGATGGCCGCGTCGGGGAAACCCAGGACGCCGCCCGCCTCGCCACCTCCTGACAGACCACCGCCGTAACTCTGGGCGGTGCCGTCCTGGCGGTAGATGCGGGTGTGGGTCAGCCGCGCGGCGCGGCCCACGTTCTGCGTTTCGGGCGACCCGTCCAGTGTGACGATCAGCCCCGGTCCCGGCAGCGCGCCCCAGGCCACGTTGCCCACCCAGGCGGCAGACACGGCGGCTGAGGGCAGCGGCGAGAGCTGCGGCTTCAGGCTGGGCGCCCGCGCCGTGTACGCCTGACCGTTCGCCACCCAGGTCACGCCCGCGTCGGTGAAGTCGGCCTGGAAGGGGAGGGCGGCACTTGAGCTGGATACGGTCTGCCTCGTCGTCTGCCTCGTCGTCTGCCTGGTCGTCTGGTTCGGCGCACAGGCGCTCAGCAGCCCGCCACTCAGTAGTTCGGCGGCCAGCAGCGTCAGTGCCCGCTTCACGAATCGCCCCGCCAGCGCAGCAGCTCACTCACCACGCTGTCCAAGCCCACGCCGTGCTGAAGGCGCACCTCCGGCGCCCACGAGATGCCCCGGCTGGCCTTGACCAGCACCACATCGCCGTCTCGGAGTTCGGGTTTCAATGCGGCCAGCAGTTCCGGCACGCTGGCGAAGGCCCGCTCGCCCAGCAGCGCGGCGAACTGGCCCACGCCGTAGCGCAGATCGGCGCGGCTACGGGCGTAGTCACCGACCTGCGCATGAAGTTCAGCTTCGTCCGGTCCCAGTTCCAGCATCCGGCCCAGCACGCTGATGGTGCGGCCTCCGTAAGCGCTCAGGGCGTCCAGTGCGGCCTGCATGCTCAGCGGCGAGGCGTTGTAGGTGTCGTTGATGACGGTGTAGCGGCCCGGCAGCACCCGGTAGCGGCCCCCAGGCACGCTCACGGCGGCCAGGCGGCTCACGGCGGCGCCCAGGTCCAGCCCGGCGCGTGCGGCCAGACTCAGGCCCAGCACGGCGGCCTCGGCCTGCACAGTGGAGGCCAGCGGCAGGCGAACATCCACGCCCCCGAAGCGGAAGGAAGCGCCCTCGGCGTTGACCTGCAAGTTTTCCCCCGCGTAGGTGGCGTCCCCGAAGCCGTAAGTCTCCACATTCGGAAACCCCGACTTTGGAAAGAATCGTGATGCCTGCACCGACACCAGGCCGCTCCCGCCTTCCAGAATCACACCCTTTTCCCGCGCCACGCCCTCCAGGCTGCCCAGCGCCTCCAGGTGCGCCGCGCCGATGGCGGTGACGACGCCCACGTCCGGGCTGACCAGATCGACCAGTTCGCGCATCTCGCCTACGCGGTCGATGCCCATCTCGACCACCAGCGGCTCGGAACCACAGCCGTGCTCGATCAAAAAGCAGGCGATGGCGGGCAGGGTGTTGTAGACCGGCATGAAGCGGGCCTCCAGCGCGGCGGCGGCGTAACTCTTGGCGGTGGTCTTGCCCACGCTGCCGGTGATGCCGATGACCAGCGGGTTGTGGCGGCGCTCGGCGCGTGCCCAGGCGATGAGGGCTTCTCTGGCGCCTTGCACGCGCACGGCCCGCACCGCGTCCAGATCGGTCAGGACGAAGGGGGCGCCCTGGTCAAGTGCCTGCTGCACGAACTGGTTGCCGTGCATCGCCTCGCCGGGCAGGGCCACGAAGGCGGTCTCCGGGCCAGCCTCGCGGGAATCCCAGGTCAGGCGCCGGGCGGGCCGCGCCTGTGGGTGGACGGCGGCGGCGAACGGCAGGTGGGTGAGGGAGAGCATGGGGGACATTGTAGGGAGCGGCTTGTGGCGTGTGGCCTGTGGCTTGTGGGAGGGGCGTGGGAAGATTTAGGAGTCGATCTTTTCCCACTCTCCACTGCCCCTCTACGGAATCTTCAACTCCACCCTCGCGCCCGCCTCCTGCTCCAGCAGCATCTTCAGCGGCGTGTCACCGTGCTTGAGCAGGAAGGTCAGGAAGTTCATCTCGCGTTCCTGGGGCTGCCCGGCAGGTAATAAATGCTTCTTGAGGCGGTCCAGTTGCCCGGCCTTGTCGTTTTCGGCGCGGGCCAGGGCTTTAAACCCCTGCTCGCGGTGGCGCTCCAGGCGGGCCAGGGTGCGGCTGCGGGTGCGCTCGACGCTGCTGACCAGGGTCGGGTCGAGGGCGCCCAGCTCGCTCGCCAGGGCGCTGAACTGCTCGCTGAGGGTATTCAGGCGGTCCTGACTGAGCGCCCCAGCCTGCTGCTGCTTCGCCAGGGCGCGGCCCAGACGGCCTGCCGGGTCGCGCTGAAAGTCGGCGGCGCTCAGGTCGAAGCGCTCCAGTAGCCGGGCGACGTTGGGTTCGAGCCAGGTCACGCTCAGGCGCGGCCAGTAGACCGGCTGCCCCAGGCCGTGCAGCTCGTACACCCCGCGCAGCTCGGCGGCGTAGGCCAGCTCGCCCGGCCCGACCACGAAGGCGACGGTGGGCAGCACCGCGTCCTGAATGACCGGGCGCAGCCCCGCCGCCGGGGTGATGGCGCTGGGATCGCGGGCCAGGATGCCTTGCAACTCGGCGGCGCTGTAGGTCTGCCCGGCCCCGAAGTTACGGCCCTCCACACGCAGCAGGGTCCGCTGCCCGGCTTCCTCGATAAACAGGTTGGTGGCGCCGGGCGGGCGGCGAAGCTGGGGCACGTAGCCCAGCCGTTCCAGCTCGGCGGCGGCGGCCTCGATGCGCTCCGGGCCGAGCAGGGGCCGCTCCAGCTCGCGGGCCAGAGCCGGAGCCATCAGCGCCGCCAGGGCCGGGTGCAGCGGGTCGAGGACGATCAGCCCGTGCTCGCCGAGCAGCCGGTGGATCAGCCGGGCGAACACGTCGGCGTAGGTTTTCCCGGCGAAGGCGAAGTCCAGATGTGCCCTGACGCTGGCTTTGTGGGGTTCCGGCGCGTCGAAGGCGGCGATCAACGCCTTCAGGTCGTCGGTCCACTCCGCTTTCCACTCGATCCGGCCCACCGGCCCGCCGCGCGGCAGCTCCAGGCGCGGCCTGAACTCTGTTTCGGAGAAGTCCAGCAGGCTGGTGCTGGCCACCTCGTCCACGTCGTGATCCTGGCTGGCGATCCAGAAGACCGGCAGCACCGGCAGGGCGTCGCTGCTGAGTTGCCGCGAGAGCAGCACCGCGTCGGCGGCTTTGTGGACGCTGTAGGCCGGGCCGAGCAGCAGTCCGGCCTGTTGCCCGGCGACCACCACCCGCGCAGCCGGATGCGAGAGCCGTTCGAGTTGCTCGCTGAGCTGGCGGCTGGCGGCGTCCGGTTTTTTGCTCCCCGTCAGCCCCAGGTCGGTGTGGTAGGCGTGCAGGGCGCTCACCAGGGCCGTCCGGTCGAGCTCACGCGGCTCATTCAGGGCGGCAGTCAAGTCGGCGGGCCTGCGCCCGAAAAAGGCGCCCAGCAGGCCAGCCCGGTAGGCGTCGCTGAGGTTCTGGGGCGGTCGGGGCGCTTTGGTCGGGCCGGAACTCACCTCGGCTCAGTTTCCCAGCGGTTGCCGGGTGGCGCGCTCCAGGCCGCCCCGGTCCATGACCACGATGCGGCGGTAGCCCAGATCGAGCAGGCCCTTGGCCCGGAACTCGCCCAGCAATTTGGTGATGGTCTCGCGGGTGCTGCCCACCGCGTGCGCCAGGTCCTGATGCGAGATGCGTCCGCGCAGGGCGATCTGGGTGTCGCTCGCCTCGCCGGATTCGTTGGCCAGCTCGATCAGGGCCAGGGCCAGGCGCTGAGACACCTCCAGAAAGACCAGTTGGGCCAATCTCTCTTGCAGGCTGCGGGTCTGGCGCACGACCTGGGTGCTCAGGGCCACGCTCAGATCGGGATGGCGGCCCATCAGCTCGCGCAGGGCCTCGCCGCCGATCATCAGGGCGCTCATATCGTCCATCGCCTCGGCGTAGAGGCCGTATTTGCCGCCGTCGAGCAGGGCGGTCAGGCCCAGCAGCTCGCTGGGGCCGTGGACGTTGACGGTGATCTCGCGGGCGCTGCTGCCCAGCCGGTAGAGCCGGGCGTGGCCGCTTTGCAGCACGTACAGCGTCTCGGCGGGGTCGTCGGCGTGCAAGACGACGGCGCCCCTGCTCCATTGGTGCTGGCGGGTGGCGGCCAGCAGAGGGGTGCGGGCCGATTCGGGCAGGGCAGCGAGAAAGCCAGGCAACATGACACCTAGTATTTTCATGAAGAGCCTGAGCCAAAGGAAGTCCAGGGCACATTAGCGCCGCTATGCTACGGCCCTGAACCGGGCTTCGGCGCCGTTTCAGACGCTGCCGGTGGCCTGCTCCGGCGCACATTCGCACATCGGGGGCTCCGGGATGGGTATTCTGCTTTGACGATGCTCCAAACGCCGACTCCCCATTTGCACGCCGGTCTGACCAGCGGGGCCTGCCGGTGACCGGCTACGTCACCAAAGCCAGGTTGCTGCTGCTGGGATTGCCGCTCGACAGCGTGACGCTCTCCCAGGCGCTGGACCGGATGGACGTCTGGCTCGCCGCCGAGCGCCCCCGGCCTCATACGGTGGTGACGCTCAACCCGGAATTCATCATGCAGGCGCGGGCCGAGGACCTTGTGGCGGCGGGCGGGCGCAGCACCTTCACGGCGGTGATGCAGCGGGCCGACCTGGTGACCGCCGACGGCGTGGGCATCGTCTGGGCCGCCAAACAACTGCTCGACGAGGACGTGCCGCGTGCGCCCGGCTTCGACCTGGCCACCGGGCTGATGGAGCGCCACGGCGACCAGTTGCGGGTGTTTTTTCTGGGCGCCAAACCCGGCGTGGCCGAAATCGCCGCCCAGAAGGCCCACGAGCGCTACGGCGTCGTGGTGGCCGGAACCCATCACGGCTACTTCGCCGCGCACGAGGATCAGCGGGTGGCCGAGCTGGTCGGGGCCAGCAAGCCGCACCTGCTGCTGTGCGGCATGGGCGCCGGGCGCCAGGAGATCTTTTGCGACATCTGGAGCAAGGTGCTGGGCGCCCCGGTGATGCTCGGCTGCGGCGGCGTCATCGACGTGCTGGCGGGTACGGCGGCCCTGGCGCCCGACTGGACCCGCAAACTGGGCGTCGAGTGGGTCTGGCGGGTGGCCGGGGACCGCAAACGCTGGGGCCGCGCTCCCCGGCTGGCCCGCTTCGTGGCGCTGGTGCGCTCCGAGGGGCGCCGCACGCAGCGGGGCGGCTGAGACCCGGTGCCTGGTCCAGCCCGGTGGTTAGTGCAGCTCAGTGCCTGGTCCAGCCCGGTGCCTGGTGTAGCTCGGCGCCGGAATCTGTACCGGCTCAGCCGAACAGTGAAGGGCCTGCACATATCCCCCGCACCACGGCTCACTTTGCCCGGTAGACTGAGGGCGAAAAAGCTCGCAGACGTAAGGGAGCCAGAGGGGGACGTATGAAGCCACGCGTATTAGGCATGATTCTCGCCGGTGGTCAGGGCTCGCGCCTGTCGCCGCTGACGCTTCGCCGCTCCAAGCCCGCCGTGCCGTTCGGCAGCAAGTACCGCATCATCGACTTCGCCATCAACAATTTCATCAACTCCGGCCTGTTCAGCATCTACGTGCTCACCCAGTACAAGGCCCAGAGCCTGACCGAGCACATCCAGCGCGGCTGGCGCTTCGGCACCTTCCTGAGCGACTACTTCATCACGTTGGTGCCCGCCCAGATGTACCGCTTCGAGGAACTCGGTCCGGTCTGGTACCGGGGCACCGCCGACGCCGTGTACCAGAACATCCACCTGATCGACAACCACGACGCCGAGTACGTGGCGATCTTTTCGGGCGACCATATCTACAAAATGAACGTCGAGCACATGCTCCAGCAGCACATCGACACGCGGGCCGACATCACCATCGCCGCCTATCCGATGCCCCAAGCGCAGGCCCATCAGTTCGGCATCATGCACATCGATTCGCAGTGGAAGGTCACCGATTTTCTGGAAAAGCCCAAAAACCCGCCCAGCATTCCTGGCCAGGAGGGGGTGAGCCTGACCAGCATGGGCAACTACATCTTTTCGCGCCGGGCGCTCGAAGAACTGCTCGACACCAACATGTCCGGCGGCGAGGAGGGCTTCGACTTCGGCAAGGACGTGATTCCGCGAGCCCTGGCCGACGGCTACAGCGTGCAGGCCTACGATTTCCACAAAAATCCGATTCCGGGCCAGGACCACCCCAACACCTACTGGCGCGACGTGGGCACCCTGGACGCCTACTTCGACGCCAACATGGACCTCATCAGCGTCAATCCGGAATTCGATATCTACAACGCCGCCTGGCCGCTACGGACCAGCAGCGAATTCTCGCCCCCGGCCAAGTTCGTCCACGAATCCGACGGGCGGCGCGGCCAGGCCTTCAACAGCATCATGGCGGGCGGCGCCATCATCTCCGGCGGCACCGTCCGTGACAGCGTGCTGGCCCGCGCCGTGCATGCCCACTCGTACTCGCTGGTCGAAAACTGCGTGCTGTTCGACAACGTACACATCGGGCGCAACAGCCAGGTCAAGCGGACCATCATCGACAAGGACGTGATCGTGCCGCCCAACACCCGCATCGGTTACGACCTCGACGAGGACCGGGCGCGCGGCTTTACGGTGACCGAGAACGGCGTGGTGGTGGTGCCGAAGGCGTATACGTTCTGATACGGGGTTAAAAAGAATCCCACTCATAGGACGAGGACGCGGCCCAGTCGCCCCCTCACCCTTCCCCTCTGCAAGCAGATCTGCGACTCTCCCGCAAGGGGCGAGGGATCAACGGCAAATGGCCTAGACTCGTTTTATTGACACCAGCTTAGAGACTGTCTGGAAAGCGTAAGGCTGCCGCTAGGCTGCTGATTCAAGCTGTTTCTCCCGCTCAAACTCAGCAAGTCGCCGGATCATGATACGAATAAAGGTCAACTGTATGAATGCCTCGGTCACCTCTGGCAGCA
>NZ_JANYGJ010000045.1 GCF_025362455.1 Deinococcus sp. | reverse complement strand
GAATTACTCACCCTGCTGGACATCCCCCGAACGCTGCTGCCGGAGGTTCGGGGTAGTTCGGAGGTCTACGGCCTGACCTCCGAGGGGCTGCTGGGCGCTCAGGTGCCGATTGCGGGCGTCGCGGGCGATCAGCAGGCCGCCACCTTCGGGCAGGCGTGTCTGGACGTGGGTATGGCCAAAAATACCTACGGCACCGGCTGTTTCATGCTGCTCAACACCGGCCCGGAGGCGGTCGAGTCGCACCACCGATTACTCACGACGGTCGGCTGGCAACTGAACAATCAGCGCACCTACGCCCTGGAAGGCGGCGTGTTCGTGGCGGGCGCGGTGGTCCAGTGGCTGCGCGACGGGCTGGGCATCATCCGTAGCGCCAGTGAAGTGGAGGAGCTGGCCGCCCGCGTGCCGGATAGCGGCGGGGTGTATCTGGTGCCCGCCTTCGTGGGCCTGGGGGCGCCATACTGGGATCCGTATGCACGCGGCACCATCGTCGGCATGACGCGGGGCACCACTGCCGCCCACATCGCCCGCGCCGCCCTGGAGAGCGTGGCCTTTCAGAGCGCCGAGCTGCTGGACGCCATGCAGCAAGACAGCGCCGCGCCCCTTCAGGAACTGCGGGTGGATGGCGGCGGCAGCACCAACGACGCCATGATGCAGTTTCAGGCCGACATTCTGGGCGTGCCAGTCATTCGCCCCAGAGTCACCGAGACGACCGCCCTGGGCGCCGCTTACCTCGCCGGGCTGGCGGTGGGTTTCTGGAGCGGTCTGGACGAACTGAGGTCACTCTGGCAGGTCGGCCAGCGCTTCGAGCCGAACATGAGCGGAGATCAGCGAGAGGGGCGGATGCACACCTGGAAGCGGGCGGTGGAGCGGAGTCAGGGCTGGGTAGAAGCGGAGTGATATGCAATCAACTCGATGTTCGGGCATTTCGGCTGGACGCTGTTGACCCCTCTCCTTCGGAGCTGTACCAGTCGCCCCCTGCGGGAGAGTCGCAGACCTGAGGAGTGGCGTGCCCAGGCGCGTCCGTTCACGACGAGTGCTTGCAGAGGGGAGCTGCGAAGCAGCGGGGTGAGGGGGCGACCAGGCAGCATTCCCGCCCCAGGCACGACATTCAATTCAACATGAGCTGAACGCAGTGCTGAACGGTGACGCGCCCTAATCTCTAAATCTCCATTCCGACCATGAATCAACGCTCAACATCAGCCCGGCTCGCCGGGGACGCCCGCCCTTGATCCGTCTGTGAACATGTGTTCAAATGCTCTGAACAGACGTTCGCTCAGACCGTCGCGCAGGCCCACACTCCTTCCAGACCGCTTGCCAGAGGACACCATATGACACGTGCAGACACCATTCAGGCCATTCAAGGCGCTCAGCCCTGGGACGTGCTGGTCATCGGTGGCGGGGCTAGCGGCCTGGGCACGGCGCTCGAAGCCGCCAGCCGGGGTTACCGGACCCTGCTGATCGAGGCCCACGACTACGCCAAGGGCACGTCCAGCCGCAGTACCAAGCTGGTTCACGGCGGCGTGCGCTATCTGGCCCAGGGCAACGTCTCGCTGGTCCGTGAGGCGCTGCACGAGCGCGGGCTGCTCAAGAAGAACGCGCCGCATCTGGTGCATGACCTGGGCTTCGTGATCGCGGCGTACAAATGGTGGTCGGCACCGTTCTACGGCATCGGGCTGAAGATGTACGACCTGCTGGCGGGCAAGCTGAATCTGAAAGCCAGCCGCTACATCGGTGTTCAGGAAGCGCTGAAACATGCGCCGACACTCAAGCGCCAGGGCCTCAAAGGCGGCATTCTCTACTACGATGGTCAGTTCGACGATTCGCGCCTGGCGATCACGCTGCTGCGGACGCTGGAAGACCACGGCGGGGTGGCGCTGAACCACGCGCCCGTGACCGCCCTGCACAAGAACGCGGCGGGTCAGGTGGACGGGGCGACCCTGACTGATAGCGAAACCGGCCATGAATATCAGGTCCAGGCGAAAGTCGTGGTGAACGCCACCGGGGTCTTCGTGGACAGCGTGCGGCGAATGGACGAGCCGGGTGTCAAGAACATGCTCTCACCGAGCCAGGGCGTACACATCGTGGTGGACCGCCGCTTTCTGCCCGGCGACAGCGCCCTGATGGTCCCGCGCACCGACGACGGACGGGTGCTGTTCGCGGTGCCGTGGCACGACCATGTGGTGATCGGCACGACGGATACGCCCGTGCCGGAAGCCAGCCTGGAACCCAAAGCCTTGCCCGAAGAGATCGAATTCATCCTGCACACCGCCGCGCAGTACCTGGACCCGGCGCCGACCCGCGACGATGTGCGCAGCGTCTACGTGGGCCTGCGTCCGCTGGTCAAGGCGGCTGAGGGTACCGATACCAAGGCGCTGTCCCGCGACCATGTGATCCGCATTTCGGACAGCGGCCTGATGACCCTGACCGGTGGCAAGTGGACCACCTACCGCCGCATGGGCGAGGACACCGTGAACCGCGCCGCCCAGCAGGCCGGGCTCCCCGAACGCCTGAGCCTGACGGCGGGCCTGCCCCTCCACGGCTGGAGCCAGGAGCACACCCTGGGCGAACACTGGCAGGTCTACGGCACCGACGCTGCCCATATTCAAAAACTCGGCGGCGCCGAGACTCTGCTTCACCCGGAGCTGCCCTACACCGAGGCCGAGGTCCGCTGGGCCGCCCGCTTTGAACAGGCCCGCACCGTGGAAGACGTGCTCAGCCGCCGCCTGCGGGCGCTGCTGCT
>NZ_JANYGJ010000037.1 GCF_025362455.1 Deinococcus sp. | reverse complement strand
GGTGTACAGCGCTCCAGTTCCCGCCCGATGGTCGTGCGGTGAACGCCGAGTTGAGTGGCGATCTGGGCGCAGGAGTGACCCACCTCATAGAGCGCTTCGATCTTGTACCGTAGGGGCAGCGTGATCCGTTGGTAGCACATGATTTCTCCCTTGTCAGAGAAAGCGTAGCCCCTCCGGGTCACGCTGTGCGCTAGCAACTGGAATTCACCAACTGGTTATTGGAGTTTCAACCGTCGCATCAATCTCATCGGACTCAGATAATATAATCTCTGTTTTTGGCTCTGGCCGCACCGCGTGTCGACCAGTAGGAATTTCATCTTTGTCCATGCTCTATCATACGCAACTTGAGTCTGACAGGAAACTTACTCAAAGCTTTTTCATCCTAAGTCTATTGGGAAGCCCGGTCAGTTGCGTCTCTTTCTGCTATACATGCTTGTAATTGCCCCCAAACAAAAAAGCCAGCCACCTTCCGGCGCTGGCTCGCTCCATCTCACCTCAACTCAGGGTTTGGGTTGCTCGCTGCCCTGAATCTTGAGCTTGAGGGCCTCGAATTCGTCGTCGATGGCCTTGCCGCGCCCCAGGTTGGCGAGCTGGGCGTCTATGTCGCCTTCCTCGCGGAGTTGTCCCATCGCCCTGGCCTTGTCCTCCTGGGCAGCCACTTTGCGCTCCATGTCCTCGAAGGCGTTCATGGCGCCACCTGCCCGGTCAAAGCCTGACGCCTTCTCCAATGTTTCGGTGGCCTTGGCGGTCTGGTGGCGGGCCAGGAGCAGTTGCTGCTTGCTTTCCATCTCGTCGATCTTGGCTTCCAGGGCGCGGAGCTGGGTCTTGAGCTGATCGACGTTGCTGGTGCTGAGCTTGAGCTGGTCGTCGAACCCGGCGGCCAGGTCGAGGTAGTTCTGCTTGCGGCGCAGCGCCTCGCGGGCCAGCTCCTCAGAGCCGCCGCGCAGGGCCTCCTCGGCTTTTTTGCCGTACTCCTCGGACAGTCGGCGGTTGGTGGTGGCCTCGCGCTCCAGCTTGGCCTGCTGGGCCATCGACCCGGCGACCTCGGTGCGGGCCTCGCCGTAGGCGCCCCGCATGTCGCGCAGCGTCTGCTCGATAATCAGGCTGGGATCTTCAGCCTTGGAAATCAGGTCGTTGACATTGGCGCGCAGCAGCCGTGACAGACGGTCGAGAATAGACATGAATATCTCCTTGTAAAGCTTTAGCTTTACCGAGTGGAGCGAGTGAGGAAGAAAGTACGTCCTGGCGAGAGTAGAGGGGTGGAGCGCTTTCTGCGGAAACCCGGAACGGCAGCAAGGACGTACTTGGGTGAAACCTCCTGGGGTTCGTGTTCTGGATGACGGTACGCTGCCCATTCTATAAGAGTTGCCCGGCCCCGCGTAGAATCAAGGTGAGATGAAGAGGACGTGACAGCGACCAGCCTGCCCTCCCGCCGCTTGCGGAGCGCCTGAATGCGAGTGCCCGAATGAAGTTCTGGCTGCTGAAATCCGAGCCGGACGTCTTCGGCTACCCTGACCTTGCGCGGGTCGGCGTCGAGCACTGGAACGGCGTGCGGAACTACCAGGCCCGCAATTTCCTGCGCCAGATGGAGGTGGGCGACCTGTGCCTGATCTACCACTCGAACGCCAGGCCGCCGGGCGTGGCCGGTGTGGGGCGCGTGGTGAAGGCGGCGCACCCGGACAATCTGGAATTCGATGTGTCCAGCCCGTATTTCGATGCCCGCAGCAGGCCCGGCGAACCCAGATGGAGCATGGTCGACATTGCCGCCGTCGTGGCGCTACCGAACTATCTGCCACTCGACACGCTGCGCCAGAGGTCGGAGCTGGGCGGCCTGCGACTGCTCCAGAAGGGTACGCGCCTCTCGGTGATGCCGGTGGGCGAGGCCGAGTTCCGTTGCATTCTGAAAGCAGGAGGGCTGAATGACAGCTATGGCAGCTTCGCTTGATCGATGGCGTCAGCCTTGAACCCCCGACCCGCTCGCACCTGCCGCTGCTGACCGGCTGGATGCCCCCAAGCGCATTGCCGGGTCGGTGTGGGATTTGTAACGCTCTTGTAAGCTCCCTGGGCACAGACTGAGGCATGCTTATCGCCCTGGTTATCGCCGCCGCTGCACTGGGTCTTTCGCTCTCCTGCCGCCCCGAAGCGCGGCGCCAGACCGTGCCGGTGGTGGTCCGCAGGCGCCGGAGCTAAACAGCCGGGTCCGAATTCGTAAAATCAAGTTAAGCTGGGGGTGTGAACGACATCGCCCCCGCCTCTGTTGCCGATACGGCTGCCAGCCTGCTCTACCCGCTCTCGGACGGCATCGGCTCGGTGGCGCTGGTCCAGTACGTCGGCGACGACAAGATGATTGTGAACGCTGCGCGGGTTTCATTCGGTGGCGACAGCGACGCCCCACTGGCGGCCCGCGACGAGAAACTGATTTCGTATCTGCTGAAAAACCGGCACGGCAGCCCGTTTGAACACAACCTGATTACATTCAAAGTCATCTGCCCGATTTTTGTCGATCGCCAGATGGTTCGTCATCGTGTCGGGGTCTCAAAAAATGAGGTGTCCGGCAGATATGTAGAAGTTCAGGAGCGTGACTACACCCCAAACGAGTTTCGCAAACAGGCGCCCAGCAATCGCCAGGCCAGCGTCGCCGACGACGGCACGCTCGATCAGGGCGCCGCTCAGGCCATCTGGGCACACGCCTCCGAGACGGCTTTCCGGGCCTACTACGAGCTGCTGGCCCTGGGCGTCACGCGGGAGCAGGCGCGGGGCGTGCTGCCGCTGAGCCTGTACACCGAGTCGTATTACACCTTCAACGTGCGCTCGCTGCTGCATTTCCTGAGCCTGCGCGACCATGACGGCGCCCAGTACGAAACCAGGTTATATGCGCAGGCGATGGGCGAACTGGCCCGGCCCCTGTTTCCGGTGACGTTTGCGGCTTGGGCAGAGATCGGCGAGCACTGACGTTACTTCCGCAGCAGCGCCTTCAGATACGCCTGGGTCGCGTCCAGCACCGGGCGGCTTTTCAGGCAGGCGACCAGGGCGCGGCCAGCGGCGTGCTCCGAGCCGTACAGGGCGCCGAGCAGATGTTCCTGAATCATCGGGTGCAGCCGCCCGCGCACGAACAGCGCCGATTCTACCAGATCGTCGACGGGCAGGTTGTGCCAGAGCTCCCCGTCAAAACTGACGGTCTGGACGGTGGCGCGGCCCCGCAGATCGCTGCTGATGTGGGCGCTGAGCGGTTTTTCCATCCGCCAGGTGATCTGCTCGACGGTGGGCAGCATGGCATTTACCAGATTGAAGACCAGCGAGCGGCCATACAGCGTGATGCGGTCTTGCCGGTCCAGCGGCGCGTGCAGCCCCTGCGCCAGCCGCCGTGAGAGCAGGTCGCCCTCGGCCAGCAGCAGGGCCTGGGCGTCGTCGGGCTGCTGGGAGTGGGGAAGAGGAGAAGGCATGGCGTTATCTTGCCCCAGATTCTGCCGCCCCGCGCTCCATCTCATCCAGCAGTGCGCCCAGCCCGGTCTCGAAGCCGCCGCGAGGCCCACTCAACCCGAACAGCCCACTGCGTTCCAGCACCGCGAACCCGTGGAGGTAAGCCCACAGCGCCACCGTGCGGGCGGTGTCGTCGCTCACGCCGCTCAGGGCGCTTACGGCGTCCTTGACCGCGTTCCAGAGGTCTTTGCTGGGGCTGGGCGTGCTGGGCTGCGGGGGGCGTTCCGAGAGCAGCAACCCGTAGCGGTGCGGACAGGTGCGGGCGTAGTCGAGGTACGCCAGGCTGAGGGCGGTCAGCGCCTCACGCGGCGGTAAGCCAGCGCTGGAAGCACTCAATCGCTGCGCCAGTTCGCATGCGGCGCCGTCTTCCAGAGCCGAGAGCAGCGCCCCCCGGTCCGGAAAGTGCCGGTACAGACTGCTCGGCTGCACGCCCAGCGCGGCGGCCAGCGGGCGCATGTTGAGCGCGGTCTGACCGCCGCCGTCGAGGAGGACCAGGGCGGCCTGGACAACCGAATCCGGCGTGAGTTTGGCAGGGTAGGGCATGGCGAACAGTGTACGTCTTGACACCCCGAACGGGGAGGTATACCTTGTTCACAATCAAGGCGAACAGCGTTAGTCTTATTCGCTCACAAGGAGAACGGCATGTCACTGACCCAGCACGGCGCCCACCTGTTTCGCTCGACTCGCTTTGGGTTTTTCAATAGCTACCTGCTGCGCGACGAGGGCGGCCTGACCCTGATCGACACCAACGTGCCCGGCAGCGCCCCGGCCATCCTGAAGGCGGTGGCCCAGCTCGGTCTGCCGGTGAAACGCATCGTGCTGACCCACGCGCACGGCGACCATGTGGGCAGCCTGGACGCCCTACGCGCCGCCCTGCCCGGCGCCGAGGTCAGCATCAGCGCCCGCGACGCCCGGATTCTGGCTGGTGATCACAGCCTGGACGCGGGCGAATCGCAGCGCAAACTGAAAGGCGACCTGAAGGTGACCCAGACCCGCCCGGACCGCCTGCTGCAAGACGGGGACCGTGTCGGCTCGCTGCGGGCCGTCGCCACGCCGGGACATACGCCGGGCCATTTCGCCTTCCTCGACGAACGGGACGGCACCTTGATCGCCGGGGACGCCTTCCAGACGGCGGCGGGGACGGCGGTGGCGGGCCAGATGCGGTTGCTGTTTCCGTTTCCGGCGCTGGCGACCTGGGACGCTCAGACGGCGATGCAGAGCGCGGCCCGACTGGCGGAGCTGAAGGCGCAGCGGCTGGCGGTCGGGCACGGCGCGGTGCTCGAAGCCCCGGTTCAGGCGATGCGGGCGGCAGTGGCACAGGCGCAGCGACACGTCACCCCGCTGACATGAGCCTGGCCGTGCAGGCGCTGAATTTTGCCGCCGAGCTTGTCGCCTTCGTTTGCCTGGCGCGCTGGGGCTGGACCCTGGACGGGAAGCTCTGGATAAAACTGCTGGCCGCTCTGGCAGGCCCTGTGGCGGCGGCGTTCGTACTGGGAATCTGGGTCTCACCTCCCGCGCCGCGCCGTCTGCCCAGCGCTCGGCGTTTGATGATCGAGGTCGTGCTCTACGGGCTGGCGGTGCTGACCCTGTTCAGGCAGCAGCAGGCTGGGCTGGCGCTGGGCTACGGGTTGCTGGTGCTCGTCATCCTGACCGCCTCGTTTGCTCTGCGCCTGCGCGGGCCGTAAGCCGGAGTCATACCGTCTTGCTCTGATTCCAAGCTATCCGCAAAAAGCGACGGATAGGTTTCCATCGCCGCCACACGGTAGTGTTTGCTACTCCCGTTGGTCGGCCCTCGTCTTCGACTCAACACCATTTGGTATCAGGTGGTCTGCCGGTACAGCGCCACCGCCGCCTGTGCCCCCAGCCGGGGACTGCTCAGCACCGGGACGGAGAGTCTGGTTTGCGTCGCCGCCGGGGCCATCGACGCCTGAGCCAGCACCACCACGGCAGGCAGCGGTTCGGGCAAGCTGTCCAGCTCAGTGGTGATGCAAGCCGTGTACCCGGCCAGGTCGCCCGATTCAAAGAGTGTCCAGGCGCCCGTGCAGAGCTTGATCTGGATGCTCGCAGGCAACCTCAACTTCCGCGCCGCGTCCTCGATGAGCGCCCGCGTCGGCCCCAGGGTGGAGTCCAGGGCGGCCAGGATCAGTACGGCGCCGTTTTGTCCAGCCTTGACCGCCGCCTCGGCCATAGGGCGGTCAATCCTCATCACCGGCAGACGCTCGGAACCCAGCGCCTCCGTCGCGTTCCCAATCGTCGAGCAGGTGCAGACGAGCACGGCGGCCCGGCCTTCCAGCTCACGCAGGAGTTCGCTCAGTCGCCCGGAAACTGCCGCCACGTCTTCCGCCCTGGCCCGCTCCAGCAGGGCTTCCTCGACGATGTGGCGCACGGGAATCTCTGGCGCCAGCTCGGCCAGCAATGCATCAAAGGTCGCTACATGGACTGGTGAGGTGTGCAGGAAGGTCAAACTGGGTGGGGGCATCTGACCGGCAGTTTATCCCGCGTTTTTTCAGGGCGGGAGAGGTATACTTGAACTCAGTCTAAACTTCCCTCTCGCCCAGGAGTGCCCATGATCGACTTTTCCCTGACCGACGAGCAGCGCCAGCTCCAGCAACTCGCCCGCGAGTTCACCCGCCGCGAGATCATTCCGATTGCCGCCGAGTATGACCGCCGCGAGGAGTTGCCCTGGCAGGTCGTGGAGAAGGCGTTTGAGGTCGGGCTGCTCAACCTGTCGATTCCCGAACACGCCGGGGGCCTGGGGCTGGGCATGCTCGACGAAGCCATCATCGGCGAGGAGCTGGCCTACGGCTGTATGGGCATCTACACCGTGCTGATGGCCTCCGAGCTGGGCATCGTGCCGATCCTGGTGGGCGGCAGCGAGGAGCAGCAGCGCCGCTTTCTGACCCCGCTGACGGAGAAGCCTGGCCTGGCCGCCTTCGCCCTGTCCGAGCCCGACAACGGTTCGGACGCCGCCGCCATGAAGACCACCGCCGTGCTGGACGGCGACGAGTGGGTCATCAACGGGACCAAGATGTGGATTTCCAATGGGGGCATCGCCGAGATCACGGTCGTGTTCGCCACCACCGAACGCGGCGGCGGGCACGGGGCGACGGTGGCGCTGGTGGTGCCCAAAGACGCGCCTGGATTCAGTTACAACAAGATCAAGCACAAGATGGGCCAGCGGGCGAGCCTGACCAGCGAACTCGTCTTCGAGAACGTGCGGGTGCCGCGAGGCAACCAGCTCGGCGGGCTGGGCGACGGTTTCAAGATCGCCATGAAGACGCTCGACAAGACGCGTATTCCGGTGGCGGCGGGCTCAGTGGGCATCGCCCGGCGGGCGCTGGACGAGAGCCTCAAGTACGCCAAGGAGCGCGAGGCCTTCGGCAAACCGATCACCAGTTACCAGGCCATTCAGTTCAAGCTCGCCGAGATGAGTATGGGCATCGAAACGGGCCGCCTGATGACCTACAAGGCCGCCTGGCTGGTCGATTCGGGTAGGCCCCACGCCAGCGAGGCCGCGATTGCCAAGGCGTATTGCTCGGAGATGGCCTTTGACGCCGCCAACGAGGCGATTCAGGTTCACGGCGGTTACGGCTACGTCGGCGAGTACCCGGTGGAAAAACTGCTGCGCGACGTCAAGCTCAACCAGATCTACGAGGGAACGAACGAGATTCAGCGCCTAATCATTGCGCGGAATCTGCTGCGCTGAAAGGCGACCCGGCGCCAATCAACTCGTACTCGGCTCGGTAGTGTTCAGCGTGCTCGATCACGAGTGGGCCGGGGTCAGGGCCGGACTGGAAGCCCGGTTGCCAGGCTAGGCGATCCGGCCTGGCAGCGCAGAGTGGCCGCGCATCATCTGAGCGCTTCTCTGGCTCGCTCGGCCTGCCAGAGATGTCGCCGCTCATGGGCCAGGGTTCCGCCGAACGCCTCAAGCAAGCTCATCCGGAACCGTTCCGCTGCGGGGGAAGTGATCTTCACGCGGCTCAGGTCGAGCCCGTCCGCCTTCTCGCTGAGCGCCGACAACTCACGTTGCAGGGTCATGAAGTCTTCGGCGACATGTTCGTTCGGCTGAGCCGGAGGCGCGAACATCGCCGGAGCGGCATTGCCCAGCTTGAAAGGAATGAGCCGCTTGCGCGGGGGCGGCTCCTCGTACCACAGAAACAGGCGAAAGAAGGGGCTGTACCGAAACGGGCCGCTGCCGACCCTGCCCTCGGCCCAGCCTGCGTTCACGGCGGCCTGCATGGTGCTCAGATACAGTTGCCCGACGATATTGAGGTGCGCCAGACATTCCCCGACCGACCACGATTCGGGTGAGGGGCACCTCCACATCTGCTCCTGGCTGACGGCGGCGACGAGTGCCTGCGCCTGCTTCTGGACGGCTGTGAGCTGTCTCTGAATAGCTGTCAATTCAGCGGCTCGCGCCACGATTTCGCTCCTCGCCAGCAGTGTTTCATCGTTCTCAACCTAGCGCCGAGTTCGTGAGAAACGCTCATGCACAGGCCACGGCAGCAGTCGGTGCCGGGTGTCGTCGGCGGGTCGCCGTTCGCTACGCCGCTAGACTTGGCGATCATGACCCTCCAGTACACCCTCCGGCAACGGCCTGACCTCACCGCCTACCAAGCCCTCTGGGCCGCTGCCTGGAACGCGCCCGCTGCGCCTGACCTTGACCGTCTGAGCCATAGCCTCACCTGGGTCTGCGCCTACGCCGATGTGCGGCTCGTCGGCTTCGTCCGTATTGATCGGGACGGTCGCCTGGGACGGAGGCGTTCACGCTTTCCTGCTCGACACCACCGTGCATCCTGAGTTTCAGCGCCGTGGCCTGGGCGCCGAGCTGGTGCGCCGGGTGGCAGCTCAGGCCCAGTCGCGCGGGCTGCACTGGCTCCATGTGGACTTCGGGCCGCACCTGGAGGGCTTTTACCGTGGCTGCGGGTTCAGGGAAACGGGGGCAGGGCTTGATCGCCTTGAAGCCCGACTGACTGTTCTGGGCGACGATTGTTCCAGACCTTCCGGCGTAGAGTTGAGGAACCCCAGTTGAGAACACATCGCCGGTCCTGCTAAACTTGGACTCAGTATAAAAGAAGCACGAGGAGACTCCCTGATGAAGATTCTGACCTTAATCCGGCAGGTGCCGGACGCCGAGGCCCGCGTGAAGCTCAGCGGCAACGTGGTGGACTTAGGCGGCACCACCGTCGTGATGGATGGCATGGACGAGTACGGTGTGGAGGCCGCCCTGCGACTGCGCGAGGCCGGAGCCGAGGCCGAGATCATCGCCGTGGCCGTGGGGCCGCAACGCAACGAGGACGCCCTGCGAACCGCCCTGGCGATGGGTGTGGACCGCGCCGTACACATCGAAACCGAGGAGCGCCTGGACGCCGTGGCACTCAGTAAAGTGATCGCTGGACTGGCCCGCTCCGAAGGTGCCGAGCTGATCTTGCTGGGCGGCCAGGAAGCCGACTGGGACTCGCAGGCGCTGGGCGCGGCGACGGCGGAGCGCTTAGGATGGGCACAACTGACCTGGACCAACGAACTGCACCTGAATGGCACGGCGCTGACCGGGCGCCACGATGTAGACGACGGCAACGAGAGCTTCGAAACTCACTTGCCCGCCGTCGTCACCACCCAGCAGGGTCTCAACGAGCCGCGCTACCCGACGCTGCCCAACATCATGAAGGCCAAGAAGAAGGAGCTGCGCAAGGATGACCTGGCGACCTACGGCGCCGCGCCAAGTCTGAACTACGTCAGCGCCGAGATTCAGGTGCGTGCCCGGCTGAACAGGGTCATCGACGGCAAAGACCCCCAGGCGGCGGCGGCGCAGCTCATCGACCTCCTCAGAAACGAAGCGAAGGTGATCCGGTGATTTTAGTCGTAGCGGAACATACGGGCGGCAAGCTGGCCAAGGCGAGTCTGGAGATGGTGAGCGCGGCCCGCAGCAGTGGCCGCGAGGGACCGATCACGCTGCTGGTTCTCGGTCACGGCGTCGCGGGCGTGGCTGCCGAGGCTGCCGCCGTGGCCGATCAGGTGCTAGTGGCCGACCTGAGCGAGCTGGCGACCTACGACGCCGAGCTGTGGGCGGCGGCCACCGCCCAGATCGCCCGCGCGGGCGAGGCCCACACCGTCATTACCCCTGGCAGCCGTTCGGGCCGCGAGTACGCGCCGCGCGTGGCCGTCAAGCTCGACGCGCCGTACCTCGAAGACGCCATTTCACTCAGCGCACATGGGGACGCCCTGCGCGCCCAGCGCTACACCTACCTCTCCCGCGTCACCGAGACGGTGGAGGCGAGTGGGCCGGTGGTCGTGGTGAGCGCCAAGCCGGGGGCCTTCGCGCCCGCCGCGCCGCTGGGGGCGCCCGGCGAGCAGTACGACATCGACCTGGACCTGCCTGAGCGCCGCGTGACCATCACGGGCCGCAGCGTCGAGAAGTCCAGCCGCGTCGCCTTATCGGAGGCCGACATCATCGTGACCGGCGGGCGCGGCGTGGGCAACGCCGAGAACTTCGCCCGACTCATCGAGCCGCTGGCCGACAACCTGGGCGCCGGGGTGGGCGCCACGCGGGCCGTGGTGGACGCGGGCTGGCGCCCCTACGCCGAGCAGGTCGGCCAGACCGGCAAGACCGTGCAGCCGGGCGCCTACATCGCGCTGGGCGTGTCCGGCGCGGTGCAGCACCTGTCCGGTATGGGCAAGAGCAAGTACATCGTGGCGATCAACAAGGACGCCGAGGCCCCCATCTTCAAGGTCGCCGACTACGGCATCGTCGGCGACGTCAGCGAGATCGTCCCCGCGCTGATCGAGGCCAGCAGGCGCTGAGCCGAAGTCTGGACAGTCAGCCGCCCGGTCCACGCTGGGCGGTTTTTCTATTCCGTTCGGATGCTGCCGCCTGACAGCGCCCAGACGTTCGGCTAGAATCATGGCTACAGCACAACTCAACCTCTCGGTGCTCCACAGGAGTGTCGTCATGGATAAGCGTCTCGCCGCCGTTGCCCTGGGTCTTTTGCTCGCGTCGTGTGCTCAGCAGACTGCTCCGTCTTCGTTCAGCACGCCCTATGCCCAGACACCGTATGCCCAGCGACCGGAACTTCAGGACGCCGGAAGCCAGGCCATCTTGCAGCGTTACGGCGACGATCCGGGGCTGGCCCAGGCACTCAGGGAGGCGTACCACGAGGCGCCGCGCTCGCTCGGCTTGCCTGCCGCGCCCGCGCTCACGGCGCAGCACTTGACCTCGGACCGGCTGGCCTACGTCAAGTCGGTGGGCTGGGGCAGCGTGGGGCAGTATGACGGCCAGTACGCCGCCTACGCCCTGACAGGTGGACCCTATCCCGGCCTGAACTGGACCCGCGACGGCTGCTCGGCGCCGAGTGGGCTGGGACTCGGCTACACCGGAGATTTCCGGCCCGCCTGCAACGTCCACGACTTCGGCTACCGCAACCTGAAAGTGCTGGAGCGCACCGACGCCAACCGCCGCACGACCGACGAGGCGTTCTACAGCAACATGAAAGTCATCTGCGGCGCCAAACCCTGGTACAAGGAGCCGCCCTGCTTCGCCGCCGCCTACGCCTAGAGCAGTACTCCGAATTACGCCACGGGGAAAACAGCCTCCCCGCGCCTCCATTCTGCGCCTTGCTCAGTCAAAACTACTCGCTCCGCTCGGTCATAAAAAGACCCTTTTTATGACATCTGCTTTATTACCAGGCGGTGCGGGTCAATGGAGCCAGCAGCTTTCAGTAGCGGCCCGCTGTTCCGGCCCCAGCGGATAAACTATACTTAAGTATTCATGAAGCGACCCTGGTGCCTCTCTCTGCTGACGCTGGCGACCCTGCTGACGGCCTGCCGCCCAGAGCCGCTGCCTGACGACCGTGCTGCCAATGATCGTGCTGCCAATGACCGTGCTGTCAATGACCGTGCTGCCACCGACTATGCCAGCCGAAGTGAGCTTCAAGACGCGCAGAGTCAGTTTATTCTGGCGCAGGTCGGTCACGATCCCCGCTTGATCGCCACGCTTCAGGAGGCGTATGGGGAAGCGCCCGCGCCTCAAGCCCCCAATACTCAGGCGCTGCCTGCGCCGGTTGGCCGCCTGGAATTCGTCAAGTCGCTGGCCTGGGGCAACGTGCAGAACTTTGAGGCGGCGTCGTTCCGGCGCGACTTCATCGACACCCTGCACCCCGGCCTGGATTGGAGCACCGACGGCTGCTCCACGCCGCCCGGCCTGGATTTTGGCTACCACGAGACGTTTCGCCCGGCCTGCCTGGTCCACGATTTCGGCTATCACAATCTCAGGTTGCTCGAACGCACCCCGGAAAACCGGACCAGAACCGACGAGGCGTTTTTCAGCAACCTGAAAGCCATCTGCGCCGCCCGTTTTCCGCCGGAGCGCCCAAGCTGCTACGTCGTCGCCTACATGTACGAGGAAGGTGTGCGGCTGGGCGGCGCCGCCCTGTTCTGAGTTGGCCTGTTTTGAGTGGGCCTGTTTCGAGCGGGAGTCGCCGCTTCGCGTTTCTGCTGGGCCTGGGTGCGCTGCTGGCGGCCTGTGCGCCCGCCGCGTCACCGACGAGCGCCGCAGCGGAGCCGCTGAATGCTCAGGGCCGCCTGGCGTATGTCAAGGCGCTGGCCTGGGGCAGCATGCAGAACTTTGAGGCCGCCTACGCCAGTCAGGCCAGCAACGATGCCCCCTACCCCGATCTGGACTGGAGCCGCGACGGCTGCTCGGCGCCGCCGGGCCTGGACCTCGGCTACGGCGAGGTGTTTCGCCCGGCCTGCAACATCCACGACTTCGGCTACCGCAACCTCAGAGTGCTGGAGCGCACGCCCCAGAACCGCGAAACCACCGACCACGCCTTCTACGCCGACATGCAGGCCATCTGCGCGGCGCTGATCTGGATCAAACGGCCTGAGTGCAGTGCGGCGGCGCTGATCTACGAATCCGGCGTGCGGCTGGGCGGAACGAGTCACTTCTAACGGTCCAGCTCACGAGAATTCCAGCACCGTCTCGTGATCGAGCCCCAGCTTGCGGGCCTCGCGGATGGCGGCGCCGCGCTCGCCCCGCTCAACAGCCGCCATGAAGGCCGGACTGGCCGCCAACGTCGTCAGCACCCAGAAGTCGCCCCAGGCTTCCAGGCCCCAGCGCTGGCGCATGATCTGGGCGCACCTGGTCCAGACCGGCTCGCTCATCTCTTCGAGCGGTGCGATGAAGTGCGTCTCGCCGTCGGTGCCGGGCGTCCGGCGGACCTCGCGGGCGTAGTCGCGCTTCTCGTGGGCGTTCATGCCCTCCCAGGTGCCCTCCTGGCAATACACGGCGGGAAAGGCGCTGAAGGTGTCGCGGCAGCGGGTGGGCCGCACCTCGTAGCGGGTACAGGCGCCGTCCGGGCCGAGCAGCGGGCAGTAGCCGACCTTGAGGCGGTGGCGCTTGACATATTCGTCTTCATTCGGCGCCGTGCGGGCGTTGTGCAGCACCTTGCGGGCGTGCTTCTCGACCCGGCGTGCTTCCTCCGGGCTCAGCACGCTGGCGACCAGCGCCGCTTCGGCCAGGCTCAGGCGAATGGGCATGTTGCAGCAGCCGAAGCAGCCAGCAGCGCAGTGGACCGCGCCGCCCTGGGCCGTGAAGTCCGTCAGGAAACGGCCCGCCGCCTTCTCGTAGCGGGCGTAGGCGCCGCGCACGGCCTGGAGCACGGCAGGATCGGGGGTGAAGTGGGGCGCGGTCATCTGAGGCAGCATAGAGCAGGGGAGGAGTGGGGCGCCGTCACCGACATTGGCTTTCAGTTCGTTCACACCGCCTTCACAAGCCCTCCCCGCGCCGTTCATGTGCCCCGGCCTACCTTGAATGCAGGCGAGAGAAGCAGCCTGCTCCCCGCCCCAAGGAGAGATCACATGGACGTCATCATCAACAACCCCGCCACCTCTGCACTGCTCCAGACCCAGTACGCCCCCGTCAGCCAGACCCCCTACGGCTACCCCGGCTACGACGGCTACCAGGGCCATCACTTCCACGGCGGCCCCGGCTTCGTGCTGCCGCTGCTGCTGCTCGGCGGCTTTCTGTTTCTGCGCGGCAGAGGCAAGCGCCGCCGCCAGATGATGGGCCGCTCTCAGATGCAGAATGGCCAGATGCAGAACAGTCAGACGCAGAACAGTCAGACGCAGAACAGTCAGACGCAAGGGAGCGCCATGCCCGGCAATTTCATGGACGACATTCGGGAAAACTTCCGGCGCGGACGCCAGCAGTTCGTGACCGACAGTGCCCTTGACATCGCCCGCGAACGCTACGCACGCGGCGAGATCACCGCCGAGGAGTACCAGACGATCCTCAAGACCCTGGGCGCTCAACCGGGCGGCAATCAGCCCCCGCCCACCACCGCCACCACCGCCACCATCGTCTGACCTCCCTGAGACGCCCGAAGCACCTGACCGGGCGTCCCAATCTCTTCTCACAAGCCGCAAGCCGCAGGCCACAAGCCGCCCCATCCCCTATCCTCAGAGGCAACCATGTCCGCCACCATACTGATCGTCGAGGACGAACCCCGCCTGGCCGATATTCTGGAGCAGTACCTGCGCCGGGGCGGCTACCACACCGAGCGGGCGGCCACCGGGCTGCGGGCGCTGGAGCTGTGGCGCTCGGCCCGGCCCGCGCTGATTTTGCTCGACCTGATGCTGCCGGACCAGGCGGGCACCCAGATGGACGGCCTGGAGGTGGCGCGGCGCATTCGGGCCGAGTCGCAACTGCCGATCATCATGCTCACGGCGCTCGACGAGGAGCTGGACCGGCTGCTGGGGCTGGGCATCGGGGCCGACGACTACGTGGTCAAGCCGTACAGCCCGCGTGAGGTGGTGGCGCGGGTGGGCGCGGTGCTGAGGCGCTCCGGCAGCGCGGCGCCCCCGCCCGGCAGGCTGGTGGTGGGCGAGCTGAGCGTGGACCTGGCCGCCTTCGAGGCCCGCTGCGGGGGTGAGCCCCTCGATCTGACCGCCGCCGAACTGCGGCTGCTCTCCTCGCTGGCGCGCGACCCCGGCGTGGTTCGCAGCCGCGCTGAACTGCTCTTCGCGCTGGGCGGACTGGACCGGGGCACCGACGAGCGCACCGTGGACGCCCATGTCAAGAACCTGCGCCGCAAGCTGGGCCGCTGCGGTGAGCAGCTCGAAACCGTGCGCGGCGTCGGCTACCGGCTGCGGGCCTGATGCCGGGCGGGCGGGCGAAGCACCCCTTCAGGGCGCGGCGGCGTCCCGGTGGCCTGCGGCGGCGCCTGACCCGCATGTTCGTGCTGCTGGCCCTGTTCGCGGTGGTGCTGACCTCACTGCTGACGGTCACGGCGGCCTACCGGACGCTGGGCCGGGTGGCGCCGGAGCTGGGCCTGCCGACCTTCAGCGTCGGTGGCCCGCCCTGGGAGGCCGCCGATCTCACGCCGCAGCAGCAGCGCTGGCGGTTGCTGGGCCGGGCGGTGGGCTCGGAGTTGCGCCGCAGCGCCCTCATCGCCGGACTCATCAGCTTCGCCTTCGCGGCGCTACTCTCGGCCCTGTTCACCCGGCAGCTCACCCGGCCCCTGCTGCGGTTGGCCGAGGGTGCCCGGCGCCTGGAAGCCGGTGAGCGCGACCTGCAACTGCTGGTTCCGCCCCGTCAGGACGAGTTGCGCGACCTGACGCTGGCCTTCAATACCCTGACGAAGAGCCTGGCCCGGCAGGAAGCCTGGCGCCGCAGCCTGATGGCCGACATCGCCCATGACCTGCGCACACCCCTGGCCGTGCTCAGGTCCGAGGTGGAGGCCATGCAAGACGGTGTAAACCCCACCGACGAGGCCGGGCTGGGCCGCCTCCACGGCGAGGTGCTGGTGCTGGCCCGGCTGGTGACCGATCTGCGGACGCTCAGCCTGGCCGAGAGCGGCGCCATGGACGTGCATCTCGCGCCCCTGGACGCCGCCGGGCTGCTGAAAACGCTGGCGGCCTCCTACCAGGCACCGGCTCAGGCTGCCGGACTTTGCATTCAGCTCAGCGCCCCGGTGCCGGTCATGATCCTGGCCGACAGGCAGCGGCTCCTCCAGGTGCTTCACAACCTGCTCGACAACGCCCTGCGGTACGCCGCGCCGGAAGCGGGAACCACCGGCATCCTCGCCCTGAGCGCCCACGTCGAAGGTCGCTTGGGCGTCGTCACCGTGCGCGATCACGGCCCCGGCTTCGCCCCGGACGCGCTGGGCCGCGCCTTCGAGCGCTTCTACCGGGCCGACGCCAGCCGCAGCCTTATCGTCAGCCACAACCCCATCAGCCACAACACCATCAGTCACAGCCCCGCCGCTCAGCGCAGCAGTGGCCTGGGCCTGGCGATTGCCCGCGCACTGGTGCAGGCCCAGGGCGGCGAGGTCGTGGCCCGCAACCACCCCCAGGGCGGCGCCGAGTTCACCGTGAGGCTGCCGCTGGATGGGATGGAAGAGTTCAGCGTGGAGTTGCGCTAAGCCTGCGCCAGAAGTCCAGCACTGCCTCTGTGACCTCCAGGGTCGTGTCGAGGTGGACATAATGCCCGGTGTCGGAGGTCCAGACCGCCTGGCCCCGGCTGGAGGTGGCAATCAGGCGTTCATGCTGTGAGCGCCGGGCGTAGAAGCGGCCTTTGTCCTGCGGCGGGGTGTACCCCGGCCCGATCAGCAGCAATGGCAAATCGCCGAGTGTTCCAGCGTCCAGATCGGAGACCTCGAAATGCTTCAGCGCCAGCCGCTCTGGGCTGTCTCCATGCGGTTTGGGCGAGGTGGGCGGCGGTGTCGGGTCGAGGAGCACCAGGCCGCCGACCTGACCGGGAAACTGCCGCGCGAAGGCCCAGGCGATCAGCCCGCCCAGCGAGTGCCCGACCAGCGTTGGAGGTCGGGTCAGCTCCAGCGCGTTCAGCATGGCCTGTAACTCACCGAACAGCTCAGCCCACGAGCGGTCGTCGTCCGGCGCCTCGCTGCCTCCAACGCCAGCTCGATCATAAGCGGCCACCCTGGAGGTCGCGGCCAATCTCGATGCCAAGCCAACCCGCAGCATCAACGTGCCGTGCCAGTGCGGCTGCGCTTCCTGGGGTCCAGGATGCCGGAACCACCACGAGGCCGGATCGCCCAGCCCGGCAAGCAGGACGAAGGCCGGTTCTCCCTCGCCCCGTTCGCTAAGCTGGACGCGCTTCCCGGCGTGCAAGATGGTCCTCAGATCCGCCAGGTCGAAGTTGGACATTCAGCCCATCATACGCAGGAGCAGCTTCACTCCCCCAGCGCCCCCTCGATGTCGCTCAGAATGTCGCCCACGTCCTCGATGCCGATTGAAAATCTCAGCAGCCCCGGCGTGATGCCCAAGTGGCGCCGCTCGTCCTCGCTGAGCACGCGGTGGGAGGTGCTCCAGGGGTGCGATAAGGTGCTCTGCACATCGGCCAGGCTGGGGGCCAGCGGAATCTTGCCCGCCAGGGCTTTCACGAAGGCCGGGGCGCCCTCCACCTCGGCGCTGAGCATGCCGCCAAACCCGTTCGGAAACAGCTCGGCGGCCCGGACAAACTGCGGGTGGCTGCTCAGGCCCGGATGGTAGACCCGCTTCACGCGGGGGTGGTTCGCCAGCACGTCGGCCACCGCCTGGGCGTTGCCGGAGTGCGCCCGCATCCGCAGGCCCAGGGTCTTGAGGCCCTGCATGGTCATCCAGGCGTCGAAGGCGCTGATGGTGCCGCCCAGGCGCAGCAGCCGGATGCGGGCGAGGGCCACCAGCTCGCCGGAGGCGCACAGCACGCCACCAAAGGCCGTGCTGTGGCCGCTGAGGTACTTGCTGAGCGAATGCGTCACCAGGTCGGCGCCGTGCAGGGCCGGGCGAAACACGGCGGGGCTGGCGAAGGTGTTGTCCACGCTCAGCAAAGCATGGTGCCGGTGGGCCAGCTCGGCCAGCGCGGGCACGTCCGGCATGGTCATCAGCGGGTTGGTCAGGCTCTCGACGTGAACGATGCGGGTGTTGGGCCGCATCGCTGCCTCGACTTCTTCCAGATTCAGCGCGTCCACGAAGCTGGCCTCGATGCCCAGGCGCGGGAACTCATCTTTGAGCAGCGCGTAGCTGACGCCGTAGACGCGGGCGTCGGTGACGATATGGTCGCCGACTTTGAGCACGCCCAGCAGCGCCGCACTGATGGCCGCCATGCCGCTGGCCGCCACCAGTGCTGCCTCGGTGCCTTCCAGCACGGCGAGGGCACGCTCCAGGCTGCCTGCGTTGGGCGTGCCGTTGCGGTAGTAGAAGCTGCTGGGCACCCGTCCGCTCATGGCCTCTTCGAGCGCGTCCAGATCGGGGTAGGCGTAGACGGTGCTCTGGTAGATCGGCTCGGCCAGGGGCGTGGAGCCGTTGCTTCGGGCCTCCTCGCCGGAGCGGGCGGCCAGGGTGCTCAGATCATAGTGGGTGGCCGGATGCTCGGAGTCGGACATGGCGCCCAGGATAGAGCAGTTCTCCGAATTCCGTCATAGGGCTTGCCCGCCGCCCCATGACTTCACTGTCTTGGACAGGACGGCACCGACCGGGCCTTCCTGGCCAAAACGGACTGTCGTCGTGAACGGAGAGGCCAGTGGGCAGGCGTCCCCAGGGGCGTGCGTTCTGCCCAAGAAGGCCCGATAGGCGAGCAGGCCCGATAGGTGCCGTTGTGCTCAAGACAGTGCCGTTCTGGACAAGAACGCGCCTGGGCACGCCACTCCTCCCCATGAGGACGCCTGGCCGCTGGCCGCCTCCGCCCTGCCCGACGTATTACACCCGCTTTACTCGGACATGAGAATGAGATTTTTATGTCAAATGTTCCAGTGCCTGCCGTCAGGGCGCGGTAACGGCGAGTCGCTAGAGCAGTACTCCAAATTACGCCACGGGGAAAACAGCCTCCCCGCGCCTCCATTCTGCGTCCTGCTCAGTCAAAACTACTCGCTCCGCTCGGTCATAAAAAGGGTCTTTTTATGACATCTGCTCTAGAGTGGGTGCATGAAGACGATTGCTTCTCTGCTCGCCAGCCTGAGCCTGCTCAGCGTGCTTGGCGCCGCGTCGGCCCAGACTCAACCGCGCAGCCTCGACGGCACCTGGAGCGGCACCATCCGCTGCCAGAAAA
>NZ_JANYGJ010000025.1 GCF_025362455.1 Deinococcus sp. | reverse complement strand
GTGGACTTTGACCATCTGGCCCTTCTGCGCCTGGGCGCCGGTGCCCTCGTGATACTTCTCGACTTTGAGTTCTGCGTTTTGAGTCATGGGATGAGAGTAACAAACCTGGGCGGGGCGGGTGGGGAACGCTCAGCGGCGGGTAAAGGTACGGCGTCAGAATGAGAATGATGCGCTCGACGAAGCGTGACCCGAATCGCCCGACGGCTCGCCCACCGTCATGATGCTGGCCTGATAAGTTGGCCCGGCTTTGCTCAGGCTGATGAAGGCCAGGTTGCCCGCGCTGTTCGTCCAGCACGCTGCGGCAGCTTCCAAAGATTCGCCCCGCGTGAGGGGAAGCCAGCCCTGAGCCGTCAGTTGCTGCCCAAAATGATCCAGCAGTTCGGCGGCGCTGAGCGTGCATTCGATGGTGGCGCTCGACGACCAGTGATTGCCGCCGTGCCCGCCCCCGCCCGGTTGCAGGGTCGCCCCGGCAGGCACGCGCACGTTGAGAACCAGCATTCCCTGGTAATGATCGGAGTGCATCCGCATGCGCTCACGGGCATCATCGTCTTGAGCGTTGAGGTCGAGCGTAACCTGAGTAACTTCTCCGACCTCGGCAGCTTGCACGTTCAGTGACAGCTTGAGCCGTGTGCTGTAGAGATTGAGTCCATCCTGTGCCTCGGCGGGCAGAAAGCCCCGCTGCATATGGGGCCACTCGAAGCGCTCCCACTCGCCTGCCAGCTCAACTCGCAACTGGCTTATAAATTCTGGCACGCTCAGCGGCGAGTCGAGGAGCACACGGGTATGGTCGCGGATGTACATGCCCTGGGCGCCCCTGGGCACGGGCGGGGCCTTTTGCTCGTTGGCGCCTATCAAACGGATGTTTTCGGGCAGCTTGATCGGAAAGTCAGGCGGCAGTTCACCTACATACAGCTTCTCTTCGACACGACTCCCACCAGAGTTGTTCGTCAACAGACGGTACAGAAATTCGCGCTCAAGGTCAGGCATATTCAGATGTTAGATCGCCGAGCTGAGAACGCTCATCGGTTCACCCAGCGCGGGAGCGGCGTCCCCGGAAACGCCTCCTCGAAGCGGCGCATAAACGAGGCCGGAAAGTCGAGCGGCGGCGTGTATTCCAGCAGAAAAAAGCGCTGCCAGCCGTAAAGGCCCAGGCATTCAAAGGCGGCGCGGGTGTAATCGGGGAGGCTGGTCGTCATCTGATGGCGCTCGCCTTCCCCGGTGCCCAGGTAAAACAGGCGATACGTTCCGTCTTGATGAAAGGCGATTCGGACCTCATTGCCTTCCCAGATCCAGTCGAAGCGTCGGTCTTCGGTCATCAGCAGACAACTGCTATCCCGAAGCTCCTCATCCGTGCAAATGATCAGGTCGAGCCACTCGATTCTGAGGGTGCCAGTCAATGGCTGACCTGGCGCTTCCAGCGACCACTGAAGATGAGTGCTGGCGGCGGCGCCGAACACTGCTCTGATGTCCGAATGAAGAGGGTAAGGGGAGCCGAGCCGCTGACGCAGTTCGTCCTCGATCTCGGCAAATTCCTCGTTCGTCCGGCCCGGATATGACCTGAACTCAAGCCGACAGCCTTTGCGCTGCCGCAACACCTCTACATCTGCCTCGAAGCGCTCGAAAGCCCCGTTCACCCTGCTACTCGTCCCGCACGCCGCCGCGCTCGTCCCCATCTACTTCGCCGGGCGGGCGGCCCCCTGGAAAGTGGGTCGTCTCCAGGTTGACCTCGCCGGTTTTCGGCACCCGGTCGGCCACGCGGCCCTGTTCCTCCAGCACCGGCACGAAGGCGTTCATCACATCGGGCTCGCCGTGGACCAGCCAGACGTGGGCCTTGCCGGTGGCGCCCAGCCAGGCCAGCAGGTCGTCCTGATCGGCGTGGGCCGAGAAGCCGCCGATGGTGTGTACGTGCGCCCGCACCGCCACGTCCTCGCCCAGCAGATGCACGTACTCGGCGCCGCCAACGATTCGCCCGCCCAGGCTGCTGGGCGACTGGTAGCTGACGATCACCAGGCTGGTACTCGGCTTCCAGAGCTGGTGCTTGAGGTGATGCTGAATGCGCCCGCCCGACATCATGCCGTTGCCCGCGATGATGATGGCCGGGCCGTCGTAGCGGTTGATGCGCTGCGACTCGGCGCTGCTGACCACCACATGCAGCGTGGACGGCTTGAAGGGGTCTTCACCGCTGCGAAGCGCCTCGCGCACGGGGGGGATGAGCTCGTCGCCGAATTCGAAGTACTCGTGGGTGGCCCGCGCCGCCATCGGGGAATCGAGGAAAATCGGCACGCGGGGCACCTCTCCGGCGTCCATCATGGTTTTGAGGTAGTACAGGATGGCCTGTGCCCGTTCGATGGCAAAACTG
>NZ_JANYGJ010000247.1 GCF_025362455.1 Deinococcus sp. | reverse complement strand
TTGGTCAGGGCTGGGCGGTGGCGCGACCTGCCATCGCTCTGGAGTGCTATTGGGAAGGCCCTTGATGCCGTAACAGTTCAGGATGTCCTCGGCTGGTTCGGGGCTGCCTATCCTATGGCCTTTTTGTGAAATCTGCTCTAGTGCTGTTTTTTCACAGGAGTAGACCACTACTTTCCAGCGAGGTCAGTTATGGGCGAATGCGGCGCACGGGCGCCCTACGAAAGCGGCCACGATGTGGAGAACGCCGTGAGACAAAGTGCGACTGGGCCGGATGGGAAGTACCATCCATAGCGGAGCGTAATCCCCCTCCAAGGTTCTATTGACACGTTGATTCGGCATGAGAGGTGAGGGGCGGGCAGGCGTCCTCAAGGGCGTCCGTTCTGCCCAAGACGCCGCCCCCGAACCTACGGCCAGTTGCGCCCCACCGGGGCGGGAGCGTCTTCTTGTTCAGAGCGGCACCCGTATGGGGCCTGACCGCTTGTGCAGAACGGCACCTATCGGGCCTGCCCGCTGGGGGGTGGGGGAGCCGACGCATCAGCAACGAGCTGAAGCCAAAAAAAGCAACCCAACCGCCCAACAGCACGCCCAGCCCAGCAACGCCCCGCCCCTCTCTCGGCGAGAAAAAGGCAGGGCACTCCTGCATTCAGGGCTGAGCGTCGGCCTCGTGCAGCAGCCGGAAGGCTTGCTCGCGCAGGCGGTCCTGGGCGGCCTGCTGCATGTACTGGGCGGCCAGCCTGTCCTTGACGTGCTGCGAGGCTTCAAACAGCCGCAGATTGGCCTCGATGATCTGGCGGTCCTCCGAGCCGATGGGCAACTGATGCAGCCCCCGGTGATCCAGTACCACCCCGCCCCGCACGTCCATGCTGATGAAAATCACGGTTTCAGCTCGAACATCGGCGTCCCGGTTGGCCCTGGTCATGTATAACCTCCGTACTCAGGGTAGAGAGGGTGCTGTCAACAACCCGTTAAATTGTATGTAAGGCTATACTTCAGCTCAGAGTCCGAGAATTTCGGCGCCCTGTTCTTCGTCTGAACGGGTGTCTGAACTGCCTACCTCGCCCTGGCGGGTGGCCCAGGCCGGAAACGGATACTGGATCAACACCGGATTGGGAATGTCCGGCTGGCTGACCAGCATGGTGCCGGGTTGCAAGATGCCCGCCCGTGCCCGGAAACTCTGCGGCAGAAAACGGTATTCGGGCCGCTCGGCCTCGGCCAGATCGAGGCGCCCCACCACGCGAATAGCCGCGTTGCTGACGATGCGGCGCTCGACCTCGCTGGCGGTCTGCTGGGCGCCGATCAGAATGATGCCCAGGCTGCGCCCACGCTCGGCGATGTCGAGCAGCACGTCTTTGATCGGGCTGGACTGGTCGCGCGGGGCGTACTTATTCAGCTCGTCGAGGACCACAAATACCGTGTCCTGGCGCCCGTTTTTCTCCTTGTATTCGAACAGATCGCGCAGCAGCACGCCGACCACGAACATCTGGGCCGGGCCGGAGAGGTTGTGAATGTCCACCACGCTCATCTGGTAGCCGCCTGTGAGCAGGTTGGGCCGGTACTGGGCCGCCTGCACCGGGGTCAGGTCACCGCGCAGCAGCGGCGAGAGGTACTTCTGGACGCCGCGCAGCCGCCGCACGAAGGCCCGCAGCGTACCGGGCGACTGCTTGAGCACCCATTTGGGATCGCCCTCGCCTTCATTTTGCTCCAGCAACTTGAATTCGATGTAGGAGATCAGGTCGCCGAAGGTCTGGATGCTGACCTTGCCCAGCGCGTCGAACTGCACGTCGTCGGGCACGCTCTCGGCCTCGTCGAGCTTCCAGTCGGAGACCAGCAGGGCCGCGCCGGACCCGTCCGCTGAAAGCCGCGCCAGCTTCTCCTCGATGTTGCCGATGACGAAGCCCAGATTCAGGCTCTGGGCCGCGTCGGAGAAGGCGTACGGCAGCATCCGCGCTGCGCAAAATTCGCGCAGGGTGAACACGAACGGCGTGACGCCCAGTGCCCGCTGATCGACGTGCGGCACGATGGCCGAGCCGGGGTTGCCCGGACGCGGCGGCGCCAGGAATTGCACGTCGCGGAACGGCTCCATCGGCAGGCCCAGCAGCCGGTAGCGCTCGTCGGATAAGCCCTTAGTAGCCCTCGCCTTGCCCTCCTTCTCGACCACGCGGGCATTTGGCTGGTCCAAAAACAGCAGATCCTCGCCTTTCACATTGAAGATGATGGCCTTACCGCCCGCCGTCCCCGCCTGACCGCCGCCGCCCTTGTGGGCCACCCGGTCCATCACGCCGCTGCGGAAGATCGAGTGGAGCAAAAACAGCGCGTAACTGGTCTTGGTCGCCACGCCGGAGATGCCGGAAATGTTGATGTGGCCGCCCTGTTCGCCATTCACAAACCGGAAGTTCAGCGGCATGATCTGCCCGTCGGCCAGCAGGCCCGCCGGGAAGGCGCCGTCCTCCATCTTGTCGGCGCTCAGGGCCATCTTCAGCGCCTCGCCGCGCGCGTGCTGCACGGTGTCGCCCGGCTGGGGCGGGATGAAGTCTTCGGGGTCCACCCGCGTCACCACGACCCGCGCCGCGTAGCTCACCGAGGCGGGCAGCACCCCGGCCACCACGTCCTCCACGTCCGACTCGAACACCACGCCCTCATGGCGCTTGCGGACGTTATCGACCAGGCCGTAGAACTGCACCGGGCGGCCATCCGGCTTCTGGGTCTGGACCACGACCAGATCGTCGAGCTGCACGCTGGCGCCGCTGGAAACCGAGAACCAGAAACTGGTCGGCGTGGCGTCCTCGGTGCCCAGCACCATGCCGATGCGGGGGCCGTTGGGGTCGCCCGGAGTACTAGGTTGGCTCACGCCACCGCTCCGCCCACATCCAGCCCCAGTTCGCGGGCCAGGTGGCTGCGGATGCGGCGGGTCACCAGCTCCAGGCTGCCCATGCTGCGGCCCATCGCCTGTTCCAGCGCCGCCGTGGGAATCAGGTTCTGCGGCGAACGTGAATCCTTGTGCGGCTTGCTGGCCAGCTTGCACAGCAGCTCCCCGCTGAGGCCCGCCACCTGCCGGACGATCGGCGGCAGAAAATCGGAGTCTTCGGGCGCGTACATCTCCAATCTCATCACGCCGGACATCGGATGGTGGTAGAACGCCGCCTCGCACAGCCGCACGTACCAGATAAAGCGCACCACGCGGTTGTTGTCGTAGCGCATGTGCAGAATCGGGGTGCGCTCGCCGGGTTTGAGTTCGGCCAGCAGCCCAGCCCGGTCGGTCGGCAGATACAGCGTCTGGATGGTCTTGACGCAGCCCACCACCGCGCCACCGAGGTTGCGCGAACGCAGGGTGCCGTCCTGGATGGTCAGGGCACGCAGGTGCTCGCGGTCATCGGTGTCGTCGAAAGGGACGGCGGAGGCCAGGCCGTGCGACAGCTCCTGCTCGTGGGCCAGCATGGCGCCCTGGACGGCCTGCATCGGGGCAAGAGGATGGCCGCCCGGCTGGGTCGCCATCAGCGCGTAGGCCAGCTCGCCGGTCTGCGGATGCCTAGGCGAGAGCAGCAGCGGGCTGAGGGCCAGGTCCGGCGCGTGGGCCAGCACCCGCCGGGCACGAATGTCGATCAATTCGGCCTGACGGCTGCCGTGCGGGCACAGCTCGACGGCTCCGGCCACGTAGGCGCCGAATCCGGCGTGCCCCTCGCGCCCGAAGTCGTCGGTGACGTGCAAGCGGGCCTCCATACGCTGCTTGCCGTCCACGACGTAGACGCGCTCCAGCCGCTGCGGAATGGGCCGGGGGGCGACGGCGGCCCACCTGGGCGTCTCCACGTCGATCAGCTCGCCTGAAAACGGTGTCAGGGTCAGTTGCCCGTCTAGGGTGTCCACCGGCCAGGGGTCGAGTCGAATCTGCATGGCGGGCATTGTAGAGCAGGGCGGCTTGTGGCGCGTGGCTTGTGGGAAGGCGGGGAGTGGGAAGTAGGAAGTGGGCAGGGACTGAATGGCTGTTCTCTATCCCAAACGAAAACCCCGCCTGGCGCGTGTCAGGCGGGGGCAATCTCGATGCTGCTAATTCAGCTTGACGCCGTTGACAAAGGTTCGCACGGCCTGGTCATTGCTGGTGTAGTCCTTGACCGAGGAATCCACGTTCAGGATCAGCATGCGGCCCTGGGCGGAGGTAATCAGCATTTCGCGGCGCAGGTCGCCGTTCTTGCCGCTGAGGGTGTAGATGAACTGCGCCCAGGGGGTGCCCTGGATGGTGACCAGCTTGGGCGTCAGGGTCTTGAGGCCGGGCACCTGCGACTTGATGACGGCGGGAAACTGACCCACCAGACCGCTCACCTCGGCGGGCTTGAGGGACGCCTGGCGCCACTCGAAACCCATCGTCACCTTCTTGTCATTGGTCAGAAACACCGCTTCCGGGCGGCTCTGGGCCGGGTAGATCTTCTGGATGGCCGCTGCGGTGAGCGTCAGCAGGGTGTCGCTGGTCTCGACGCTCAGGGGCAGGTTTTGCAGCGGGGCGGGCGTGGCCTGGGCCAGACTGGTCGCCGTCAGGCTCAGCAGGGCAGACACCGCGAGGGGCAACAGGCGCTTCATGATGGTCAGCCTAACCGCTGGGCCGCTGCTGACGATGTGTCAAAGATGAGGGGCACTCACACAGGCGTCAGATTTCAGACAGATTCGGTATGGTAGAGCATGTCGCTGCGACCTGTACCGCTACTGGCAAGCGAGTGGGAAGCCGCCCTGCCGCTGTATGAAGTGCTGCTAGGCCGGGCCTTAACACATGGTGACTTGCAGCAGCGGGCGGGGCGCTGGCCTGACTTGACCCGCGTTGTGACCCATTCAGGCGAACAGATCGCGGCGCTAATCGAGTGGCGTCCCGACCCGTTCAGCCCGCCGGGGTATCTGCGGCTGGACCTGGCCGTACTACCGGAATTCCGGGGGCGGGGTCACGGCGCCGAGCTGCTGGGCACAGTCCCAAAGCTGGATGCGGCTGGCCTGAGCGCCCACATTCACGACAGCGACCTGGCAAGCCTGGCCTGGGCACAGCGGCGCGGCTTTACTGTCCACGCTCAGCGTTTTGAAAGCGTCCTGAATCCGCAGGAGTTCAGGCCAGAGCAGCACATCCAGCCCTTGCCCGACGGCGTGAGCTTGAGCGACATGACAAACGCCAGCGAGGCCGATTGGCACGAACTGGTCAGACTCTACGTAGACGCGCTGGCCGAGACGCCGGACTTCCGAAGCCTGCCGAAATGGAATGAGGAGAAGACGCGCCGGGAGATGCAGGAGAATCCTCAGACCCGCCTGAGCTGGATCATTGCGGCCCGGAGCGGCGGCTCACTCCTGGGTTTCACGGCGGCGCTGACGGGCCGCAGCGCCTACAACCAGATGACGGCAGTAGCGCCACAAGCGCGGGGCCTGGGTCTGGCCTACGCCCTGAAAGTGGAACTCCTGCGCCGCCTGAAAGCGGACGGCATACAGGAAGCCCGCACCCATAACCACGCTAAGAATCTGCCAATGATCCGGGTCAATGAAAAACTGGGCTACCTGCGGCAGCGCGGCACCTGGGAAGTGCGCCGCCCTTCCTAACCCAATCCCAGCCAGGGCCAGCGCTCACGGTAACTGGCGGTTTTGATGGCATACAGCCGCCCGTCGTCCACGTTGAGCGGGTTGGGGCGCAGGATTCCGGCTTGCAGTTCCTCCAGGCCGCAGGGCGCGTAGACCTGGCGCCGCTCGTCGATGCCCAGACAGGTGCAGCGCACCAGAAACTGCTCGATACCCTGCCGCACGCTCAGAATCGGGGCGCGAGGCTGACCGAACTTGCTCTCGAACCAGAGGTGAACCCGTGCCTGGTTGCGAACCTC
>NZ_JANYGJ010000223.1 GCF_025362455.1 Deinococcus sp. | reverse complement strand
GCCGGTGGTGACGGTGGTGGGCCTCCAGATCGGGGCACTGCTCGGCGGCGCAGTGCTGACCGAAACGATCTTTAGCTGGCCGGGCCTGGGAAGCTGGCTCTACGACGCCATCAGCCTGCGCGATTATCCGGTGATTCAGGGTGCGATTATTTTTGTAGCTTTGTTGATCAGTCTCGTGAATCTGCTTGTTGACATCAGCTACGCTTTCCTTGACCCACGCATCCAGTACGCATGAAAAGGAGTTTGAGTTGACCACTGCCATTCCCGTACCTGCCCGCAAAAAACAGGAAAACATCCTGTGGCGGCGCTTCCGCAAAAGCACGCCCGGCAAGGTCGGGGCCGTGATCGTGCTGGTCTTCGTGCTGCTGGCGCTGCTGGCCCCGGTGATCCGGCCCTATAACCCGTCCGGCGACGTGGATTACCGCTTCCGCCTGTCGCCGCCGAGCGTGTCTGCCCTGTGGAACGCCGAGGCGAAGGCCAAATACACCGACCCCGTGACGAACCAGGTGGACTACTGGCGCCACCCCTTCGGCACCGACAACCTGGGCCGCGACGTGGCGGTGCGGACGCTCCACGGCGCCCGCGTCAGCCTTCAGATCGGCATTCTGGCGACGGTGCTGGCGCTGGTGATCGGTAGTCTGCTGGGTGTGCTGGCGGGCTTCTACGGCGGCTGGCTCGACAGCGTGCTGGGGTATTTCAGCGACGTGATGCTGGCTTTTCCGAGCATTCTGCTGGCCATCGGGATCGTCAGTATTTCCAATAATCCGGGCCTGACCACCGCCATGATCGCCGTCAGCGTGGTGCAGATTCCGATTTATTTACGCCTGGCCCGCAGCGTGGTCCTCAGCGTGCGCGAGCGCGAGTTCGTGCAGGCGGCGAGTGCGCTGGGCGCCGGGCAGGCCCGGACCATCTTCAGGCACGTCCTGCCCAACAGCCTGACGCCGCTGATCGTGCAGGCGGCCCTCAGTATTGCCACCGCCACCATCGAGGCCGCCGCACTGGGCTTCATCGGGCTGGGCGCCCAGCCGCCGACGCCGGAATGGGGCACCATGCTCGCCGACAGCCGCCAGTACTACACCCAGGCGTCATGGACCATGCTCTTTCCGGGCCTGGCGATCTTGATTACGGTGCTGGGCTTCAACCTGTTCGGCGATGGACTGAGGGACGTGCTGGACCCGCGCAGTCAGTAGACGGGGATGAGGAAAGCGGCGCTTGAGTGGGATGGGGGATGGAGCAGCGCTGTTTACTGTCAGGCGTAAGTGATGGAGAGATTCAGCTCCTGAAAGGGGGCCATGATCTCAGGTGGAGTGCTGCTCTCAACAATCATCCCGGTAGCACCTGAAATCGGCGCAATAATATAAGCGGAGGCCACACCTAATTTTTCCACCGAAGCTAGCACGATGGTTTCCGCTGCCTGGCGAATGAGTGCCCGCTTGATATACGCTTCCTCCAGGTCGCCGGTGCTCAAGCCTTGCGTGACATGGACGCCAGTGACACCAATAAAATAGATGTCGGCACGGATATGGCTGAGCGCTTCAACCGCCGACGCGCCGACAGTGACGACCGAATGTTTGAATAGACGTCCTCCTATCAAGATGACCTCCACGGTTAAATGATTCGCTAACTCCACGGCCACGCTGGGACTGTGAGTCACGATGGTAGCTTTCAGATCAGGGGCGAGCTGCCGAGCAACCTGAACGGCGGTCGTGCCGCCATCCAGGAGAATGATTTGACCGGACTGGATTAGCGCTGCCGCCGCGCGGCCAATCGCCCTCTTGGCCGAGGGTGCGAGCTGTTGCCGGGCTGTGTAGTTTGCAACGGCAGGTGAAGCGGGCAGAGCGCCACCGTGGACACGCTGGAGCAGACCCTCCTGAGCCAGCTCACGCAGGTCACGCCGGATAGTGTCCTCGGATAGCCCGAGAGATTGGCTAAGCGTCTTGGCGACAAGTTGCCCATCACGCTTGAGCACGGCCAATAGGTGTTGTTTTCGCTGGCTTGTCAGCATGAGCCCTCCATTCCTCAGCGTACAGATTGCACGAAATTTCTTGACTTTACACGAAAATTCTGATTTGATGAGGAGGACAGACCAGGCGTCGGGGCGAGTTGCACAGCGCCGTAAAAGATAGCGCTCACTGATCGTTCTCACTCTCTAAGGAGACTCACAGATGACAACACCGTCCCCAATGATGATTCTGATTGCCGGGCCGTACCGAAGTGGCACGGGAGACGACCCGGTGAGAATGGCGGCTAACCTCAGCAGACTAGAGCAAGCGGCGTGGCCGCTGTTTCAGGCTGGACACGTTCCCATGATCGGTGAGTGGGTCGCGCTTCCAGTTTGGACAGTTGCTGGAGGCCGCGAAGTCGGTGACGCCCTCTATGAACAGGTTCTGCATCCGACAGCAGGCCGACTCCTGCAACTTTGTCACGCTGTCTTACGATTGAAAGGCGATTCGAAGGGCGCCGACAATGATGTGCGTCTGGCGCGCGAACGGGGCATCCCCGTTTATTTCCGTCTTGAGGACGTTCCCGGCTGCGCCTGATGGCGTAGGTAGTCTCGGCGACCATTCCAGTCCACACTTTGTGCGTTATCCGCTCCCGCCAACGCTGCTAGCTGGTCTTCAAGGGTTTTGATTGACCCCCAAATGCCTGGCAAGAGACGCTGCAAAGAAGACCACAAGCGGAGATTTGCTCTACTCAATTCGCTCGCTCTCAGCGACCTGCAACAACTTGGACAGAATGGCAATGGCGCAAAGGGCCGAGGCGCCATTGCCATTCCGACTCATGCATACGCATTCATATTCACAGCAACCGAGGCGGCGTGACCTCGATCCGGCAGTAGAGTCTCTCCACCCCGCCTGAAGGTTGCCTTCAATCCTTCCACACAATGAGCGGCCCGCTCTAGGCGCGGCGCACCGCACTGTCTATGCTGGGCGCACTTCACTTAAGGACGCGGCCACTTTAGCCTGCCGCTACCGCGCATCGTCACACTCAGAGCCGCAACAGCCAGGATCGCTCAGGAGGCACCATGACCGAAAAGATTCGTGAGCACGACGGCGGCGTACAGGGAGGGATAGACGAGGGGCACCTGCTCCAGCGCGCCTCTGAGCACACCGGTGAGACGCCTAACCCGCGCTACACCGGAATCGCAGGCCAGCCCGACGCCGGACCCCTGCGCGGCACCGTGCCCGTACAAGTGCAGATCGACGGCGCGA
>NZ_JANYGJ010000212.1 GCF_025362455.1 Deinococcus sp. | reverse complement strand
CGGGAGTAGCTCAGTTGGTAGAGCATTACCTTGCCAAGGTAAATGTCGCGCGTTCGAATCGCGTCTCCCGCTCCAGCACAAATCAAAGTTGTCGCTTGGCCCCCTCCCAGAGAGGGGGGCTTTTCGTTTCGGGTCGGGGGGGTTGCAGTTTGTTCAGGTGCCAGTTTGTTCAGGTGCACAGTGACCTGCGTGCTTCATCTTGCCAGCGACCCCAGCTCTCCATCAATCCATAGACCCATCAATCCATGAACTCAGAGGCGCTACAACACCAGCGCCTGAGCCTGGCCGCCGAGGCTGTCCCACAGGGTAAAAGCGGCGCGGGAACCCGGCTGGATCAGGCCCTCGTCGTCCCAGAGCGCCGCCAGGGCCGGGCCACGCGTGAAGGCGTGCAGGGTGGCGTCCAAGCTCAGCGCCTCATCCGCTCCCAGCGCGGCGCCGTCGCCGACCCTGGTGATGGCTGCGGCGAATCCGGCCCGCACGTCCGGCGCCGCCACCGGGGCGTCCGACCCGAAGGCCAGCACGGCGCCTGCGGCCTGAAGCGACCTGAAGGCGTAGCTGCTCGCCTCCAGGTGCGGTAGCAGCGTGCGGATCATGGCCGCGTCGCCGGGCAGGTGGACCGGCTGAGCGCTGGCGACCAGACCGGCGAAGCGTGGGATGTCTGCGGGTCGCAGGTGCTGGGCGTGCTCGATACGCAATTTCAGGCCGCGCCGGGCCGCCAGCTCACGCAGGTCGTCGTAGGCGTCCAGCACTTCCGTGTTGGCCCGGTCCCCGATGGCGTGGGTGACTGGCACCAGGCCGAGGTCCAGCGCCCGGCGACCCAGCGCCCGAATCAGCTCCGGGCTGTCGAGCGCGATGCCGGTGCCGGAGCCGTCGGCAAAGCCCGGCGCGTGCAGCCAGGCGGTGCGGCTGCCCAGCGCCCCGTCGGCGAAGAACTTGACCCCGCCGTACTGAAACAGCGCCGAGTTGCTGGCGATCAGCTCCGGTGCCCGGTCCAGTTGACTGTGCGGCAGGCAGGCCCAGATGCGCAGCGGCAATTCACCCTGCGCCGCGAGCTGTTGCAGGGCCAGCGCGGCGGACGGGTCTTCGTAGGCCATCGTATGGGCGCTGACGTAGCCCCGCCGCGCCAGATTGTCGGCTCCGGCTTTCGCGGCGGCCAGAATCTGGGCTCCCGTCGGCGCGGGCATGGCGCGGGCGGCCAGGCCAGCCGCAGCCTCCAGCAGCGTGCCCAGGGGCCGGATGATCCGCCCGCCCGCCGGATCGGGGGTCTGCTCGGTAATTCCGGCCAGTTCCAGCGCCCGGCTGTTGGCCCAGGCCAGGTGGAGGTCGCGGGAATACAGCAGCACGGGCCGGTTGCCGCTCACCGCGTCGAGGGCCTGGCTGGTGGGGTAGTCTGGCAGGCCCAGTTCGGACATCAGAAAGCCGCCGCCGCAAATCCACTCGCCGGGTGGGGTGCTGACCGCCCGCTGGGCCACCTTTGCTGTCACCTCGGCCACGCTGCGCACACCGTGCAGCTTAAGCTGCGTGAGTGAAAAGCCGTAGCTGACCAGGTGAATGTGCGCGTCGCACAGCCCCGGCGTCAGGATCAGGTCACGGTGGTCGAGGACGGCGGCGCCGGGTGCGCGGGCCTGCAAGTCCTCGCGGCTGCCCACCGCCAGCACCCGGCCACGCTGCACCAGCACGGCTCCGGCTTCGGGCTGACCTGGGTTCTGGGTGACGGTGCGGGCGAGGATAAGCAGCGGCGCTGAGCCGTGAGCCGTCTGGGACATGGCAGGAGGGTAGCGCTAGGACAGGCCCAGATGCAATTTGAGTCGGTGGTCCAGTTCGGTCATCTGAAGTTCGGTGAGCTTACCCTGATAGCGCCCGATCCGGCTGCGGTTCAGGCCGCGCAGGTAGTTGAGCTGAACCCGGCTGCTTTCCGGTAGGCCGCAGGTGCCAGCAGGCAGCAGCACGTCGAAGGGGTACTGACGATCCGTGTTGCTGGTGATGGGGGCTACGATCAGGTGGGGCAGCGTTTCATTAGCGAGGTCGTTGGTCAGGATGACGGCGGGGCGGGTGCGGGCGGGCTCACCGGGTACACTCGGTTCAAAATCGACCCGGTAGATGTCGCCGCGCCTCACAGCCGGTCCGGCTCAACTTCCTCCATTGGGAGCCCCAGCCACTTTTCCGCTTCGGCCTGAGCCTGTGGGTTCTGGGCGTATTCGTGGGTGTAGTCGGTATAGGCGGCCCGCAGTTCCTGCTGTTCAAGCGCCTGTGCCGCCGCCTCCACCGCCCCGCTGAAAGAGGTCAGGCCGTGCCTACGCTGGTAGTCCTCAAGGATGCGAATGGTCTGGTCCGGCACGAGTACATGCTTGCGGTGGGTCGTCTTCATCTCACTATCCTGGCACATGAATCATGTGTGTAGACCATTCCAGCTCACAGCCTGAGCTGCCACTCGCTCACGCTCGACCAGGGTGTGAAGCCCAGCGCCACGTTGATGCTCAGCATGGCGGCGTTTTCCTCGGCGTTGCTGGTCCGCACGACGCGGGCGCCGGGGCACTCGGCCACGACCACCCGGAGCATGGCGGCCTTGAGCCACTTGCCCAGCCCCTGCCCCCGCGCCTCTGGCCGGACGGCGGTGGCGCCCTGGCCGATCACGGCGGCCCGCAGCGGATGCCAGTCGCTTTCGCTGTAGCCCACCAGTTCGCCTGTGCGGGAATCCTCGATGACCAGGGTGTGACGGACATCGCCGCTCTCGGCGATCATGCCTTCCCAGGCGCGGATCATCTCCGGCGTAATCTGCCAGTCGTCCACATCGAGGTCGCCGCGCGGCGCGGTGTTCATGACCATTATCAGCCCGGCCATCTGCGTCAGGTAGGCTCCGGGGACGGTCCGCCAGACGTGTAACTGAAACGGATCGTCTGCCGGGCGCTCCAGCCAGCGCTCCAGCAGCGCGTCGTCGAGCAGCTTCAGATCGAGCTGGCTGCGGCGGTCGAGCAGGGCCACTTTGGCCCCCTGTTTGGTGGCGAAGGGTTCGCCCGCCGGAGCCCTGTCGGTGGTCACGAAGGTCATCAGTCGGTGCCTCGCCTGGCGGGCCTGGTCGCTCAGGGCTGTGAACATTCGCTGTCCCAGACCGCGCCGCCGTCTATCTGGGCGCACCAGCACCTGAGCCTGGCCGGTGTGCCGGTTCTGGGTCAGGCTGTAGTCCAGTTTGCCGTAGGCCAGCGCCCGCTCGCCCTCCCAGATGACGAACTGATCGATGCGCTCGCCGGGCGTCACATGGGTCAGCTCGGCGGCCAGCAACGTGGGAATGAGTGGCGGGTCGTCCGGGTAGGTAAAGGCGAAGCACTCGGCGATCAGCTCGGCGACGGCCAACCTCTCGGCGGGCGTGGCCGAGGCGACACTGAACGGAGTAGGCATTTGAAGTGTAGTCACAGTTTCACTCTAGGCACAGTTTCACTCTAGGCACAGCCGGTCAGTTGTGCATCTGCCTGATGGCTGAGCGACAAGACCCAACGCGCCTCCATCTGAGCGACATCTGTGTGTCCGCGCCGCGCCGTAAGCTCCTGCACATGTTGACCCTCAGTGACGCCCGCAGAATAATCGCCGCCGCCGAAGCCCAAGCCGCCCAGATCGGCCAGCCTATGAACATCGCCGTGGTGGACGCAGGCGGCAACCTGATCGCCCACGTCCGGATGGACGGCGCCTGGATCGGCAGCATCGATATTTCCATCAACAAGGCGTTCACGGCCCGCGCCTTCGATATCAGCACCAAGGACCTGGGCGACAACAGTCAGCCGGGGCAGCAGTTCTACGGCATCCACGCCTCCAACGGGGGCCGCATCATGATCTTTGCAGGTGGATTGCCGCTGAAACAAGGTGGCCAGGTCGTCGGTGCCATCGGCGTCAGCGGCGGCTCCGGCGAGCAGGATCAGGCGGTGGCCGAGGCGGGCGCGGCAGCGCTGTAGATTATTGGGCGCTTGCTATGAGTTTGCCTGTTTTGTTTCGATACTAAAGCCTAGGCTAACTATTGGTCATCCTGGGTGCAGCGAAGGATCTCGTACTCTGACGGCGAGAACCTTTGCTGCGCGTGAATTATGGCGACCAGTGCTCTGGACCGTCATGCCCTAGACTTATTGTCGCGCCCGTGCGCCAACCACGCGCCCGCCGGAGGGCATGAATGACTCAGGACCAGACCCACGACATCCTCTACATGCTCGTCGAGTGGGAGCACGCCCACGACGATTACCCGCAGTTTCTATATGCCGAGCTGGGCCGCGACATGCTGGAAGTCCGCAAAGTCGAAACCTTTCCGGATGGCCGGAGCTTCAAAGTCGAGCTGGAGTGCCCCAGCGACGGCCCCACCCGGCTCTCCGAGCACACCTGGCCGGAAGTCGAGGAGATCAACGCCTCCGAGGGCGAAAAGTTCAGCGCCCGGCTGCTGAGCCGCTCTGAATTTGAAGCGGTCTGGCTCAGCGCCTCAGATTGAAGTGGGCGCTTCCGGCTCCAGCTCGAAGACGGTCAGCTCCGCCGGGCAATTGAAGCGCACCGGCAGCCCGGTCACGCCCAGGCCGTGCGTGACGTAGCCCCGGATCAGCCGAGATTGGCCCTGCGCCTCGATGGTCGGCTCGGCGGCGCTGGGCGGTTCCGGCTGGGTTTCGATCCAGCCTTCCAGAAAGCGGGTGTCGTACAAGCTGGCCTGCTTGACCGGCCCCAGAAACGGCAAGCGGACCTGGCCGCCGTGGGTGTGGCCGCACAGCGTCAGGCCCACGCCTGCGGGGACGTGGGGCAGGAAGTCCGGGTTGTGCGAGAGCATCAGCGTGGCGCCGCCGGTTTTGGCCTGCAAGGTCGCCTTCATGTCCTGGTTGCCGAACCACCAGTCGTCGATGCCGCACAGGTACAGGTCGGGCCGCAGTTGTACGCCCGCGTTGTTGATGATGACGATGCCCGCCTCGCCGAGCTGCCGGGCGAAACGGGCGCGGACCGGCTGGGTGTTCAGGCTGGTCCAGTCGTGGTTGCCGAAGACCCCGTAGACGCCCAGCGGGGCCTTCAGGGCCGAGAGTTCCTCCATCAGCACCTGGATAGGCCGGTAGGAGACGCTGCTGTCTAGAAAATCGCCGGTAATGACGATCAGGTCGGCTTGCTGCGCCATGGCCGAGCGGACCCAGCGCCGCACCGAGCCGCGCCCGATGAAGTTGCCGTAGTGCAGGTCCGAGAGCTGCACCACCCGGACCGGCGCCTCCAGGCCCGGCAGGGCGAGGCGCTGGCGCACCACCCGGAAGCGGTAGGCGTTGGCATACGAAAGGCCCAGGGTGCCGCCAAACAGCGAGAGCAGTGAGCGAACGGCGAGCATCGAGCAACACCTTAGCGTCTGTGGGTCAGGCAGAAGAATTGCCGCAAAATTTGATGAGGGCCGAGGCGACGGGGCCAACCGAGCCAACCGAGCCGACCGAGCCGACCGAGCCGACCGAGCCGATCAGCCGCGTGAACGCGAAGTGCGTTCCTGAACAGTGGCGCCGACTCGGTTCGCTAGCTCCTTAGTTGTCACCCTAGAGCAGTACTCCGAATTACGCCACGGGGAAAACAGCCTCCCCGCGCCTCCATTCTGCGTCCTGCTCAGTCAAAACTACTCGCTCCGCTCGGTCATAAAAAGACCCTTTTTATGACATCTGCTCTAGGGTGGTGGCACGG
>NZ_JANYGJ010000074.1 GCF_025362455.1 Deinococcus sp. | reverse complement strand
GACGCCCAGGTGCTGATGTATTACTCGGCTTATGTCAATCCCGGCACCGACGCTGCACAACCCTGGCCCACCACCGGCTTCACTGGCCGCGCCACCCTGCTGGCTGACGGATTGACCGCCACCGGCATGAAGTTCGAGGATTCAGCCAGTTGGAAATGCACCGACCCAGCAGCAACAAGCGGCGTGGGCACCAGTGCTGGAGCCCTCATGCTGTGCAGTGACCCGGCCATTACCGCCCTCAACGTCACCAATGCCAATGCCCTTCGAACGGTCAGCGCCACCCAGTTGAGCGTGACGTTGCAGTCCAGTGCGCTGCGAAAGGGAAGTGCCAACGTTTCCAGCGATCTGCGTTTTTGGCTGGCGCCGCGCAACGTCGGAACGGGCGTGCAGTAGTTAAGTGTGATCTCCGAGCTTCATTGGACCTGAATAGCCCCTCCTCACCCAGCCGATCATCAACACGGCGACGTGAACAGAACGAGCACCCCCAATCCAGGGTGCTCGTTTTTTGGCGGATGACCACAAAGCCGGGTGGCCCTGGGTTCATTCATACCAACTTAAGATGAGTCGAAGACGAATCCGAGCGGGCGGGCAGGCCCCATACGGGTGCCGTTGTGCCCAAGACAGCGAGTATAAGCAATACGGGATGGCGGCGATGGAAGTCTATGTTGGCGCTTTTTCAACATAGACTGGAATCAGAGCAATCCCGTATCACATGCAGTTGGTGAAACAGGCATCCTGACAGACCACACTGCCGCGCCGCGCTAGCCTGAGCCGGATGAATCCCTCTGACTCCTCCCCTGCCCCGATCACCCTGGCCTTCCTGGGCCTGGGCGCCATGGGCTACCCGATGGCCCGCTGGCTTGCGCAAAGCAGCCAAGAGAACGGCCACACCCTGCTCGTCTGGAACCGCCACCGGGAGAGAGCCGAGGCGCACACCGCCGAGACCGGCAGCCGCGTGGCCGAGTTGGGCGACCTGGCAAACGCCGACCTGATCGTCACCTGCCTGCCCACCAGCGCCGAGGTGGACGAGGTGATGGCCCGGTTGCCGAATCTCAGGCCCGGCGCCGTCTGGCTCGACTGCACCAGCGGCCACCCGGACGCGGCGCGGCGTCAGGTCGAGGAGTTGCGCTCACGCGGCGTCACCTTTCTGGACGCTCCGGTGTCGGGTGGCGTGGTCGGCGCCGAGGCGGGCAAACTGACGGTGATGGTCGGCGGCGACGCGGCAGCGCTGGAGCGTGTGCGTGCGCTGCTCAGCTTCGCGGGCCAGGTCACCCACGTCGGGCCGAGCGGGGCGGGCTTTGCCGTCAAGGCGATCAACAACGCGCTGCTGGCCGTCACGCTGTGGGCGACGGGAGAGGGGCTGGCGGCCCTGGCCGGGTCTGGGGTGGACCTGGGCGCGGCACTGAGCGTCATCAACGCGTCGAGCGGGCGCAGCAACGCCTCACAGAACCTGATTCCTCAGCGGGTGCTGACCCGCCAGTTTCCACCCACCTTCAAGCTCGGTCTGCTCGCCAAAGACGCCGACATCGCCATGGACGTGGTGCATGCGGTGAAAGGCAGTACGCCGCTGCTGGCTCAGGTGGCCGCCCTGGTACGCGGCGCCGCGCAGCTCATCGGGCCGGACGAGGACCATACGGCGGCGCTGAAGCTGATCGAGCAGATGAACGGGGTGGAGTTGAGATAGGGGCGGGACGCGGTGTGCAGGGGGCAGTGTGCAGGGGGCAGTGTGCTGTAACGGCAGCTCTCTGTTCGCCCTCACCGCGCACCGCCTCCCCTCTGAACAACTTTGACGGCCCAAACTTTAATGGCCCGAACTTTGATGGCCCAGCCGCCCTAGGCCCTTCCCACGGGCCACAAGCCGCGCCTCAGCGCCCCAGCAACTTCGGCAGCTCCGTTTCCAGATTCAGCATCGGCAGATCGAACGCCCGCCTCGCCGGTTCGGGGTCGCCGGTATTGCCCTCCAGCAACATGGCGTACTGGTCTCTGGTGATCGGCGGCGTGGGCAGCAGTCCCATCAGCGGGACCATCAGGTTCATCAGCGGCAGCGGCACGGCGGCGATGGGTTTGCGCTTACCCAGCGCGGCGAGTTCGAGTTTCAGGAGCTGCCGGAAGGTGTACTCCACCGGGCCGGTCAGCTCGTAGGTCTGGCCTGCCGTCTCAGGCCGCTCCAGGGCCAGGGCGAACGCCTGGGCCACGTCCTGCACGCTGACGGGCCTGAACGGAAAGTGGCCGTCGCCGATCTGCGGCACCACCGGGGCCTGCGAGACCAGATTTTTCAGCACCCGTCCGAAAAAGTCGTCACCCGGCCCGAAAATCAGCGACGGCTGGAAGATGGTGTAGTTTAGCGTGCTCGACCTGACCAGTTGCTCGGCCTGGCCCTTGGTGGCGCTGTAGCCGCTGCGGCTGCCGGGATTGGCCCCCAGGGCGCTCATGTGGAGGTAGCGGGCGCCGGGCGGCGTAACGGCCAGCACGTGACGGGTGCCCTCGACATGCACGGCGCCGAAGGTCTGGCTGCCCTTCTCGGCAATGATCCCGACGAGGTGAATGACCGCCTGGGGTTGCGCCTCAGCGACGGCGGCCTGAAGGCTTTCCAGGCTGGTCACGTCGGCTTTGAGGCCACCAGCGCCGGGCAATTCCGAGCCCGAACGCGACCCGGCGAAGACCGTGTGGCCGCGCCGAGAGAGCTCAGCCACCACCGCCCTGCCGACAAACCCGGTGGCCCCGGTGACGAGTACGCGCAGGGAGGATAGAGAAGTTTGAGTCATGGAGGCTCCAGGGTGAGGTGGGATGGGTGACGCTGAGCCTGGATGCTAGCGCAAGGGCGCACGCCGGGGGCGCCGCTCACGTGCCTGGAGCTGGGCTTGAGGACATCGGTGCTTACCGGGCAGCTACTTTACCGGCTCGCCCCGCGCCACCAGGGCCTGCAAGCCGCTGATGTTGGTCAGGGTGATGTGGCGGTAACCGGTTTCGATCAGGCCCGCGTCGCGCAGTTCGGTGATGGCCTTGCTGACCGACTCGCGCGTCGACCCGCTGCCCTCGGCCAGCAGTTCGTGGGTGGCGCGGACGTACAGGCGGTTGTCGGGATCCTCGGCGCCCAGCGGGGTATCGGCCAGTTCGAGCAGGTAGCGCACCACCCGCTGGCGCAGATCGCCCGACTGGAGGCTCACCTCGTGGTCCATGGCCCGGCGCATCTGCTCGCCGAGGCTGCGGGCCAGTTCCAGAACGTTCGGCACCGGCAGTTGCAGCGGGTTGATGGTCACCACGCTCGAACCGGTCAACGCCTCGGCGTGGTGCAGGTAGCGTCCGTTATGCAGCACGTCCTCACCGCAGTAATCGCCGGGCAGCACCAGCCGCAGGGTAATCAGGCGGCCACGCGGCGTGACCTGGCCCAGCCGCACCAGCCCGGTTTCGACCCGGTAGAGGTGATACACCGGGTCGTTCTGGCGAAACAGGTAGGCGCCCCGGTTGTAGCGCACGCTGGCGGCGGCGCTCACGCCCGCACCTCCAGCGCGGCCACGATCATCTCGGCGGCCTGCACCGCGTCGGGTCCGGCCCACTGACCCAGCCCGGCGGCCAGCGTCGGGTCGGTGTTGAGAATGCTGCCGCCCACGAACACCGGCAGGGGCGTCAACTCCGGGCCTGACAGGTCCAGGCGCTGCTCAAGCGCGGCGTCGAGCGAGGTCCGGGTATTGACGCTGAGCAAAATGGCCTGGGCACCCACGCTGCGGGCGTACACGCCCAGATCGCCGAGCGGCGTGTTGATGCCCAGATAGCGCACCTGCACCCCCAGGCGCCGCAGCACCACGCACAGCATCAGCAGCCCGATCTCGTGGTGCTCCTGCGGCCCACCGGCAGCCACCACCAGCGGCCCGAAGCGGGCGTTGCTGCCTGCCGCGTCGAGCAGGCTGCTGACCCGTGCGCGCAGGTACGCCGTGGCGTGGTGCTCGTGGGCGATGGTGATCTCACCGCGTATCCACCGCTCCCCGATGACGACCAGCGCCGGTTGCACCAGATCCATCAGCACGGCTTCGGTGCTCATGCGGGCGTGGGCCTCAGCCAGCAGTTGTCCGGCCCGCTCGTCGTCGGCTTTCATCAGGGCCTCGACCAGTTCCAGCAGTGACGCGTCGCTGGGCGCCCTCAGCGTCGGCGCGACGGGCAGCGCCAGGTGAGCGCGGGCCAGCTCGGCGGCGCGGCTGGCAGGCACCCCGGCCTGAAGCTGGCGGCACATGAACTCGATCAGCGCCAGGTCGCTGTGGGAATACAGCCGGTAGCCGCTGGCATTGCGCACGGGCGAGGGCAGGCCGTAACGCCGCTCCCACTGCCGCAGGGTCGTGGCCAGCACGCCGCTGCGCGCCTCCACCTCGCTGGCGGTGAACAGTCCGGTTGAATCGGCCAGAAGACTCATCTGTCGGCCATTAAGCCACACGGGCAAGCCTGAAAACCGTATCAATTGACAAGCTGAACACCCAGCGGGCCGTTCTGACACGGCCTGGCGGATGCTCGGCGGGTGCAAACCGCTCCACATCAACTCTTTTGCTACCCGTTCCGGTGAACTTGTATTCACCCGCTCAGCAACACAGTGTAATATGGACTTCAATTGAATCTGGTACGAACTACGGGTTCAGTCCGATCAGGCGGTCAGGCAAGGCGAGGGCCGCTCTGACCAAGGGCGCTCAGTGCTGCACGTATCTCTCTCATAAACTTAGCGACACCGATGAACACAGCGTTGTTGGCTCCTCTCCCCCTGCGGGAGAGGCTGGGAGAGGGGTAGCGCAAACGCTCTCCCAGCGCGGTTCAAGGAAAAAGACATCCGGCGAAAGTCGGCGTAGCAACGAAGATGAGAGACTTGCGTGCATCACCAAGCTTCAAGGGCGGGAGTGGGAGAAAGCACGGCCCTGTGCGGAGGCAGACGTGCAGGCGGCGCTTCCTGGGCAGAACGGGAGGAGTGGCGTCCTGATGGGCGTCCGTTCACGACGACGCACCTACCGGGCGTCCTGGCGAGAGCGGCACGTACCGGGCCTCTCTCTTGCCACCTCGCCTCTCTCACCACCTCGCCGCCTTCCCGACTGTGCGGGAATGGAGCGGAGGGCCGTGCAACTTGCCGCTGCCGGAATCAGGCTGTAGGCCGCGCTCAGAGCAGTACTCCGAATTACGCCACGGGGAAAACAGCCTCCCCGCGCCTCCATTCTGCGTCCTGCTCAGTTAAAACTACTCGCTCCGCTCGGTCATAAAAAGGGTCTTTTTATGACATCTGCTCAGAGCGCAGACCTCCCCTTCACAGCCGCACGAAGGCCCCGCCCGCCAGGTCCACGAGCAGTTCACCCTCCAGGCACCTGACGGCGCCGTCCGCCGGGCCACACCGCCGTCAGGTGCAGCGCGGCGGGACCGGGCACCGTGGGCTTAGGCTCAGCTCGCCCGCGCCGCCTGGTTGAGCTTCTTGCTGGCCTGGAGCGCCATGCCCTTGGCCTTCTTGATATCCAGGCCCAGGCCCGGCGCCACGGCCTCGACCTTCTCGCCGCGCTCGCGGGTGGCGGTCACCAGTTCGCGCTCCTGGCTGCTGAGCACGCCCAGGTGGGGCCTGAGCTGCGCCCAGGTCAGCGGGACGGAAGCGGGCTTGGCGGCGGCTTTCGGCCTGGCCTTGGCAGCCGTCTTCGCGCTTGTTTTGGACACCACAGTTCTGGAGCCTGTTTTCGGAGCAGCTGACTTGCCAGTAGCCGATTTGCCAGCAGCCGATCTGGACGCGGGCTTCTTCGCTCCGGCTTTCGGTGCGGCGCGGCCCGGCTTGCCCTCCTTCTTCTTGGGCTCCTTGCCGCGCTCCTCCAGAATGCTGCGGGCGTCGTCGCTGCTCATTCCGGCCTGGTCCTCGCCCTTGCGCAACGTCGCGTTTCTCTCGCCATCGGTCAGGTACGGCCCGAAGCGGCCACTCTTGAGCGTAATCGGGGCGCGGTCCTCGTACTCGAAGGCGGCCAGCGGCGCGGCGGCGGCGCCCCGGCCTCCCCGGAAGCGCGGCTGCATGAACAGCGCCTCGGCCTCGATCATCGAGGTGGTGAACAGTTGCTCCGGGATACTCAGGCTGCGCGAGTCGCCCCCGCGCTTGAGGTACGGCCCGAACTTGCCGTTGTAGGCCCAGACCTCCTCGCCCTCCGAGACGCCCACCAGGCGCGGCAATGACAGCAGCTTGAGCGCCCGGTCCAGCGTGAGCGTGTTCAGGTCGTCGCTGGGAAACAGGCTGGCGGTGCGCAGCGGCGGATTCTCCTCGCCGATCTGGACATAGGGGCCGTAACGCCCGGCGCGGGCCAGCACCGGCTGACCGCTGCCCGGATCTTCGCCCAGCAAGCGGTCCCCGCTGGGGCGCGAGAGCAACTCCTCGGCCTTGTCCAGCGTGAGTTCGTCGGGGGCGGTCTCTTCGGGGATGTTGGCCTTGGTCTCGCCGCGCGACAGGTACGGGCCGTACTTGCCCACCCGGACCTCGATGCCGCTGCCCGCCAGCCGGGGCACCTCGATGGTGGCGACCACGCGGGGGTCGATGGCCTCCAGTTCGCGCTCGATCAGCGGACGCAACCCCATGCCGCCGTCCTCGCCCAGAAAGAACGAGCGCAGGTATGGGGCGCGTTGCTGGCGGCCCCCGGCGATCTCGTCCAAGTCCTGTTCCATGCGGGCGGTGAAGTCGTAATCGACCAGCGAGGCGAAGTGGCTTTCCAGCAGCGCCGAGGTGGCGAAGGCCGTCCAGGTGGGAATCAGCGCCTGCGACTTCTTGTTGGCGTAGCCGCGCTCCTGGATGGTGCCGATGATGCTGGCGTAGGTGCTGGGCCGCCCGATGCCCGCGCCTTCGAGCGACTGGACCAGGCTGGCCTCGGTGTAGCGGGCCGGAGGCTGGGTGGTGTGCCCGGCGGCTTCGGGCTCGGCGGCGGTGACGCGCTCGCCGACCTTCAGCGGCGGCAGCAGGGTCTCGCGGTCTTCGAGTGCAGCCTGGGGGTCGTCACGGCCCTCGACGTAGGCCCGCAGGAAGCCGGGGAAGTCGATGGAGCGCCCAGAGGCGTTCAGCACGGCATTTCGCCCGTCCGTCGCCTGGCCGCCCAGCCGCACCTGCATCCGGCGTCCGCGTGCGTCGCTCATCTGCGAGGCCACCGTGCGCTTCCAGATCAGGTCGTAGAGCTTCCACTCCTCGCCGCCCAGTTCGCCCCTCAGGCTGTCAGGCGTGCGGAAGCTGTTGCCCGCCGGGCGAATGGCCTCGTGGGCCTCCTGGGCGTTCTTGGCCTTCTTGGTGTAGCTGCGCGGCGAGGCGGGCAGGTAGGCGTCGCCGTACAGCGCCTTGACCTGGGCGCGGGCGGCGCTGATGGCCTCGGCGCTCAGCGTTGTGCTGTCGGTGCGCATGTAGGTGATAAAGCCGCCCTCGTACAGGCGCTGGGCGGCCCGCATGGTCTGCTGGGCACCGAGGCGCAGCTTGCGGCTGCCCTCCTGCTGGAGCGTGGACGTAATAAACGGCGCGTAGGGCTTCTGGGTAAAGGGTTTTTCCTCGGCGCTGAGCACGGTGAACGGCTGCTCGCGCAGGGCGGCGGCCAGGGCTCTGGCGGTGCTCTCGTTCAGGCGCAACACGCCCGCCCCGGCCAGGACTTCGGGCTTGAGCTGGCCGGTCACGGCGTCGAAGTCGCGGCCCTGGGCGAGTCGCTGGCCTTCGACCTCGGCGAGTCTGGCCGGAAACGCCTCACCCTCGCTGGTGGCGCAGCCGATGTCGATATCCCACCAGTCGCTGGGCACAAAGCGCATCCGCTCGCGCTCGCGCTCGACCAGCATGCGGGTCGCCACGCTCTGGACCCGGCCCGCCGAGAGCTTGGGCGCCACCTTGCGCCACAGCACCGGGCTGACCTCATAGCCATACAGACGGTCGAGCGCCCGGCGGGTTTCCTGGGCTTCCACCAGATTGGTGTCGATGCTGCGCGGGTGGGCAATGGCGGCCTGAATGGCGTCCTTGGTGATCTCGTGAAAGACCATCCGCTTGACCGGCACGCGGGGTTTGAGTTCCTCGAACAGATGCCAGGCGATGCTCTCGCCCTCGCGGTCGTCGTCTGTCGCCAGGATGACCTCGTCGGCCTGCTGGGCGAGCTTGCGCAGGTGGGCGACGTGGCTGCGCTTGTCGGGCGAGACCACGTACAACGGCTTGAAATCCTCGTCGATGTTCAGGCCGAGCCGCGCCCAGGCCAGACCCTTGTACTTTTCGGGAATCTCGGCGGCGCTGCGCGGCAGGTCGCGGATGTGGCCGATGCTCGACTCGACGGTGTAGCCCTTGCCCAGAAACTTGGCAATGGTCCGGGCCTTGGCGGGACTTTCGACGATAATCAGGGTATTAGACATGGGCGTTTTCCAGGGGAACTCAGGGAGCATGAGGCGAGGCAGTGGACTGACCAGACGGAGAATGGCTGCACTGTATTACACGTGGGCGTCACAAAACGGTCACAGCGTCCCGAAGGCCGAGCTGAAATGAGCGCCGTGAGCCCAGCCAGGCGCCGCCTCGACCAGTCGGGCCACTCAGGCCGGGTCACTGCGTTAGACGGCTCCTTTGGCGCCGAAATCCATCGTGTACACTTGACACCATGAACGTCATCGGCACCGTCACGGTTTTGCCCCGCTTGCCCGCAGCCCTCGTGCGGCTCGAAGAACTCGCCTACAACCTCTACTGGGCCTGGACCCCCAAAGCCCAGAACCTGTACCGGCAGCTCGATCCGGCCAACTGGGAGCGCTTCCAGCACAACCCGGTGCAGACGCTGCTGGAAACCTCCGCCGCCCGCCTGGAGGCGCTGGCCGCCGACGCGGACTACCTGGCCCAGTACGCCGAGGTGCTGGAGCATTTCGACGCCTACATGAACAAGGGGCGCTGGGGCGGGGGCGACGTCTGGGCCGCCAAAAACGCCGCCGGGGTGTTGCCGGTGGCCTACTTCAGCATGGAATACGGCTTCCACGAATCGCTGCCGATCTATTCCGGCGGCCTGGGCGTGCTGGCAGGCGACCACTGCAAGTCCGCCTCCGACCTGGGCCTGCCCTTCACGGCGGTGGGGATGCTGTTTCACCAGGGCTACTTCCGGCAACTGCTGAGCAAGGACGGCTGGCAGGAGGAAGCCTACGACGAGCTGAACCTGACCACCCTGCCGGTTCGCCCGGCCCTGACCAAGAGCGGCGAGAAGGCCAAGGTCAGCGTGCGGATCGCCGGGCGCGAGATTACCTTGCAGGTCTGGAGCCTGCTGATCGGGCGCATTCAGGTGCTGCTGCTCGACAGCAACGTGCCGGAGAACTCGGAGGACGACCGCAAGCTCACCGCCCGCCTGTACGGCGGCAACCAGGAACTGCGCATCCAGCAGTACGTGCTGCTGGGCGTCGGCGGCGTCCGGGCGCTGCGGGCACTCGACATTCCGGCCAGCGTGTATCACATGAACGAGGGCCACGCCGCATTGATGGGCCTGGAGCGGGTGCGCGAGTACGTGGCGGGCGGCCTGGACTTCCGCACCGCGCTGGAAGCCACCGCCAGCAGCACGCTGTTTACCACCCACACCCCGGTGGCGGCGGGCAACGACGCCTTCACCTTCGACCTGATGGACCGCTACATCGGCGATTGGCCCGCCCAACTGGCCACCAGCCGCGACGAGCTGTACCACCTGGCCGAGCACATCCAGAACTGGGACAACCGCCTGGTGCCCGCCTTTTCCATGACGGTGTTTGCGCTGCGGATGTCGCGGATGGCCAACGGGGTATCTGAACTCCACGGCGAGGTCAGCCGGGGCATGTGGAACTTCCTGTACGAGGGGGCCGCGCCCGAAGAGGTACCTATCGGGCACGTCACCAACGGCGCCCATAACCTGACCTTCCTGGCCCAGCAGTACCGCGATCTGTTTTCCACCGTGCTGCCCGCCGACTGGACCGAACGCCTGGAAGACAAGCAGATGTGGGAGGCGGTCAGCACCATTCCCGACGCCCAGCTTGCCGACACCCAGCACGCCCTGAAAGTCGAGATGATCGGCTTTGTGCGCTCCAGCTTGCAGGAGCAGCTTCGCCGCACCGGGGCGCCCGCCGCCGAGGTCTCGGCTGCCGGTGAGGCCCTCAGCGCCGAGGCCCTGACCATCGGCTTCGCCCGCCGCTTTGCGACCTACAAACGCGCCACGCTGCTGTTCCGTGACCGCGAGCGCCTCAGCCGCATCGTGAACAACCCGGAGCGCCCGGTGCAGTTCGTGTTCGCGGGCAAGGCGCACCCCGCCGACAACCCCGGCAAGGCCTTTATTCAGGAAATCTACAAGGTCTCGCGCGACCCCGAATTCCGGGGCAAGATCGTGATTCTCGAAAACTACGACATGGACGTGGCCCGCCATCTGGTGCAGGGCGTGGACATCTGGCTCAACAACCCGCGCCGCCCGCTGGAGGCGTCGGGCACGTCGGGCATGAAGGCGAGTTTCAACGGGGCGCCCAATTTCAGCATCCTCGACGGCTGGTGGCGCGAGGGTTATGACACCACCAACGGCTGGCCCATCGGCGAGGAGCGCGAGTACAGCGACCTGAACATTCAGGACGACGCCGACAGCTTCAGCATGTACGAGGCCCTGGAAGACCAGATCGTGCCGCTGTACCACGTCCGCGACGCCCAGGGCCAGAATCACGGCTGGCTCCAGACGGTGCGCCGGGCCATCATCACGGTGAGTCCGGAATTCGCCATGCAGCGCCAGGTCATCGACTACGTGCAGCAGTATTACCTGCCGCTCTCGAAGCGCGGCGCCGAACTCAGCGCGGCCAACTTCGAAAAAGCCCGCGCCCTGGGAAGCTGGAAGGGCTGGGTGCGTCAGCAGTGGCCGCACGTGCAGCTCCACGCCAGCGCCCAGCTCCCGGCCACCGTGCAGCCGGGCGAGCAGGTCCGGGTCAGCGCCCAGGTGAATCCGGCGGGCATTCCGGAGAGCGAAATCCGCATCGAGGCGGTGCTCAGGCACGGCGAGCACACCCTGCACGTGCCGATGAAACCGGGCGGCAGCGGTCACTATGAGGTCAGCATTCCCCTGGCCGACAGCGGCATGTACAGCGTCGGCGTGCGGGCCATTCCGTATTCGGCGGACCTGAGCAACCCGATTGAGCTGGGCCTGATCAAGTGGGCCTGAGCGCAAACTGACGGGGAGGGGCGGCTGAGATGGCCGCTCTTTTGCTGGGGCGCCAATTCAACACTCACCGCGTCAGACGGCTCAGCAGCGCGGTGCCCACCACGAACAGCGACGCGACCACCGTCGCCGCGCCGATCTGCTCATTCAGCAGCAGCGCCGACCACAGCACCGTCAGTACCGGCTGGAGCAGTTGCACCTGCCCGGCGCGGGCCACGCCGCCCATCGCCAGGCCCTTGTACCAGGCGAAAAAGCCCAGAAACACGCTGAACAGCGACACGTAGCCGAAGGCCAGGCACGCCGTCAGCGAGGGTAGATGCGCGGGCCAGGGCGAGAGAAAGGTGGCCAGCATGGAGACCGGCAGCGAGAAGGCCAGCGCCCAGCTCACCACCCGCCAGCCGCCCATCTCGCGGGCCAGCCGTCCACCCTCGGCGTACCCCGCTGCCGCCAGGACGACGGCCAGCAGCATATACAGGTCGCCTGCCGAGAGCTGCCCGGCACCCTGCACTGCGGCGAAGACCAGCACCGCCACCACGCCCAGGGCACACACCAACCAGAACACGGGCCGGGGCCGTTCGCGGGCCAGCAGCACGGCGGCGATGGCGGTCATGGCAGGTAGCAGCCCCACCACGACCGCCCCATGCGAGGCGGGCACCGTTCGCAGCGCCAGGGCCGTGAAGATGGAGAAGCCGAACACCGTGCCGACCGCGACGATCAGCAGCCCCCGCCAGTGGCGACGCTCCGGCACCTTTTCGCGCAGGATGAGCAGCAGGGCCAGAGCCAGCACGCCCGCCAGCGCCGAGCGGCCAAAGCCCACCAGATAACTGCCGAATTCGGGGACGGCCAGGCGGGTAGCAGGCAGCGTGAAGCTGAAACACAACATGCCCAGCGCCGCCCACCACCAGCCAGCCGCCTGAGTGCTTGGGACAGGTAAGGTGGGCGTGGACTCCATACGGTGTATTCTGGCACGCCCTGGCTGTCACTCCGGGCGCTACAGCCTCTCCCCCGCCTGAACGCTCACTTCCCCAGCCGCCAGCGCGTCAGCACCTTGTCGCGGGTGAGAGTAATGCCGAGGGCGGCATTCGAGTCGCCTTTTTTGCTGCGCCGCCGACCAGCCTGGCCACTACACTGAGCTATGACCGTGCCGGACGCTCAGAATTCCGCCGAAATTCGGAGTATGATAGATGTATGACGATCTGTATGACAGTGAAGGCGGATTGGAACCGTGTGACGAACCGGGTGAAAGATCACTTCATCTCGGCCTGCACTGGGACGATGGAAACCGGCAGCATTTCCGCGAACGACTGCGCCTCTCGCCCGATCAAGTGAACGCCGGAATTGCAGCAGGCTACCTCTTTCTGGAACCCGACGAGATCGGGTGCCGCTTCCGCTATCTGTTCAGGCCGGAACCTTCTTTGTACGCCACCAGTCAGATGCCGGTCTACCGCCTAGAGCAGATGTCATAAAAAGACCCTTTTTATGACCGAGCGGAGCGAGTAGTTTTGACTGAGCAGGACGCAGAATGGAGGCGCGGGGAGGCTGTTTTCCCCGTGGCGTAATTCGGAGT
>NZ_JANYGJ010000266.1 GCF_025362455.1 Deinococcus sp. | reverse complement strand
CTGCTGCCAGAGGTGACCGAGGCATTCATACAGTTGACCTTTATTCGTATCATGATCCGGCGACTTGCTGAGTTTGAGCGGGAGAAACAGCTTGAATCAGCAGCCTAGCGGCAGCCTTACGCTTTCCAGACAGTCTCTAAGGTCAGCAACGCCGAACTGTTCGCCGGACAGGTCGAACTCCGCACGCGGGCCGACACCAACACCTACAACGAGGGGAATGCCGATTACGCGGCGCTGGTTGCCCGACTTGTCGCCTCCGCGCCGTCCGTCTCGGCAGCGTCGGCAGTGGGCGGCCTCTACCGCTTCAAGCTGGCCGGGCCGTTCATGCTGCCCGCTGGCGAAACGCTGACGCTGCCGTTCGCGGCGCCGCAGATCAGCGAATTCACGCGCTACGCTACGCTGGGCAACGACAATCAGAACTGGCGCTACGACTCGTTTCAGGCTCGCAGCAGCGGTGTGTTGGAGCGCGGTTACCGTTTCAGGGTCAGTCAGAATCTGCCGGGCGGCCTGATTACCGTGCGCGATGAGGGCCGCGTGGCTGGTCAGGCCGAGCTGACCGAAACCGCCAGCGGCCAACTTGTCGAGCTGATGTTGGGCCGCGATCCCGACGTGCGCTACACCCGCAGCGCCGAACTCATCGGCACCGAGCGCCGCAGCAATCCCTCCCGCGACATCGACACCTACAGAGTCAGCTACACCTTCGAGAGCAGCAAGGCGGTGGCCTGGCCGGTGGAGGTCAGCGACTATTTCCGGGCACGCACGCTGAAATTTGATGGCGCCGAGCTGAGCGGCAACGGCTACGCGACCACCACCGCCATAGTGCCCGCAGGCGGCAAGGTCACCAAAACGTTTACCGTCGTGCTGAACAACGAATAATCGGACAATCAACACTCACAGGTAGCTTTCGCTCAGCGTCCACAGCCGCTTGCCCGCCGCGTCGTCCAGGGCGTGCGACTCCGGCGCCTTGACGCGGGATTTGGCAAAATACAGCCCGCTCATCCCCTGTACCTCGCTGCTGGCCGCCAGGTAGATGCTGGTCTGGGCGCCCTGTTCGCTGCTGAGGAGAAACGGCGCGGCCAGTTTGTAGAAGCGTTTGGTGGCGCTGTCGTCACTCTGGCCGAAGCTGGAATACACCACGCCGGGGTGCAGGGCGTTGGCGGTGACGCCCGATTCGCGCTCGCGCCAGGCCAGTTCGCGGGTAAACAGCACGTTGGCGAGTTTGCTCTGGCCGTAGGCGGCCCAGCTCCGGTAGCCGGACTTGAATTCGGGATCCTGCCAGCGCATACGTCCGAAGCCGTGCGCGGCGCTCGACACGTTGACCACCCGGCCCCGGCTGGCCCTCAGCAGCCCCAGCAACTCCCGCGTAACGATAAAGTAACCCAGATGGTTGAGCGCCCAGGTCATCTCGATGCCCTCACGGCTTTCCTGGCGCCGGTCATACACGGCTCCGGCGTTGTTGACCAGCACGTCGAGCGTGCCAACCTGGCGAATAAAGTCCTGGGCCATCTGCACTGCCTCGCCGCGCAGGCTCAGATCGGCGACCAGGTGCCCCGCCGCGCCCATCTCAACCTGGGCAGCGGCGGTCTTCTCAGGGTTACGGCCCACGATCCACACCGAGGCGCCCCGGCGGACCAGCTCGGCGGCGGTGGCCTTGCCGATGCCGCCGGTAGCGCCGGTCACCAGCACGGTCTTGCCGGTCATGGGTCCGGTGGAGCGGGGAGAAACGGGGTCAGTGGTCGGGGGAGTGGTCATGTTCACCATGCTAGAGCTTACGACCCACCGAGATCAGTCCCCGCGCCTACAGGAGAGCGCTGGCGCTTTGAAGTTGCTGGCCACGAGGCCAAAAGAAGAAACCGCCCTCAAGTATCATCTCGAAAACGGCTTCTGCTGCGCTGCGGACTTCACCCGGCCCGCCCTGTAAATTGTGCGCTTAATGAATGAAGCATAGCCACCTGGCGTCACAGGACTGTCACAGATTTGTGAAATACCCTTCATGTTACGCTCGAACACGCTTGGGGAAGCGAACGCTAGAGTGAAGTTGAGTTTTGAGCCCCGGCCCTCACCCGAACGGGGTCAGCGATCAGGCTCCAGCACGGTGACCGGCGTGTCTACATATCTCTTTGTAAAGGTATCTCCTCGTCAAGCTTTAGCTTTACCGAGCGGAGCGGGCAGGCGTGCCCAGGCGGAGGAGTGGCATCCTCATGGGTGTCCGTTCACGACGACAGTCCGCTTTGCCCAAGAAGCGGGCAGGCGTGCCCAGGCGCGTCCG
>NZ_JANYGJ010000222.1 GCF_025362455.1 Deinococcus sp. | reverse complement strand
GATACCATCCTTCTGGGCGAGCCACAATTGCAGGTGCTCGGCCAGCGTTGTGGTTGAGCGGCTGGGTAACTTACGGCTCTCGGCGGCCTGAAGCAGTTGCCGGACGGCTCCTCGGGCCTGCTTTTCGGTGTCCGCTGTCCCGCTTCGCTGGCTGCCGCCCCCTCTGGCATCCGTAACCCAGACGCGCCAGCGGATACGTCCATTTGGCTGAGCAGTGTAAGTACCCTCTTTATGGCCCCGGCGCGGCTTGGTATTGCCCTCTGGTTTCTGCCTCGTAGTCATGGACGAGCCCCCTATACGGTCATCTTTGCCGTCTATATCGGTAATTTAGGCTTGGGCGCGTCGCTTCAGACTTGCACTGACGCCCAAACTCTATTCCGCTCCAGTGGGCTGCGAAACGATCCAGTATGACGGGATTATTCCGGGCAGTACCCCTGATATACCGGGACGAGCGGGACAGCGCTCGAAGCATAGAGCATGAAGACAGTCCAGAGCAGCAAAAACGGCTCCCCGCTTGAATAACTGAAGGTGAAGATAGGGCCGCGACAACTGGTACGGACGGGACAGCCTCAATGAACGGGAGGCGTAAGCAGCGTGGCCTGAAAGTAGTGGGCAGTTCACCAGCACATCTTGGGTTCCATGCCGGGAGATAAGGAGCAGCGCGAACCCAATGGGAGCTGATAAACAGGCTGAGGTTGGCCACATTGTGGGGCACGCTGGCGATACTCTGGCTTGATCATTTATTCAGGTAGCGGCGTTTTACAGGATCTTTACACCACCTGCCTACCGTGGAGGTATGAAACTCACTGCCCCAATTCGCCTGACCACCCTGCTCCTGACCAGCGCCATCACCCTCGGCAGCGCCTTCGCTCAGAACAGCATGCCCGGTATGGATATGAGTACGCCCAGCGCCTCCAGCAGCATGCCGGGGATGACTATGTCCACCGGCAGCATGGACACCACCGCCACCCTGAGCAAACTCAGCGGCAAGGCGTTCGACCGCGCCTTTCTGAGCATGATGATCCCTCACCATCAGGCGGCACTCGATATGGCCAGGGCAATCCTGCCGACCACCAAGGACGCGCAGGTCAAGCGCTGGGCGCAGGGCATCATCAGCTCGCAGCAGGCCGAAATCACGACCATGACAGCGCTCCTGAAGCCCCTGGGCGGCGCGGACCCCAAGATGATGGCCATGATGGACGGCATGAAGGGTATGGGGACGATGGTCAAGGCGGCCAAGAACCCGGATCTCGCCTTCGTTCAGGGCATGGTGCCGCATCATTCCTCGGCCATCGACATGGCGAATGTCGCCTTGCAAAAGAGTGCTGACCCCAAGGTACTCAAGCTGGCGCAGAATATCGTGGTGGCGCAGGCTAAGGAGATGTACGAGTTCCGCACCTGGTTGTTGAAGAAGTAAGCGGCAGGTCAGCGCAACAGCCCAATCAGGGCCGTTGAACACACCAGGTGAGGCGCGGCAGCAGAGATCCGCGCCTTGCCTTTACTGAGGAGTTCATGTGGCGCGAGTGCTGGTCGTTGACGATGATCCCGCCATTCTGGAAATCCTGAGCGCCTACCTCACGCGCGGCGGCTATGAGGTCGTGCAGGCCCGCGACGGCCTGGAAGCCGAGTCGGCACTGGGCGGCGTGGATGTGGCGATCCTCGACTGGATGCTGCCAGGCCAGAGCGGCCTGGAGCTGACTCGGCACGCCCGCGCCCATTACCCGAACCTGCCGCTGCTGCTGCTCACCGCCCGTGGCGGCGAGGAGGACCGGGTGCGCGGTCTGAGGCTGGGCGCCGACGACTACGTGGTCAAGCCGTTCAGTCCCCGCGAGGTGGTGGCGCGGGTCGAGGCGTTGCTGCGGCGGGCCAACGTCCGTGACGTATTGACGCTGGGACCGCTGGTGATCGCTGCCCAGGCCCGCACGGTCAGCTTAAGCGGCGAGCCGCTGAACGTCAGCCGCACCGAGTTCGAGCTGCTGCTGACCCTGGCCCGCCACCGGGGCACCGCGCTGAGCCGTGAGCGGCTGCTGGACCGGGTCTGGGGCGCCGATTTCGCGGGCACCGAACGGGTGGTGGACGTCAATATCCAGATGCTGCGCCGCAAGCTGGGCGACGACCCGGAGGCGCCGACTTTTATCGAAACCGTGCGGGGGTACGGCTACCGCTTCAGGGACGGCGACGCTGGCGGTGTACCTTGACAGGACCGGGCGCTGCACATTTGGTCGCCGGACAGGCCGGTGGTGAGCCGTCTATCCGGCCTATGCTTCCCGTATGAAGCTGCTGCCCCGCCTGTTTCTCTCGCACGCCCTGGTGGTGGTGCTGACCGTGCTGGCGCTGTTCGTGCTGGCCGAGGTGACGGCGCCCGCCTTCATCCGCCACCACGTCGAGCAGATGGTCGGCCTGATCGGCCCCGGTGGGCAGACGCTGCGCGGCGACCTCAGCCGGGGCATGCGCGACACCTTCAACAGCGCCCTGTTGCTGGCCTCCGGGGTGGCGCTGGCCGTCGCCTTTCTGATGGCGTATCTGGCGGCGCGGCGCGTGGTGCAGGCGGTGCGGCTGCTCAGCGCGGGCAGTTTATCAATCGCTCAGGGCCACTATCAGCGGCGGTTGCCGGAAACGGGTCAGGATGAACTGGCCGACCTGGCCCGTAACTTCAACCGGATGGCCCTGGCCCTGGCCGAAGTCGAAGCCTCGCGCACCGAGCTGATCAGCAACGTCGCCCACGAACTCCGCACGCCGCTGACCGCCCTCCAGGGGTACGCCGAGGC
>NZ_JANYGJ010000211.1 GCF_025362455.1 Deinococcus sp. | reverse complement strand
GAGCCAACTGAATCTTAAAAAATTAAGTCCGGCTGGCCGTCATGCGCTTGCGAAAGCTCTCCGCACTTTCGTACCCAACATTCACCCTTACTTCGCCCAGGGAGAATCATGAGTCACTCAAAGCAACTGGCCCGCGATCCTCGACGAACTCGGCCTCGAAGTCGTCATCCAGCCCAAACCGAGGGAGTGACTCTCGGTGGACGCTTCGACTCGTTCCGTTTTCTGGTCGAGGCCTGTGGGCGCTTCTGCGCCTGCGGGCCTGTTTTTTGTGTCCGGCACCATCAATCCCACGATGAATTCCATCAAACCCGCCCCCGCTCAGGCCGCGCTGGGAGCGGGTTTGTATTGATGATTCGTATTGAAGAATACAATCAATGCGGTATTGAACTCTATAGCACCTTGACACTGTAGTGCTAAATCACTAGACTCTGGCCATGCCAAAGATGACTAATTTGGAATCCCTTCGGCAAGCGTGGGGGGAGAGCCGCAATGCCCTCTCCGTCGCAGTGGGCGTCTCCCGGACGACCATCATCAAGCTAGAGACGGGGGAGACGGAAGAGCCGACATATTCCCTCGTCATCGCCCTGGCGGATCACTTTGATGTGGACCCCAGCGCTCTTTTTTTACCTGCTCAGGCGTCGGCCTAACCGACAACACGAAAAGCCCGCGAGGTCAGATTCGCGGGCGCCTACAGAAACAAAGGAAGTGAACATATGTTAGCACCGATCAACCCGTTTGACGCCATCTGCCGGACCGCTGAGGGCGGCGCCGAATACTGGAGCGCGCGCGACCTGATGCCACTGCTGGGTTACGACACCTGGCGCAAGTTCGCTCAGAGCATTGAGCGTGCCGCCGCCGCCTGTGACAACAGCGGCCAGGACAGCAAGGATCATTTTGTCCCCTCCGGCAAATTGATCGAAACGGGCAAAGGCGCGGAGCGCGAGGTGCTCGACTACCGGCTCAGCCGCTACGCCTGCTACCTCACCGCCATGAACAGTGATGCCAGGAAGGCCGCAGTCGCCGGAGCACAGACGTACTTTGCCGCACAGACCCGACACGCCGAACTCGCGCAGGCCGCACCCGTGCTTCCGCCCGCCTCCCCATTGGCTCTAAGCCGCCTGATGCTGGAAGCGCTGGAGAACACCGATGCCCGCGTGAGCGCCATTGAAGCACGTCTGGACGCCTCCCCGATTGACAGCAAACAGGTCGGCATCATCTACAAACTCGGTCAGTCGCTGGGCGAGGCGATGGGCAACTATGCGCAGGCATGGCGGCTCTTTAAGAACCGCTTCGGGCTGGCCTCTTACCGTGATCTGCCGACGCATCAGTTTGAAGACGGCGCTCAGTTCCTGCGGATGCAGCTCGCCATCTACACCGGTAAGCCCCTGCTGGAAGTGACCCAGTGACCGCCCCCACCCCCCGTCCCCTCTCCCCCATCACCGTCACCCTATCGGCCACGCCTGCGCAGCTCGTCCGTGCGGCGGTGGCCCTGGCGGCTGCCGGAGCCCGGTTGCGGGTTAAGGCGCGGCGCGGCGTGACAACTCCCCTGCTGCCGTTTATGGGCGAGGCCCGGCCCGGCGTTCCAGCTGTCAAGCGTCTCGCCCCGGCTCGCCGGACAGTTCTCCCGGTGCAGTCCGCCCTCTTTTTCGATGAGGTCGAACGTCTGGGTGCTCAGTTCGGCGCAGCCCTCGCCAAATGGCTCACCGAAGAGTTTATTCGTGATGAATTGCCCGGACGTATCCGCGCCGAGATGACCCGGACGGTGGGCGCATGATTCCGGTCCTCTCCGAACAACTGGCCCGTACCCTGCTCAGCACCCTGGAGTGCGTCGTTAGCAACGACCAGGGCGAGCGATGCGGCCTGAGCCAGTCGCAGATCGAGGCCAAGCGCGAGTTGAAAGCGGCGCTGGCGTACTGGGCAGCTCGGCGACTCGCCGCCCCCATGAGCCGTGCCGGGCAGTATGCGGAAGCGAGCGTGCGCGGCGAGGCCACCCCCCAAGATTTTCGCAACCTGCTGAGCTTCGCCGCCTCGGCTCCCACCGTCAGAGAACCTGCTGCTGGAAGTGGCGAATTGATAATAGATCGCCTCGACATCCTCGACTTGGACCCGACAGACGAGCTGGCCTTTACCGCCTGGCTGCTCGGTCACCCCACCGGCTCCCTGACCCGCCTGCGAAAACTCAGCGCCGGGGACCGCGCCACCCTGGCCGGACGCCTTAGCGGCGACGTGGTGGCCCTGGAAGCCCAGTGGCAGGCCAGCAAGCTCACTCCGGTCCTCACCGACGCCGAGCAGGGCGCAGCGTGGCTGCTGTGAGCGAGTTCCTTGTGAAACTCCCGACCCGGCCCGCCTTCGCGCTCGCCAGCCTGAGCCGCGCTGGCCTCGGTGAGATCGTGGTGCGCAAAGCTGGCAAGTTCGTCAGCCGTCAGTATTTCCCCAGCACAGTTTGTCTGGACTGCGGCGGTGTGCTGCTCGGCAACTCGATCTGTGACGACTGCCTGGAAACGCGGCGATGAGCGCTCGCTGGGTATTCAACCTCGGCGCGGTGCTGATCGGACTGGGCCTGCTGTGCCTGCTGGCGATAGAGCGCCTGAGCCTGCCGTGGAGCATCGTCCTGGGCCTGCTGGGCCTGGCGCTGGCGTGCGTCGGCGTGGCGCTGATCGAGTTCGCCGATGAAGCGCTGGAGGTGGAGGCATGAAGACTTCTGACAACATCGGTGCTCTGGCCGCTGCGCTCAGCGCCGCACAAGGCGAGATGCCTGCCGCCACGAAAGACGCGAAAAACAGCCACCTCAACAACTCTTACGCTACCCTCGGCAGCATCATTGCCACGGCGGCGCCAGTCCTGGCGCGGCATGGCCTGAGCTACGTCCAGATGCCCAGCAGCGATGAACCAGGCTTCATGGCCCTGACGACCCGGCTGATGCACAGCAGCGGCGAGTGGATTGAAGGCACCATGCGGGCCGCTGTGCCGAGCAGCAAGCTCAGCGAGATTCAGGCGGCTGGCAGCGTGGTCAGTTATCTGCGTCGGTACGCTCTCAGCGCGGCGCTGGGCATCATGACCGAGGACGACGACGGCCACGCCGCCTCACAGCCCACCCGACCCGCCCAGACCCGCACCCAGGCCCTCCAGACCCCAGCGCCCCAGACTGTCAGCCCCGTTAAGCCGAGCGAGGCGCTTACCAAACTCCATGGCCAGATCAAGCGGGCCGGGGAGAAGCTGAGCGGCCAGGGACACGGCGACGAGGCCAGGGCGCTGCTGAAAGGCGTGGCGGGGTGGAAAACGGACGAAGCGCAGGCCCGCGCCGCATACCGGGCGCTGTGCGACCTGGGCGTGAGCAAGGCCACCGTTTCAGAATCTGAAACCACCGTCCACCGCCCCGCACTGATGGGCCATGCCAGAAGGGTCGGGGCAGACGCTGCTCGACACGCTGAGCGGGATGGACGACCACGCCGCACAGACGGCGCTGGGCGAAGCAGTGAAGGCGGTGCCCGCATGAAAACGCCCACCCAGACACCAAATTCTGCTATAATCACAGACAGAAATCCCACCGCGACGCTTGCAACGTCCGGTGGGGTGGGAGCCGAGCATGGCCCCAGTGGAATTAGTATACCACTGGCCGTCAAAAATCAATGCTTCGGCTCACGGGAGCATCCGTGGCGATAACCGAATACCCAGAAGCGGGGCTGCAAACACCGGCCCAGTGGACCGACTCACTCGAAGCCGCGCTGCATTTTGGCGACGAGGCGGCCTGTCAGGACGTGATGCGCGAGCAGATCAGTGAACAGGACTGCGCCGAGGTCGGGTGCAACGTGATTCAGCGGCTGCTGGCGCGGTTGTGGGGCGCAGCATGAGCATCATCGCGCAAGCTGAACCCGGCCCACTTACTCGCATTGAAGTCATTTCAAAAGCAACAGCCCTCGGAGAGCGGCCCTGCACCGTAGGAATCTATTTTCTACTTCTTGATGACCTGATTGTTTACATCGGCAAATCACTCAATTGCGAAGCTCGCATTCATTCACATATTGGCGAAAAGACAAAGCAGTTTAACCGCTACGCCATCCAACATCTATCAGCAGAAAAGCTTGAAAAAGCCGAGGCAGCATATATTTTTTGCTGGAAGCCGTCTTACAACAGAAGAGTTAATGCGGGTTTATTGGGTTATATTTCTATGAAGTCCCCCAGGCGTAAAGAGATAGCACATGGTCAAACAGTACGTGCATTCGTAAAATCAGGCCAGCTCCGAGTTCATCAGTTTGCCGACTTTCAATATGTCAAAGAAGTTGACTTGATTGCCCTTATGGTGCAGAAATGAGCCGCGTAATTGACAAAGGCACTTCCTATGCCCGCAGTCTATTCGTCGGCTCTGCTATAGATGATGCGGGACTCGACCCATACGAGTTTCGACTTTATGCACACCTGAAACGGCGTGCCCACGATGGCGCAATCTGGGAAAAACAGGAGCGCATGGCCGAAATATGCGGCATCTCGCGCAAAACAATCAACGAAATCTTGACTCGCCTTGAAGAAAAAAAGTGGCTGACCCAAGAATCTCAGACCTACAAAGGGCGCCGATCCACCAACTTGATCACCCTCTTGGAGCCACCATGTAACTCTGGGTTACACGGACCATGTAACCCAGAGTTACACGGACTGAGTAACCCAGGGTTACAGCTAAAGGTAGTCCCTTATAAGGGGGTTAAAGATCTGGCGGAAGAGAAAACGCTTCCGCCGCGCACCGCTGATTCTGTCCTGTCGGCTGCTGTACCCAAAAGCGCCAACAGGAAAAAAACCGGCGAGGCGGTGACTGAGGGCGAGGGGCAAGGCGGGAAGGCAACCGGGAGTGGCGCGGCCCGGCCCCGCAACCTGATCTTCGACGCCATCGTGACCGCGCTCTACCCGCAGGGTGCCGGGAGCAATGCCAGCCAAGTCGGCAAGGTGGCGGCAAAACTGAGTGGCGCGGGCTGGGCGGCGGCGGACGTGGCGCAGGTGATCGAGTGGCGCGTGCGCGACCCGTGGTGGGCCAAGCGGCTGACCCTGGGCGCCTTTGAGAAGCACTGCGAGGACTGGAAGCGCGACAGCGGCGTGGTGCGGCGCTCTCTGGCCCCGGTCGCCGAGCCCTACGAAGACCCCAGCGAGGTGATGTTCTCGTGAGCCTGG
>NZ_JANYGJ010000210.1 GCF_025362455.1 Deinococcus sp. | reverse complement strand
GTAGCATGATTCTGCTCAGAACATAATTTATGAGGCCAGATGGATGGACGCTCAAGGTGAGGTTTTGCGCTGCTGGGCGGGCGAGCAGTCTGCATGTCGCGCCGCGCCGGGTGGGATGCTCTATACTGCGCCGCGCAGGTTTCACGACCTGACCGACTGCACTCGTAGCTCAGATGGATAGAGCGGCCCCCTCCTAAGGGGCAGGCCACTGGTTCGACTCCAGTCGAGTGCACCACGTTCAGCACGGCAAAAGCCCCCGCCCAAGTGGTGGGGGTTTTGTGCCTCCAGTGTAGTAGCAGTGTAGTAGCGTTCAATTGAGCACCGCTGCCGCCGGGCTGGGTAAAACTGCCGGGGCGGGAAAGAGGTCGACCACCGTTGCCCTCAGCTCGTCGTCGAGGACATGCCGGTACACCGTCAGGGTAATGGCCGGGCTGCCATGTCCAAGATTCTTCGACACCACTTCCACCGGCACACCATGTCGAAGGGCGAGCGTGGCGTAGGTGTGGCGCAGGTCATGGGGCGAGATGTCGGGCAGCCGCTCACCGGCCACCACTGCCACCTTCAGCGCGTCGCGCAGGTCACGGGGCACGCGAGTCCAGACGCTACCCTGCCCGTCTTGTGCGGCCCGTGTCGGCTCGGTCCAGCTCAGCACCGCACTCAGGGCGCGGTTCAGGTTGTCCGGGTGCGTCCACTCTCCCAGGGCCGTAGCGAACAGCACGCCCCCGCTCTGCCACTCCGGGCCAGCCGTCGCCCGCTCGGCGTCCTGGGCGACCCTATGGCGCCGGAGCAGGGCGCTCACGCTGGCGGGCATGTGCAGTTCGCGCCGTGAGTTGGTGGTCTTGGGGTTGCCGGTCACGATGCCTTGCACGTCCATCACGCGAGTCTGCCGAATGCGTAGCGTGCCCCGGTCAAGGTCTACGTCTGCCCACTTCAGGCCCATCACCTCGCCGCGCCGCAAGCCCATGCCCAGCGAGAGGAACAGGGCGGGCCACAGACGGCACAGCCCAGCGTCATAGAGCGTCAGGCCGATGCCGTGCAGCCGTGCTGCCTGATCTGGACTCAGCGCCTTGACCGACGCCGTTTCATTGACGCTGATCTTGGGTAGCTTCACGCCGTCCATCGGGTTGACATAGATGATCTGGTCGGCCACCGCTTCCTTGAACACTCCGCGCAGCCGGGTCAGGGTGCGGCCCAGCGTGCTCCGAGACATGCGGGTGTCGTTCCGCATCTCGCGGGCAGCCAGGCGGGCTACCACGTCCTTGAGATGGTGGGGCCGCACGTCCTGTAGGCGCATGGAGCCGATGTGTTCCAGGGCGTAGCCCAGTTCTTGCCCGTATTTTTTGGCCGTGCGCGGGGTCACGTCATGCTGACGCCGCAGCCAGCGGGCCGCGAAGTCTTCCACGATCACCTTGTCAGGCTCACCGATCAGGCCGCGTGAGTAATCGGCCTGCACCTTGTTCATGGCGTCATGGGCGGCTTTCTTGCTGTCGGCCCGCCCTGAGCGGGTGATGCGCTTCCCGGCGGTGTTGTACCCCAGCGTGACTTGCCAGCGGTACAGGTCGCCTTCCTTCCAGACCGTGCCCTCACCGTTGCCGCGTGCTTTGGTCTTGCGCTCGCCCCCGGTCACAGCTCAGCCCTCCCGGCCCGTGTCTACCGGGTGCTCGCCCTCAGCCGCCTTGACCGTGAGCACGAGGCCCAGTTCTTCGAGGATGCCGCGCCACAGCCCCGGCACCTTACCCCGCTCATTCAGCGTGCGGCTGAGCGCTTGCGGTGTCACGCCCAGCTTCTCGGCGAGTTGCACCTGATTCAGCTTCCGGCTGTGCATGGCGTCTTTTACGGTCTGCCTGATCTCGTCATTCACGTTCATACGTTACCCCTTATGGTTTACTGCTGCCCATATATTACCCTAAATGGTTGACAAGATCAACCGTAATGGTTTACTATAAGGACAGCAGAAAGGGCACGCACTCCGACCAAGAAACACGCGCCCCCGCTGACTCCCTCGTACCGAAGGAAGCACCATGAACGATACCAAACGCCCGGCCCTGTCCCGCACCTGGCAGACCGTCACCACCTACCGCGAGTGCAGCGTGGTGGTCGAGGTCAGCCGCGACACCGTGACCCTCAGCCGCGAGGAAGTGGGCGGCAAGCTCAGCGCCCAGGTCAACGGCGAAGCGGTGGAGCTGGGCCGCGCTATCCGCCTGCTCAAGAATGCCAACAGCACCACCGTTACTGCCGAGGTGCTGGCCGCCCTGCCCGTAACCATCGGTGCTGCCCGCGCCGCGAAGCTGCACAAGCTCATGACCCGCGTGGGGGTGCCCAGCGTTCACCACTACGCCAGTGCGGCCCGCGCCACTGGCCGCGAAGTCTGGAGCCTGGCGAGCCTCACCGAACTCGAAGCCCGGCAGACCTGGGCGTATCTGCGCCGCATGTTCCCGGCAGCCCAGCACGCGGCCTAAGTTGAGCTTAGGGGTGTGACTGATGCTCACACCCCTTGCCCGCCTTCGACAGCTCGCCCGCTTGTCCACCAGAGGTAGACACCATGACCACCGACACCCCCAGCCCGGCCCTGACCTCGCTCACCGTCCTCGCTGCCCGCTGTGATGCTTGCGGCGCCGTTCCCGCGCTTGACCTGCCCGGCGGCTATCTGGAGTGCGCCCGCTGCCACGCCCGGCGGGTCATGCTCCAGGGCGCTGAAGATCACCTGGCCGCTGAACTGGCTCCGGTCCTCGCTGCCTGGGCGCACCACTGGAGCGCAGCGGGCCTGAGCCGTGCCCAGCTCGCGGAGGTGCTGGACTTGCTGACCTACCGCGCCCGCACCTATGAAGCGTGCGCCGCGCTGCTCGACGAAACCACCGCTGCTTATCCGGCGCCGGAGTACAGGTCAAGCCGGGCCGGTGAGGGGCACGAGTGAGGACTGAGCCGCCTCCACATGCCCGCCTGGGCCTGTACCGGCATGGCGACACGGTGAGCGAGAGAACGGCGCTGGAGTTGGTGGGCCGCCCAGACTTCCCCGCGTCATGGCTGATCGTGCCCAGCCCGGACGGGTCCACCCTGAGCCTGATGTGGGGAGATACGTGCAGTACGGCTGAGCTGAGCCGGTCTTCGAGCTGGAACACCATGCAGCGCTCAGCCATTCAGGCAGGTAAGCACCACAGCGGCAAAGCCTGAACGACTGACCCCTCACAACACGGCCCGGCTGCTCTGATGCGCCGGGCCTCTCGCTGTGCTGTCGGGGGTGCGGGAGGGTTTTACCGGCGCCGGTAAAGTGCTCTGCACTCGCACTGGGCGCTGCGGCTCTATCTCTTTGTCCCCTCAGACAAATTGGTCTGGCTCAACTCACTCCGCTTCGAGCAGGTCCAGAATCATCAACACGGTGTCTCGGCTGGGCTGAGTCACAGTGCGTTTGAAGCCCAGCCTTGTGTAGAAGCCGATACTCTCCGGCACGCTGTCCAACACCAGGAAGCGTGCCCCTACCGTCTCGGCGGTGCGCTGGGCCAGCAAGAGCGCGGCCAGCAGCAGGAAGCGGCCCAGTCCCGTCCGCTGGGCCTGAAGGTCAACGGCGATCAGTTCGAGTAGGACGCCGGGCACCGTGCGGGTACTCAGGGCGTACTCTTCGCGGTCTATCGAGTCGGCCAGCTCGAAGGACTCGGCCCGGAGCGCAATGAAGCCCAGACACCGGCCCCCCTCTTCTACGTAGTACGCCCGGCTGCGTCCCTCCCTGATAGCGGTCAGCAGCTCACCCCGAAGCGCTCCGTTCATCAGCGCGTTGCCACAGTCGAACGCCCCGCACCGGAAGGTGTGGGGCATGATGCTGAGTTGCCAGGACGCTTCAGTCAAGGGCGAAGCCGTCAGTCATGGGCCGGGGCCAGCGGCTGAGCCGGGGTGCGAATCACCAGCGTCTTGCCCAGCTCACGGGCGGCTCGCAGCGTCTCGCGCCGGGCCTGCTCGTCTGCCGGGTTGCGCTTCTCCGGGTGAAGAAGCTGATCGAGCGTTTCAGTGGTCACGAATAGTTTCATCTTGCACCGCCTTCAAGGCTTGTCCAGGAGAGTATAGGACAGGGGAGGACTCCACAGGGCAGCACCGGACACCATCAGCTTACCATTCACCTCTGACGTGAAGGTGACAGCGCCCGCTGTGAGTAAGGCTCAGAGGATGGGCCAGTGCGTCACCTCCCAGCGCCCCGGCAGGGTTGACTGACGCACCTTGCCCCACGCTACCGGGGCAGGGCAGGCCGGGCTTTGCCCCCACCCACCCCTCGCTATATACAAGAGGCCCTTCTCTTCTCCCCGCCAAAAATCCCCAGTACAGCGTGTGCCACCCTGCCGGGCTGAAGAGATTAGCCTGGAACTATGACCCTGAACCCCGATCAGCACAGTCCGCAGCAAGACCGCAGCCCGCAAGAATTGCAGCCGGTGACCGTGCGGGCGTGGACGCCCGCGCAGCGTGAGCGCAGTCGCCGGAAGTCCAGGTTTCTCAAAGCCCTTCAGGAGCACGGCAGCATCGCCGCCGCGTGCCTGGCCTCCGGCGTTCATGACACGACGGTCTGGCGCTGGCGCAAGCAGTACCCGGCGTTCGACAAGGCAGTTATCACCTTCATCGAGGGGGTCCGGGAACAACGTCTGGTCGAAAGCCTCTACCGGATTGCCACCAGTGAAGATCCCAGGATGGCGAACGCCGCCACCAAAGCGGGTGAGTTCCTGCTCAAGAGCTGGAACCGCGAGAAGTACTCCGACTCGCTGAAGATCGAACAGTCCATGACGGTTCATCAGAAAATAGAAGTCTCGATTGAAGTCAGAGATGCATTCCGGGCAGAGCAACAGGCCCGCTTGACCCAACTCGGCTTAAAGAAAACGATAGAGGGCTGAGGGCAAGGGCGCGAGGGGGCGGCTGTGCTCTCCTCCCCCTACGCGCCCGCACCTGAGTTCCCCGGCACGCCCGCCTTACCGGGTGCCCAACGCCGCCTCTTCTCTGTACACCGTCACGCGGCTGAACCTCAAGCCGGTTTCAGCGCTGAGAAGACGCTGTGCAGGCTGAGGGCGTTCTGTTCGAGGGTGTACCGGGTGGCGGCCAGCCTCCGGCGATCAGCGACGGAGGCCCTGAGCCTCACCCCTGAGCGGACTTGGGCCACCACGATGCACACTACCGCTCCGTCCTCTACCTCACCCGGTACGGCGGAGCGGTTATAGCTCAGCGCCTGGGGGTGCTCCAGGAAGTAGGCGCGGTCCAGTGCTCGCCCTGCTTCCTGGGCCAGCACCTGAGTCAAGGTCTGAAGGGCGCTCATCTCGCCGCGTTCAGTTGCCGCTCCGTTCAAGTGGTTCATGCCCTAACCTCCAGTGCCCGCGTGATGGTCTGCAAAGCCCGCCCGTCTTTCACCACCCTGCCGGTGAAGCGCAGGACTGTAAAACCAAGTAACGCCGCTTCGTTCAGCTTCTCGGCGTCCTTCTCGAAGCCCGCGCCGCGTGTGTGCCGTCCCCCGCTCCAGGTGCCGCCGTCCACTTCGCAGGCCAGCGACGGCGTGAACAGGAAGTCGAAGCGCCAGCGCCGGACGGGATGAAAGCGCACTTCTCGCTCGAAGCTCAGCCCGGCGAGTTGGAGCTGAGCGGCCAGGGTGTCGGCTAAGGCGCTCACCTGGCCCGCCCGCCCTGGCCGCTGTGCGCCTGGCAAGTGTGCGCCATGTGGATGCTTAGTGGCGCGGTATCCGGCCACCAGGCACCGGGCGGGGCGCCGCACTCGCCCAGGTATGGCCCCCAGACCGGCGCGAGGGTGAAGCGGGCGCAACTTCCGCAGTGGCCGGACTGCTGGGCCAACTCGCTCAAGTCGGCCCGGACCTTCGGGGCTGCCCTGAACGGCGCGGGCGGGTCAGTGCTCGGCAGACTCAGCGCAGCCAGCAACTCGGCTTTACTGGCCCGCACCTCATCGAGCAGCGCCGCCGGGGGCGGGGTGGTGGCCTTGAGCTTCAGACCATCCCCCGCCGCGTTCAGCATGACCAGCACGCCCGCCGCTTCCAGGCGCTGAAGTAGGGCAGCGGTGCCCGTCATACGTCTTCCTCCCAACCGGAGGCGGCGTCAAGCGTGGGGCGGTCAACTTCCGGCACTGAAAACAGGCCGGATGAACGTACACTACCTACACGATGTACACTTTCACCGTCTGACACGCTATTTTCGGCGTGTACATTGGCTTCTTCAATGTGCACGCCTTCAGCTCCAACGTACACGGGGCCGGGGGCGGCGTGTACGTTGCCCTGAGCGCGTGTAGGTTGGACCTCCCAATGTACACTCTGATTTTCGCTGTCCTGGCGCGGCTCTGTGTAGGTCGTGTACGTGGTGTAGGTTGAATCCGGCTCTTTACGCAAGACGTACCGCTCACCCTCGTTCGAGCGCCCGCCCGCCGTGATCTCATAGCCGGTCTTACGAAGGGCCGGGGCCAGCCGCCGCAACGCCGCCCCGAAGGCGCGGGGCGTTCTGGGCCAGCCCTGAGGGGGCCGGTGCTCATCGGGATAGCCTTCCTGTTCATTCAACGCGGTCAGCAGCCCCTTGACCGTGCCGCGCCAGTCCTGGGCGTTGTCTATGAAGGCCCGCAGCGCTTCCGCCATCGGTTCGCCGTCCAGCACGGTAGACGCCGCTTCGCTCTGCATCTGGCTATAGGCGCTTAGAAAGGCGCCCGCAGGCCAGGGCAGCCGGGCTTCGGCGGCCACGATGAGCCGGGCAAAGTCGGCCAGGCGCGGAGGGTGCTCAAGCTGAGTGGCCTCAAGATTCCGCAGCCCCTCCGCCAGCGCCGTGAGCAGGGCGCCCAGCAGTCGGGGCCGCGCCCGCTCATACCGCGCCGACAGAATCTGCTCCGGTTGCCGGTGCTCAGGGCGACGGAACATCACTGTCAGGGCACGTTCGGCCAGGTCAGGGCGGGCCAGCAAATCGGGGATGCCGTTCACGATCACCGGACGCACCGCCTTGAGCACCGTTTCTTCGGTGCCGCTGTACAGCTCCCGCGCCGCGAACGCGCCGCCCGTTGAGACTGTACACAGCGCGTCACTCAGCCAGGCCGGGATGCTGGACAGGTTATCGAAGCTCAGGACGTGGGACGCCTGGGCGGCAATGAACAGGTCATGTTCCTGCTTGGGTGCCCGCCGCCGGTCTGCCTCGCTGGGGTCGAGCAGGTTCTTGACGGTGCTACCCCCGGTACTCTTGCCTGACCCCTGTTCCCCGCTGAGCGCCAGGACCGGGTAAGGGCTCAGACCCGACGCCGCGCCCAGCAACCACGACACGCACATCATGAAGCCCCGGTCATCCGTGCTCAGAAACTCGCGCAACTCGTTCAGGTCGCCGCCTTGAACGGGGGCGGGCAACGCCAGAAACCCGCGTGGGCGGGTGAAGCGCACCGGGCACTCAAACGGTTTAATGCTCTTCCAGTAGCCGCGCCCGACCTGTACCACCTCCCAGCTCTCGGACCCCAGATCAAGGTAAGTGTGGCCGTCATGGTGCGCCACCCGCACGGCGGTCAGGTGCTCTTGCCCCTCACGGCGGGCCAGCGATTCCATCAGGCCCAGCGCCTCCCCCTGGGCCTGGCCGTTCAGTGAACGCTTTTCCTTGCCCCAGTACAGCGTTTGGAGGTAGTCCCGCGCCGCTCGTGAGGGCAGCCGGTAGTGTTCGCGGTGCCCGCTTCCGGTGGCGGTCATGAAGGCGTTGCCGCTCTGGTCGTGCCACAGTTCGGCCCCGGCTTCGAGAGCGTACTCCAGCGCCCGTGTGCCTGCCGGGGGACGCTTGTTTCCGGAGTCCTCGCCGTCGCTTTCGGCATCGTCACTGGGCCTCTTCGCCTTGCGCTTGCCGGTAGCGGTGCCGACCTGCGCCAGCAACTCCGGCTCAGCCTGGCCGTCTGCGAGGGCACGGGACAGGGTGGCTTGAACTTCGTGCTCAGGCAGTCCGGTTTGAAGGGCCGCTTCGCTCAGCGCCGCCTCCACCTCGCTGCGTTCCAGATGTCCGCCGCCGTTCAGTCGCCCGGCTTTGAAGGCCAGAGTGTTCAGCGCGGCATTGCGCCCACCTTCCGCTGTACCTGCCAGCTCATCGGCCAAGCTGTGCAACGTGGTCAGGGCGTACTTCCGCTGCGTCTGAGCCTGAGTGCTGGGCCTGTCGCCAGGGAGAGGCAGTGCCGGGCGCTCGGAGGGTTCAGCGCGGGTGGGCTTGATCGGCACCGGATACGCGGCCTGAATCTGGGCCAGGGTAAAGCGTTCACCCGTACAGGACACGAGGCGCGACAGAACCGGCTCCCCCTTCTGATGGAGGTAGCCAGGCATCCGCATGACCCGGCTGAGCCCCTTGCAATCGTTCGGTTGCGCCCCCACTGCCTGCGCTATGGCTTCCTGTTGCCGGTCAAAGGCGGTGTTGTCGAGGGGTACGCTCTCGCCCTCAGCCAGAATCCAATAGGTGTGGTACTTGCCCGGACTCGTCTCCAACGTCAGGCAAGGTGAAAGCGGCCAGACTTCGGGCAGCGGTGAGCCGTCGAAGTCGGCACAGTAGGCACGGATGCGGGTAACGTTCCCAGCCTTGCGCCCTTGGCCGTCGCCCTCGTTCACCATCAGGAACACCCCAGCGCCGCGCCGGTTGAGGTCGGCCAGCTCTGCTAGGTCGTAGAGCACACGGGACAATGTGCGGTCTTTACCAGGGCGGTCATCGAAGGTCTGGAAGGTGTGTGGGCCGCTGAACTGGGCGAGGTAGAGGGCCGTGTCTGTGGGGAGTAGGTCGGCCCGCGTCACGCTTCGACCTCCCCGGACTGAGGCGGCATGTCCTTGAGCAGTTTCCAGGCGGTGGCGTTGCCCCTGGCAGCTTCGAGAGTCAGGAACGCTCGCAACACGAGCCACTTCATGCGGGGTAAAATAGGGGTGTTCAGTTCTGCCCCGCCGCCCTCTCGTCCAGGGCGGCTCATCAGTTGGCCCCGTGTGAGCTGCCGACCAGCCAGGCCCGCAGGGTGTCGGGCGTGAAGGTGCTGGAGAAGTCTCGGAGGTCGCTCCGCTCCTCAGCGGCCCGCTCGATCAGCCGGTCAAAATCCGAGCGCCGGACCACTCGCCGTTCGCCCCGGCCCCGCTGCCCCAGCACGATATGGGGAAGAAGGGCGATCAGTTCCGTGGTGAGATCACGGCCCAGGTTGTAGTTCTTGCGAATGTCCGCTACGCCTAAAAGCTCTGCTGAGGTGTTGGTATTCATGCCTTTATGCTCAGGCGGACATACCGCGACGTTCGGGAATTAGAGCGGGCAACAGCTTCTCTAATTCCCGAACTTCAGTCGAGCAGTGTGATAGGGATACCAGCGTACTCAGCGAGGGCGAAGGTGTGCTTCTTCATGGTCTTGTGGTCTGGGCGATCGGTGCCTTCCCCCAAGCGATGCACGAGAGCCGTCCAGCCCGGCGGGTGCCCCCCGCTTCTGCGAGCCTTCGCGCACTCGATTAATCGCCAGGTCAGCCAATCTGCGACTTCGTCAGGCTTGAAATCACCAGTCACCGGGAGCCGAAACCCTGTCTTAGTGAGCACTGCTTTGAAGTCTTTTTCTTCAAAGTCGCCATCTGAATACTGCTGTTCTAAGAGTTTCTTCGGCTTCTCCTGTATGTATTTAGCTGCGTGTATCGCAGCCCAAAGCACCGGGTTCCCGTGGTGATGTTGTGGTGCGTAGAGTGCAGACCCGACTACGCGAGCAGCAAGCGGTCTAGCCCAGTCAGTTTTATCAAGCCCCAGTGACATGGACCAGAGCGAAAGTTTCTCAAGCGCCCTGTGGTCAGGCAAAGGAGTCTGGTTAGAGAGAAGTGCATCGACTAATGCCCAATAACCCTCTGTGTCACGGGTGGCTTCATAGTAGGCATCCCCAAGTAACCGCAAGATGACAGGGTAATCGCAAGAGGCAGAGACTAACCTTACCCTGATCTCAAGAGGGCCGAAAAGTCTGTGCAGCTTGAGCGTCCCCCGCCTGGCTTTCCGACCCCGCTTGTTTGCCCCATCATCCATGTACTCACCAGCTCGCGCCCGGAGTAGATTGGAGAGGCCAGACCCACGAAAGTTGGCCCGCTCCTCCGGGGGCGGTTTTCTATTTCTATTCTACCCGTTTCTAGGCGTGTCAGACGATGTACAGGTCGCCTCAGTTTCAGTGTAGTAGCGGTGTAGTAGCACGGTAAAACTGGGCATTTCTACTCATTCCTGAAAATGCCTGAAAAGTAGTAAACGCCGTTCCAGACGCAAATTCACAGTAGCCCTCAGTAGCGCTTAGGAGTGGTGACACGTCCTCCTAAGGGGCAGGCCACTGGTTCGAATCCAGTCGAGTGCACCAAAGAAGGGGAAAGGCGCAGAATTTTGTATCTGCGCCTTTGACCGTTTAGTTTGACGCCGCCTTGTCTATGTATGGACGCCATTTCTTGGTCTCTAAATGTATGACCGTCGAAATTCTACTGGTCGACTGTATACCTTTTAGCGGTCCATCCTGAAATTCTCGACCTTGCAAATTTCCTAGAGATTCCAAAGCGAAGCTTGGCTTTGAGATTTTTATCCACCAGTTGTCGGGCGCGACCCAGACCGTTGTGACCTCCTCGCCAATATCCGGTCGCTCCCAAGTGTAATAGTAACGTTCCGCTTCGGTGCTTACCTCTGCCGCCTCTAACGTGCTCGGATTTTTGCCCATGCTTGCCAAATCGCTAGCGAGTGATATTGAAGGCTGAGGCTCCAAATTTGCTTTTGCCTGAGCTGCTGCCTTGTTCGCCTCGGCTTGTGCGGCTTGTGCCTCAGCAGACTCCCGGCGGGCCGTTTCCTCTGCGGCGATGTTCTGGGCAGCTTGAGCCGAGGCTCGTTCGGGAGGTGAGATGGTTGCGCCTGCCAACAGCGTCAACCCGATCCAGGCGGCTGCGGCAAACCAGCCTTTCCGCGCGGCACCAGGGCGCCTACGCCTCGCCAGAACAACAAATACCAGCATGGTGATGAATGCAACGCTTGACAGAAGAGAGAAGAATCCACTCATATTTATCAAGATGACATGTAATTTTCATTTCTAACGAAATACTTATGAAAATTAAGAGACGCTGAAGGTAGAACTAGCCTGGGTTGTGACCCAGCGTCGCGCGTGCCGCATCGTACCCGGCGGCCTGCTCCGGCCTACTCCTCTTCCTGATCGTCCTCCGGCCTGGCACCCCGGCTCATCAGGGCGCTCAGGGCCGCCTGGGCGGTGAGCTGGCCGCTCGCCACCGCCGCCACCCCCTGCACGATGGGCAACTCGAAGCCCTGCGCCTGTGCCCAGGCGGCCAGCAATCC
>NZ_JANYGJ010000164.1 GCF_025362455.1 Deinococcus sp. | reverse complement strand
ACTTCAAACTTCCGAGCGACGTTATCGATATTTTCGCCGTTCTGGACGGCTTTGACGATGCGTTCTCTCAGCTCGATACCGTAGCCCCTGGCGCCCACAATCGTTCGCATGTACTTATTATGCCACTTGCTCTAGAGCAGTACTCCGAATGACGCCACGGGGAAAACAGCCTCCCCGCGCCTCCATTCTGCGTCCTGCTCAGTTAAAACTACTCGCTCCGCTCGGTCATAAAAAGACCCTTTTTATGACATCTGCTCTATACTGGCGCATGCCCAGCTCGTCCCCCCTTCCCGGCCCGCTGGCGCCCTCTCCCGTCTGGCGCTGGGCGCTGCTGCTGGGGCTACCGGGCGTGATGACGGCGATGGTGCTGGCGTTGCTGCTCTCGCAGGACACGGCCTGGCGGGACGTCAACCTGCGGCTCTACGGCGCCGTGGGGACGGGGCTGGGGCTGTGCTGGATTCCGCTGCTGTGGCCGCGCTCGGCCAGATTCTCGCCCAGTCTGATGGGCGCGGCGGCGGCGATAGGTGGGCTGTTTTACGTGGTCAAGCTCTCGCTGCTGATCTGGCTGGCGCCGCCGGACGTGATGGTGAGCGAGCTGACCCAATCATTTTTCTGGTTCACGCCGATGTTGCTGATGTGCCTGCTGGCCCGCGAGCTGCCGCTGGTGCGCCGCCTGGCGTTCGTGGTGCTGAGTGTGCTCAGTGCCCTGAGCGCCTATTACCTGCTGCTGCACCTGAGCGACCCGGCGGCGCGGGTGGCCTGCACGGGCCTGACCGAGCTGATGCTGGCGAGCTGGGTCACCTACTGGGTCACCTCGCTGTACCTGCCGCAGCGCGAGCATCAGGCCATGAAAAGCGGTGAGCGGGCGGCCCTGGAACAGCTCGCCTACACCGACCTGCTGACCGGCCTGCCCAACCGCCTGCACTTCGAGCGCGAACTGGACGCCTGTTTGGAGGGCGGCGCCACAAGTCCAGTCACCCTGCTGTTTATCGACCTCGACAGCTTCAAGGTCGCCAACGACACCCTGGGCCACGCCGAGGGCGACCGGATTCTGCGCTCGGTGGCTGTGCTGCTGCGCCAGGTGGAGCCGCCGGGCGCCCACGCCTGCCGTCTGTCGGGCGACGAGTTCGTGTTGCTGCTGCCCGGCCTCGGCGGCAGCGAGGGCGAGCGGCTGGGCGAGACCATCCAGGCCCGGATGGTTCACCACGATCCTGACGCCCCGGTTCACATCACCGTCAGCATCGGGGTCGCCGTCTACCCGGACGACGCCCAGAATGCCAGCGAGCTGCTCAGGCACGCCGACAGCGCCATGTACGCCGTCAAGCGCAGCGGCAAGCGTGACGTGCGCCGCTACCGTCAGGCCGACGCCGCCACCGAACGCGCCCAGATCATCGCCCGCGACGTGCCGGGCGGCCTGCGCCGGGGTGAATTCAGCTTGGTCTACCAGCCGCTGTTCGACCTCACCAGCGGCCAGATGACCAAGGTGGAGGCCCTGACGCGCTGGCAGCATCCCGAACTGGGTGCGGTCTCGCCGGAGCAGTTCATCGGCGTGGCCGAGCAGGTCGGCAGCATCGTGGCGCTGGGAAGCTGGGCGCTGCGGGAAGCCTGCACGGCGGCGCTGGCCTGGCCGCAACTGCGGGTCTGCGTCAACGTCTCGGCCATGCAGGTGCTTCAGCACGACTTCGTGGGCGAGGTCGGGCGGGCGCTGCACCTCACCGGCCTGAGCGCCGAGCGGCTCGAACTCGAACTCACCGAGACCCTGCTGATGCACGACGACGCCCACCTGGCCGGGGTGCTGCGCGAACTGCGCCACCTGGGCGTAACGCTGTGCATGGACGACTTCGGCAGCGGGCATTCCAACCTCAGCCGCCTGCGCACCCTGCCGATTCAGGGCCTGAAGATGGACCGCAGCTTCACCGCCGCCCTGATCGGCCCCGCCGCCGAGCGCGTCTACCCGCTGGCGCTGCTCGAAGCCGTGGTGGGCATCGGCAAGTTGCGCGGCATCGAGATCACCATCGAGGGCATCGAAACGCCGCAGCAGCTCGACTGGGTGCGCTCGCTGGGCCAGGTGACGGTCCAGGGCTACCTGCTGGGCCGCCCGGTCAGCGCCGGGGAACTCACCGCCCTGCGCCCCGACGTCACCCTGCCCGCCTGGGCCGTCAGCGCCGCGCTGAGCCCACCGCTCCTGGGACCGCAGCCTCTGAGCGAATCGGAGCTGGGCTGATGCGAGTCGGGCTGATGTGAGTTGGGCTGATGCGAGTCGGGCTGATGCGAGTTGGGTTGAGACTGGCAAGGGTCGGCTGCCGAACACCGCCTGGTGCGAGGTTTTCGGAATATTTCGGCCCAAAGTCAAATGGTCATCGGGGCTGCGAATATCCAGCTCAGACTGAACGGTTCACCTCGCCTTCCGATTGCCAAAGGGCTGTGCCGTCCTGTTTCGTCCAGGCCGTCTGGACCGCTGCCTGACCGCTGCCTGACCGCTGGCCAGCCAACCCGCGTCGCCCACCGTGAGAAACCTCTAAGCTAGGGCCATGGCGCCGCAACTGTGTACCCTGGGTCAACTGCGTCTGGCGGGCTCGGATTTTCGCCGTGAGAAACCGCTGCTGTTGCTGGCTTATCTGTGTCTAAACGGCCCCCAGGCCCGCCGCAGCGTGGCCGGGCAGTTCTGGCCGGGCGCGGCGGCCCCGATGAACAGCCTCTCGGTGGCCCTGGCCCAGCTTCGCCGCGAGGATACAGAATTAGTAGACGCCAGTGAGACCCAGGTGAAGTGCGAGCTTGACTGCGACGTAAGCGCGTTTCAAGCGGCGCTGCGATCAGGTGATCTGGACACGGCGACCAGCCTCTACCGGGGACCGTTCCTGCTGGGCCTGAATCTGGGCGAACTGGGCGAGGAACTGAGTGAGTGGGTGATGACCACCCGCGAGGCGCTGGCCGACGGCTACCGCAGTTTGCTGCTGAGCGCCGCTCAGGCACGCGCCGACAGCGATCCCCGCGCCGCCGCCGAGCTGGCCGCCCGCGCCTGGGCACTGGCCGCAGCGACACCGCTGCCACCCGCCGGAATGCGGGCGCTGTACGCCCTGCTGCTCGCCGCCGACCACCCGCAGGCCGCCCAGGTACGCCAGGAGGCCGCCGAGCTGGGCCTGAGCTTGTCGGCCCCGGCGCCCGGCACCGCGCCGCTGTTGGGGCGCAGGCGCGAGCGTGAGCGGCTGGGCAAGGTCGCAGCGGGGGAGACGGTCTGGCTGCGCGGCGCGGCGGGCCTGGGCAAGTCGGCGCTGCTGCGGGCAACCGCCGATGAACAGGTCGTACTGGCGGGACGCTCCGGGCAGGCGTTCCTGACGTTGCTGCCGCTGGCGGGTAATACAACACATCCCGCCTCGGCCCAGGACTGGCTGACCCTGCTGCGTGCCCGCACCGCCCCGCTGCTGCTCGACGACTGGGAGGCCGCCGACCCCGAATCGCGGCGGGTGCTGCTGGCGCTGGCGCAGTCGCGGGCCGGGCCACCGCTGATCCTGTCCAGCCGGGAACGTTCGCCGCTGGGCGCCGGAAGCGGCGTCACCGAACTCGCCCTGCATCCGCTGACGCCGGAAGCCGTGGGCGCCGAACTGTACGCCCAGACGGCGGGGCTGCCTGCCCTGATTCACGCCGCCGCGCACGGCGAGTCGCTCAGCGAGGCGGTGGCTGCGCTGCTGGCACCCCTCAACCCGCGTGCCCGGCAACTGTTGGCCTGCCTGGCGGTGCAGCCGCGCCCCGACAATCAGGTCAGCGGCGCCGCCCTCGAACTGGGAGGCGAGGAGATGGCCGAGGCGTTGGAAAGTCTGAGCGCGTCGGGCTGGTTGCGCGGCACGGACATGGGTACGGAAGTCGCGCCCAGGAATGCCCTGCTGGCCTGGCTGGCGAGTCAGCCGAGTCTGGAAGCCGAGGTGCTGACCCTGCTGGCCCCGCACCTGGACGCCGCCGAAGCCCTGCCGTTGTACCTGCGTGCCCACAGCCTGACCGGATCGAGCGAGTTGCCCGGCTTCCAGGCGGCCCTGAGCACCGAGGCGCTGAAGCTGCTGAACGCCGAGCAGGCCAG
>NZ_JANYGJ010000163.1 GCF_025362455.1 Deinococcus sp. | reverse complement strand
ACTTCAAACTTCCGAGCGACGTTATCGATATTTTCGCCGTTCTGGACGGCTTTGACGATGCGTTCTCTCAGCTCGATACCGTAGCCCCTGGCGCCCACAATCGTTCGCATGTACTTATTATGCCACTTGCTCTAGAGCAGTGCTCCGAATGACGCCACGGGGAAAACAGCCTCCCCGCGCCTCCATTCTGCGCCTTGCTCAGTCAAAACTACTCGCTCCGCTCGGTCATAAAAAGGGTCTTTTATGACATCTGCTCTATACTTTCGTTCCGTGACCACGCCGCCCCCCGTCTCCGAATCCGCGCCGCAGGTGCAACTGGCGGCCAATGTCACGCCCGACGAGCTGGCACGCTACGCCGTGGCGCTGGCCAACACGCGCGGCGGGGTCATCGCCGTCAGCGCGGGTGAGGCGAGCTTCGAGCTGCACCCGTTGCAGGTCACGCACGCTATTTTCGCGCTGAGTGGCGGGCGGCTGAGCGTCAATGTGGTGCGTGCCCAGGGCGGGGCGCTGAGCATCCACGTGCCGCAGGCCCCCTACGTGCTGGCCGCGCCCGACGGCTCGGTGGTCGGCTGGGACGGCGCGGCCTTCGTGCCGGTCAGCCCCGCCGACGCGCCCGCCGTCGCCCAGCAGGACTACACCGCCTCGGTGCCGGTGACCGCCAGCCTGGCCGACCTCGACCCGCTGGAGGTGGCCCGGCTCAGGTCGATCTCGCACCGGGGCGCCCTGTCGGCTTTGCCGGACCTGGACTTTTTGCGTGAACTGGGCCTGGTGGTGGAGGTCGAGACCGGCAGTGGTACGGAGCTGCGCCCCAACATCGCCGGGCTGCTGCTGGCGGGCACGGCGCGGGCACTCAAGGCCCACATTCCCCAGGCCGAGGTGTGTTATTACCACCACGCCACCAGCGATGTGGAATTCCAGTTCCGCGAGGACCTGCTGCGCCCGCTGACGGCGGCCCTGTCGCGCCTATCCGAGCTGATTCAGGCCCGTAACAGCTTTATTCCGGTGCAGGTGGGCCTGTTCCGGATCGAGGTGTGGGATCACGACGAGGCGGTCTACAGAGAAGCGCTGCTCAACGCCCTGACCCACCGCGATTACCAGCTCCGCGACGTGGTGCACGTGCATTACTACCCCGACCGGCTGGAGATCATGAACCCCGGTGGCCTGAGCGGGGGCATCACCGCCGAGAATATCCTGCGCCACCAGCCCAAGCGCCGCAATCCGCTGCTGGCCGAAGCCCTGGCCCGGCTGGGCCTGGTCGAGCGGGCCGGGGTGGGCGTGGACAAGATGTACGCCATGATGCTCCGGCACGGCAAGGAGCCGCCCGAATACCTGACCTACCCCGACGCCGTGACGCTGAGCCTGCACAACCCGGCCTTCGACGCCCGTTTCGTGCGCTTCGTGGCCCGCAAGCAAGAGGAGATGCAGACCTTGTCGCTCGACATGCTGATCGTGCTCTCGCTGCTGGGGCGCGAGGGCTCGGCCACCCGCGCCCAGCTCGCCCGCGCCCTGCAACTGCCCGAAGACCGCACCCCGCGCCTGTTGGGCATGATGGAGGAGCGCAATCTGATCGTCTCCGAGCGGGTCGGGCGGGGCCGTATCAACCGGCTCTCGGCCCAGACGCTCGCCGCGCTGCATGGTCCGACTCAGGGCCAGGGGGCAACCGAAGCTGGGGCAGCCGAAGTGGGGCCAGCCGAAGCGGGGGCAGCCGAAGCGGGCCGGGCCGCTCCGATCAGCCGGGCTCGGACTGGTCAGGCCAGGGCAAATCAGGCCCCATCCGCATTCGGCGCCGCCGAGATGGCCCTGAGCCTGGCGGGCCGCGCTCAGGGCGTGTGCAACAGCGAACTGCGGGGCGCCTGCGAGCTGAACACCCAGGGCGCCTGGCGCATTCTGCGGCGCCTGACGCTGGCCGGGCAACTGCGCAAAGAGGGCCTAGGACCGCGCAGCGTGCGCTACTACCGAATCTGAAGAGTGGAGGGGCAGGGGCAGCTAGGTGTGGGGGCAGCTAGGTGGAGGGGCAGCTAGACAGCCACCGGGGCAATCTTTCAGCCAGGCGTTGTTGCGCAACACGCCGCTCACCGACGCCGAACCGGGCAGGGCGACTCAGGCCCGGCCCATCCCCAACCTAAACGGTTCTTTGGCACATTGACATGATCTTCATCCCGTTGTAGGCTTCCTTTTACCAAACGATCAAACGTGGAACCGCTTCCGCAGGTGCTTTCGCCTGCGCCGTCGGGGTCTCACCTGGAGGACCACATGAAGAAAACCGCCCTACTTATCGCCCTGACGGCTGCCATTTCGGCCAGCGCCGCAAACGCTGCTGGCGTGAGCGTCTCCTTCGCCTGCGACTCGACGGGTAACGGCTTTAACGAGTGCAAGAAAGGCACCGACGCCTGGGCCGCCAAGACCGGCAACAGCGTCAAGCTGCTCCAGGTGCCCGTCGATACCGGCGACCGTCTGGCCCTCTACCAGCAGCAGCTCGGCGCCAAGTCCAGCGACGTCGACGTGTACATGATCGACGTGGTGTGGCCCGGCATCATCGGCAACAGCCTGCTCGACCTGAGCAAGTCGGTGCCCGCTGCCCAGCTCGCCAGCTACTTCCCGGCCATCGTCAAGAACAACACCTACGACGGCAAGCTCGTGGGCGTGCCCTGGTTTACCGACGGCGGCCTGCTGTACTACCGCACCGACCTGATGGAGAAGTACGGCTACAAAGCCGCCCCCACGACCTGGACCGAACTCCAGGCGATGGCCACCAAGATCCAGGCGGGCGAGCGCGCCGCCAACGCCAAGTTCACCGGCTTCGTGTTCCAGGGCAAGAACTATGAGGGCCTGACCTGCGACGCGCTGGAGTGGGTCGCCTCTCACGGCGGCGGCAGCATCGTGGACCCCACCGGTAAGGTCACCATCAACAACCCCCAGGCGGTCGCGGCCATCAAGACCATCGGCAGCTTCGTGGGCACCATCAGCCCCGAAGCCGTCACCACCTACGCCGAGGAAGACGCCCGCAACGTGTTCCAGTCGGGCAGCGCCGCGTTCATGCGCAACTGGCCCTACGCCTACGCGCTGGGCCAGAGCGCCGACAGCCCGGTCAAGGGCAAGATCGGCGTGGCCGCGCTGCCTTCCGGTGAGGGCGGCAAGTCCACCGCGACCCTGGGCGGCTGGCAGCTCGGTGTCAACGCCTACAGCAAGCACCCCAAGGAAGCGGCTGACCTGGTGGCTTACCTGACCAGCAGCGCCGAGCAAAAGCGCCGCGCCATTTCGGGCAGCTACTCCCCGACCATTCCGGCGCTCTACAAAGACGCCGACGTGCTCAAGGCCGCGCCCTTCTTCGGCAGCCTGTTCAACGCCCTCAGCAACGCCTCGGCCCGTCCGGCGACGGCCACCAAGGGCAAGTACAACCAGGTCTCCAACGCCTTCGCCAGCGCCGTCTACAACGTGCTGACCAAGAAGCAGACCGCCGAGGCCGCCCTGGCCGGAGCGCAGGCCCAGATCACCCGCATCAAGGGTCGCGGCTTCTAAGCCACTTCGTTCTGATCGGGGGCAGGAGCATTCCAGGTGGGGTGCTCCTGCTTCACGTCTGCCGGGGGCCGCTGTGAACGCCCCTGAATGGTCAGGGCGCAGCACTTTATGAAGAAAGTCTGGTTCGGAGCGCATCCGGGCACGCCAATAGCGGTAGCCTGGGGCGCGTACAGTAGGTCCAGTTCATGAAGTGCCAGTTGATGAAGTGACAGTTCAGCAGTTCTGCTTGTCAGCGCCGAGCCCCCATTGCGGCCCGCAGGTTTCCGTTTCTCAGCGTTCAGGAGGTGTTTATGGCGATTTCAACCGGTTCCGTGTCCCGGCCCAGGCGGCGGGCAGGTATCGAGACCACGCGGGCGCGCACGGCGATGTGGCTGCTGCTGCCGACCGTGATCGTGCTGGCGCTGGTGGCGGGTTATCCGCTACTGCGAACCATCTACCTATCGTTTACCGACGCCCCGCTCAACTCCAACAGTGGTCCCACGACCTTCATCGGCTTTGACAATTACCTGTTTAAAGGCGAAGACGGCACCTGGACAGGGCTGTTGGTCGATCCGGTGTGGTGGACGGCAGTGTGGAATACCGTCAAGTTCTCGGTGGTCTCCGTCGTGCTCGAAACGCTGCTGGGCCTGATGTTTGCCATGGTGATCAATTCCAAGATCAAGGGCCGGGGGCTGCTGCGAACCGCCATTCTGGTGCCCTGGGCCATTCCCACGGTGGTCAGCGCCCAGATGTGGGCCTGGATGTATCAAGACAACCTCGGCGTCATCAGCCAGTGGGGAAGGTCGCTGGGGCTGCTCGAAGCGGGCCAGTCGTTTTTGTCCAAGACGGACACCGCTCTATGGGCACTGGTGGCCGTGGATGTCTGGAAGACGGCGCCGTTCATGGCGCTGCTGCTGCTGGCCGGGCTTCAGGGCATTCCCGCCGATATGTACGAGGCCGCCGAGGTGGACGGCGCCAGCAAACTCAGGCAGTTCTTCCGCTTGACCCTGCCGCTGCTCACGCCTGCGCTGCTGGTGGCCCTGGTGTTTCGCACGCTGGACGCGCTGCGTGTCTTCGATATGCCGTTCGTCGTCAAGCAGTACGCCCAGGAAACCATGACCATGAGTATCTATGCCCGCCAGAACTTGATCGACTTCGGGACATTGGGCTACGGGAGCGCCGTGAGCTTGCTCATCTTTTTGATCATCATGGTCTTCACCGTCATCTACGTGACCAGCCTGCGCGTGAGGTTCGACTGATATGGCCGTCTCGACTGTTCCGGTGTCCACCGTGCCCAAACGCCGCAGTTCCGCGTTGCAGACTCTCGGCCTCGGCCTGTTCTGGGTACTGATCGTGGTGATCTTGCTCTACGTCCTCTTTCCCTTCTACTGGGCCATCAAGACCAGCCTGACCTCCTCTGCCGACCTGCCGCAGACGGCGCTGAGCTTCTTTCCGCCCAAGCCCACGCTGGAGAATTACGTCACGGTGTTCACCACGCCCTCGTTTCTCTACAGTTTGCGAAACAGCCTGGTAGTCGCGGTGGGCACGGTGCTGATCAGCCTGGTGCTGGCATCGCTGTCCTCCTACGCGCTGGGCAAGTTCCGCTTCAGGGGCAAAACCGCGCTGATGTACATCATTCTGGGGGTGAGTGTGTTTCCGCAAATTGCCGTGCTGGGCGGTATGTACACCACCATCCAGACTTTGAACCTGTACAACAAACCCGGCGGCCTGGTGCTCTCGTACATGATTTTCACCTTGCCGTTCACCGTCTGGGTGCTGACCAGCTTCGTGCGCGAGATTCCCACCGAGCTGGAGGAAGCGGCCCTGGTCGACGGCGCCACGCCCTTACAAACGCTGTTCAAAGTGCTGCTGCCGGTGATGATGCCCGCGCTGGCGACCACCGGCCTGCTGGCCTTCATCAACGCCTGGAACGAGTACCTGTTCGCCCTGACCTACACCAGCGACGACGCCGCCCGGACCGTTCCGGTGGCGATTGCCAGCTTCGGGGGCGGCAGTCAGCACGAGAGCCCGTTTGCGCTGATTATGGCGGCCAGCGTGGTCGTGACCATTCCGCTGATTATTCTGGTGCTGGTCTTCCAGCGCAATATCGTCTCCGGTCTGACGGCTGGAGCGGTCAAGGGCTGAAGGTTTAGCCGCGACCTCAGTACAGAAACCGTCCAGCACAGAAACCGTCCAGCACAGGGCCGGGGCGAGATGCCTGCGGCCCTGTGTTGTGCCCTGTGTTGTGTGCCCTGTGTTGTGTTGGGGGGCCGTGTTGAGGACGTCTTTGGTCAGTTCCGCCCAGGCGATCTTCACGCCGCCCTGCTAGACTGATCTGCCTCTCCAGGACGGTATGAAGAAGATAAAGACCCTTACCTCAATTCCCGCCGTGGCCCGCGTGTTCAAGCTGTGGCCGGGGCTGATCGCGCTGCTGTCCCTGCTGGCGCTGTGGGGCGAGGGCACGGTGCATCCTGAGCGCGGCCCCCGCCCGCTGCTGAGTGCGGGCCAGGTGGCCTTGCCGGAGCTGCGGGCCGTGCCTGCGCCCACGCCGGGGCCGGGCTTACTTGGCAGCCCGGAGGCCCCGCCGAGTGCCGCGTCGCCCGCGCCGGGACAAGCCGTGTCCACCGTTGTGGGTCAGGCCCAGCGCGGCGCCCTTTACCCCGACCTGAAAGTGCTGGGCCGCTTCCAGACCGACGGGGCGTAACGCTGCGGCGTCCGCTCAGCCGTGTTCCCGCCTTCTCTCCTCTGGAGTGCCCATGACCTTTCAAACCCCCAAACGCCCCCAACGGCGCAAAACCGCCGCGCCGGTGCGCCGCAACAACCTGTGGACCACCCTCGCCATCTTCGCGGTGCTGCTGGGCAGCCTGGCCTTCATCTGGCGGCCCTGGCAGCACCGCGCCCAGCTCGGCGAGCTGTGGGGCAGCAATTTCAAAATCGTCACGCTGGGCCTGGACCTCGAAGGCGGCCTGCGCATGACGCTCTCGCCCGAATCCGGCGCGGCCACCAGAGACCAGCTCGATCAGGTCAAGACCATCATCGAAAACCGCATCAACACCCTGGGCGTCACCGAGCCCACCGTGACGGTTTCGGGCGGCAAACGGGTGGTCGTCGAGATTCCCGGCGCCACCCCCGCCGTGCAGGAAAGTGCCCGCCAGATCATCAAGCAGCAGGCCAAGCTGGAATTTCATATCGTGAACGCGGGCGCCAAGCAGGACCCCGCCGAACTCAAGCGCAACCCGGCCTCGCTGGGCTACAAACTCAGTGACCTCGGCCCGGTGGAGGCGACAGGCGGCATCGTCGCGGGCGCACGGGCAAGCATTGATCCGCAGCGTCCCAGCGTCTGGAAAGTGGATGTGGATGTCAACGGCAAGGACACCAAGAGCTTTGGCGACTTCACGGGTAGGAACATCCAGAAGTCGATGGCGGTGGTCCTCGACGGCCAGATCAAGTCGGTGGCGACCATCCAGTCGGCGCTGTACAACAGCTTCCAGATCACCGGCAGTTTCACCTCGCAGGACGCCACCCAGCTCGCGCTGGTGCTCAAGTCCGGCTCGCTGCCGATCAAGATTAAAGTCGACGAGGAACGCGCCATCGGCCCGACGCTGGGCGCCGACGCCATCCGCAGCGGCGCCATCGCCGCACTGGTGGGCATTGGGGCCATCTTCGGGATGCTGTTTTTTTATTACGGCTTCTGGTTCGGCCTGGTCGGGGCGCTGGGGCTGCTGTTCAGCTCGGTGACCATCCTGGGCTTGCTGGGGGGTTTCGGCGCCACGCTGACGCTGCCGGGCATCGCTGGCCTGGTGCTGACCATCGGCGCGGCAGTGGACGGCAACGTGATCTCCTTCGAGCGCATCAAGGAGGAGCTGGCCAAGGGCAAGGGCATCAAGAATTCCATCAACGCCGGATATGAGCACTCGACCCTGACCATCGTGGACGTGAACGCCTCGCACCTGCTTTCAGCTTTGGCGCTCTACAACTACGCCTCCGGGCCGGTCAAGGGCTTTGCGGTCACGCTGATTATCGGCGTGGTGGCCTCGGCCTTCTCGAACCTGGTCTTCGCCAAGTGGATGATGTACGCCCTGGCGAAAAAACGCGATTTCACGGCGCCGTTCCGCATCGGCGTGCCGAAGATCGATTTCATCAAGGCCAGCCCGGTCATCACCACCGCGAGCATCGTGCTGGCGATTGCCGGGGCGACCTTCGTGGGCGTGCGCGGCCTGAATTACGGCGTGGATTTTACCTCTGGCACCAGCATCACGGCCAAAATCAGCACGGCGACCACCACCGAGCAGGTCCGTAGCGCCGTGATCTCGGCGGGCGTGCCGAACGTCACCGGCCAGAGCACCACCGTCCAGCGCGAGATCAGCCCCACCAGCAGCGGCGTGACGTATACCATCAAGGTGCCGCAGCTCAGCAGCGATGAGGTCAAGGCCGTCAGTGCCAAGATCGTGGCCCTGCCCGGCGGCGAGGTCCAGCAGACCGAGACGGTGGGTCCAGCCGTCGGCGCCGAGCTGACCCAGCAGACCATCTACGCCGTGCTGGTGGGCCTGGGACTGATTCTGGTGTACGTCTGGTTCCGCTTCGACTTCGTGATGGGCCTGGGCTCCATCGTCGCCGTGCTGCACGACGTCGCCATCGTGATGGGCGTCTACGCCCTGGCGCGGCTGGAGTTCAACATCGCCTCGGTGGCCGCCCTGCTGACGCTGATTGGGTATTCGCTCAACGATTCGATCATCGTGTCTGACCGCATCCGCGAGAATTTGAAGCTGCTGCGCGGCCAGAGCTACCGCCAGATCGTCAACGCGTCGATCAACCAGACGCTCTCGCGCACGGTCATGACCTCGGTATGCACCATGTTGCCACTCGTCAGCCTGCTGATCTTCGGCGGTCCGGTGCTGCGCGATTTCAGCATTGCGCTGCTGGTGGGCATCCTGGTCGGCACCTACAGCAGCATCTACATCGTCGCCCCGATGGTCGTGCTGCT
>NZ_JANYGJ010000147.1 GCF_025362455.1 Deinococcus sp. | reverse complement strand
GCCGCGCGCTTTCTCTTCGGGGGCCTTGTCGATCTGGTCGTAGCGCTGGGTCTCGATGCTGGGGTCTGCCGAGGCTGCCGTGAAGGTGATGGCCGCCGTCAGGGTGGTCTTACCGTGATCGACGTGACCGATGGTGCCGATGTTGACGTGGGGCTTGTTGCGCTCGAACGTTCCTTTTGCCATGGTGGTTCCTCCGGATACTGCCTGTTTGTCGGTGCCTGTTTGTCGGTGCATGGTTGGCGGTGCATGTGAACGCGGCCCGCGCAGCGCTCTTTCGAGGATGATAGCGGGCCAGACATTCATGTTGGAGTTCTTGGTCAGGATTGAACTGACGACCTCTCCCTTACCAAGGGAGTGCTCTACCACTGAGCTACAAGAACGGTAAGCGGGAAACGAGACTCGAACTCGCGACATTTAGCTTGGGAAGCTAACGCTCTACCAGCTGAGCTACTCCCGCAGGTGGTGGGCAGGGGTGGATTCGAACCACCGTACACGTACGTGAACAGATTTACAGTCTGTCGCCTTTAACCACTCGGCCACCTACCCCCAGCACCAGGTACTGCACGCAACCTCGCAGTCTTGTGCGGCCCTACGTTGTCTGCTCCGTTCCCTGCCTGGCGGCAGTTCTGGAGCCACCCAGGAGACTCGAACTCCTAACCTTCCGATTACAAATCGGGTGCTCTACCAGTTGAGCTAGGGTGGCACCTGGTTTGCACGAAAGTACAGAAGAGAATTTCGCCTGAGCGCGGTTGGTCTGAGGTTGCTTTCGCGCCCGTCATCCTTCCGGTTGGAGATAGTAGCACCGCTCCAGGGGGGTGTCAAGGCGCACATTCGGGGTGGCCGTCGGGTCAGCTTATCGGCCCGACTCACCGACCCATGTTCAACACTGTGGTCAACCCCATGTTCAACACTGTGTCCCAGGTTCAACATTGTGTCCCAGTCGTGTCCTTCAAACATTTAATAAGCTCACCCTGCCGTGGTTTTCGCCCGTGACTGCGCCAAAAGGCTTAGTTCGCAGGGCGCCGCCGGGCGTAGACTGAGCAGATTAGAGACTGGGCAGCTCAGACTGAGCAGCTCAGATTGGGTCGCTTGCCCGTTGGCCCTGACCCCAGGGAACGCGCCGTCGCCTTGCTGCTCTCAGAGTTGACCAGCTTCACCCGATGAGGTTTTTTTGAACACACTCTCCACCCTGCTGCCCTACCTGAAACTGCACCAACGTCAATTTTTCGTCGGCACCCTGGCGGTGCTCAGCGCGGGCGTGGCCGTGACCTTTCCGGCCTATTTTACCCGGCTGATTATCGACGGCCTGACGCGGGCCACCGACAACAACGCCGCCACCGCTGGGGCCAGCGCGGCCCAGATCGCCCTCTACGCGCTGGGCGCGGTGCTCTCGGTGATCCTGTCGGGCTCGCTGATGGTGGCCGTGCGCCGTCAGATCGTCTTCGCCAGCCGCCAGATCGAGTACGAGGTGCGCCGCGATCTGTTCGCCCACCTGTCGCAGCTCGACAAGCACTACTTCGACCGCGCCCGCACCGGCGACCTGATGAACCGCCTGACCGGCGACCTGTCTGCGGTGCGCGAGATGATCGGCTTCGGAAGCTGGCAGCTCGCCACCGTGGCGTCGAGCTTCATCGTCAGCTTTTCGTGGTTTTTCAGCATCTCCTGGCGCCTGACCCTGGCGGTGCTGTTCGTCTTTCCGGTCATCATCGGCATTCTGTTCGTGCTGGCGCGGCTCATCAGCGCCCGCTACGTGGCCGTGCAGGAGCAAAACAGCGCCATCTCGGCCAAGGCCCAGGAGAACTTTTCGGGCGCCCGCGTGGTCAAGGGCTACGCCATCGAGGACCGCGAGATCGGCGAGTACAAGGCGATGAACTCGGAGCTGATCCGCCGCTCGCTGCGCCTGACCACCGTGGAGGGGCCGCTGCAAGCCTCGATGAACCTGCTGATGGGCCTGGCCTACGTGATCGTGCTGATCTACGGCGGGCGGATGATCCTGGGCCTGGTGCCGGGCAGCCCGCTGACGCTGGGCCAGTTCACCCAGTTCGCCCTGGTATTAGACCGCCTGGCCTGGCCGATGCTCAGTATTGGCATGATTACCAACATGCTCCAGCGCGGCGCGGCGTCGTGGGGGCGGTTGCAGGAAATCTTCAACGCCCAGCCCCAGATTCGCGACGACGGGCGCACCGACACCAGCATCCGGTCGCTGTCCGGCGCCATAGACTTCGAGAATGTCAGCCTCAAATTCGGCGACCAGAGCGTGCTTTCAGACATCTCGCTCAGCATCCCCGCCGGGCAGACGCTGGGTATCACCGGCCCGACCGGCAGCGGCAAAACGGTGCTCGGCAACCTGGTGACCCGCCTGATCGATCCGACGAGCGGCGCCGTGCGGGTGGACGGCGTGGACGTGCGGCGGCTGCCCCTGGCCGTGCTGCGCGAGAACATCGCCGTGGTGCCGCAGGAGCCGTTTCTGTTCTCCGACACGATTGCCAGCAACGTCGCCTTCGGGCTGGACAACGCCGACTACGCCCCGGTGCAGACGCGCATCAGCGTGATGAAATCCAGGCCACTGCGCAGCGAGAAGCGCGTGGTCGATATGGACCGGGTGCGCCGCGCTGCCATCGTCGCCGGGCTGGCCGGTGAGATAGACCGCTTTCCGCAGGGCTACGACACCATGCTCGGCGAACGCGGCGTGACACTTTCGGGCGGCCAGCGCCAGCGCACCGCCCTGGCCCGCGCCGTGGCCCGCGAGCCGCGCATCCTGATTCTCGACGACGCCATGAGCGCCGTGGATACCGAGACCGAGAGCCGCATCCTACGTGAGCTGCGCCAGGTGCAGGAAGGCCGTACCGTGCTGCTGATCGGTCACCGCGTCAGCACCCTGCGCCACGCCGACCACATCGTCGTCCTCGAGCGCGGACGCATCATTGAGCAGGGCAGCCACGACGATTTGCTGGCCTTGGGCGGCCACTACGCCGACCTGGACCGCAAGCAGAGACTGGAGGGCGATCTGAGCGAGGAAGACGAAACCGGAGTGGTGAAAGCTGCCGTAGGATTACCTGAAACTAAGAAGGTGAACGCATGACCCAGCCCGACGAGGCCTTCCAGAAGGAGTTCGACGCGGGACTGACCCGCCGCATCCTCGGCTATCTGCGCCCCTACACCTTACTGGTCGTCATCGGTTTGACCACCACGCTGCTGTTCTCGGTGGCGGCGCCGCTCTACGGCCTGATCCAGCGCTACGCCATCGACCACGCGCTGGGGCCGGGCGTGCTGAAGGTCGGCGCCGACCTGGCTGACCGCCAGACGCTCTACAACGTGCTGGTGGGCGCGGCGCTGACCTACCTGGGCCTGCGGTTTCTCGATTTTTTGATGCGCTACGCCTCGACCTACGTCATCGGATTGCTGGGACAGCGGGTGCTGTACGACATCCGCAGCGATATTTTCACCAAATTGCAGCGCCTGCCGCTGGCCTTCTTCGACGCCAATCCGGTGGGCCGTCTGATTACCCGCGTGACCAGCGACGTGGACGCCATCAATCAATTTATTACGGCGGGGCTGGTCAGCCTGATTACCAGCACCTTCCTGATCGTCGCCTACGTGGTCATCATGCTCAGCGTCTCGTGGCCGCTGGCGCTGAGCAGTTTCCTGGTGCTGCCGATCCTGTTCTGGGTCTCGAACTACTTCAGAACTCAGATTCGCCTGGCCTTCCGCAACACCCGGCTTCAGCAGGCCGTCGTCAACACCAAGCTCAACGAGAACATCACCGGCATGCTGACGGTGCAACTGTTCGGGCGCGAGAACCACAACGCCCAGGACTTCGACCACTCCAACCGGGGGCTGCTGGGCGCCAACCTCAATTCGGTACGCTGGTTCTCGCTGTTTCAGCCTGCCGTGAGCATCCTGGGCGCCGTCGCCAGCTCGCTGGTGCTGTGGTTCGCCGGACGCAGCATTCTCAGCGCCGCCGGGGTCGAGAACCCGGACGCCGTGCTGGTCGCCTCCGGCATCACGCTGGGCACGCTGGTGGCCTTCAACGGTTTCGTGGGGCAACTGTTCCAGCCGATTCAGGACCTGGCCGACGTGATGAACAACCTCCAGGCGGCGATGGCCAGCGCCGAGCGCATCTTCGGCGTGCTGGACGAGGACGTGACCATTCAGGACGTGCCGGGCGCCCGCGTGCTGAGCAAGTTCGAGGGCCGGGTGGACTTGAGCACCGTCTGGTTCTCGTATGACCAGAGCGTCACTGCGGACACGCCCGACGACGATCCCCGCTGGACGCTGCGCGGCATCGACCTCCACATCACGCCCGGCGAGAGCGTGGCGCTGGTGGGCGCGACGGGCGCGGGCAAGACCAGCATCACCAGCCTGGTCAGCCGCTTTTACGACGTGCAGCGCGGCTCGGTGGCCGTGGACGGCGTGAACGTGCGCGAGCTGGCCCAGTACGACCTGCGCCGCCACATCGGCGTGGTGCTCCAGGACGTGTTTCTGTTCGCCGGGACCATCGAAAGCAACCTGACGCTGGGCAGCCCGGACATCCCCCACGAGCGGGTCATTCAGGCTTGCAAGTACGTGGGTGTCCACGAGTTCATTCTGGAATTGCCTCAAGGTTACGACAGCGAAGTGCGCGAGCGCGGTGCGACCCTGAGCACCGGTCAGAAGCAGCTCCTGGCCTTCGCCCGCGCCCTGATCCAGAATCCGGACATCCTGCTGGTGCTCGACGAGGCCACCGCCAGCGTGGACACCGAGACCGAGATGCGAATTCAGGAGGCGCTGACCAAGGTCATGCACGGACGCACCAGCATCATCATCGCCCACCGCCTGAGCACTATCGAGCACTGCGACCGCATCGTGGTGATGCGCCGGGGCCAGGTCGTCGAGGAGGGCAGCCACCGCGCCCTGCTGGCCCGGAACGGCTACTACGCCCGGCTGCACCGCCTCCAGTACGCCCAGGGCGACGCGGCGGACTGAGGGGAAGGAGCCGTGGTGGGCGTGGGGCCGGATTGAGCGACGTGGGGAAGTCGGTTGTGCCCGTCACGGTGTACTCGGCGTTCTCACCGATCAGCACGCCGCCACTATCGCCGGACGGCACGGTGTTGACCGGCGCGATGACCTACGGCGCAACGTTCAGGTAGGTGCTGGTACACAGTCTGGGGAATTCAGTGTCGCAGGCCCGAAGATAAAGCTGTCCTGGTGGTGATTTCACCGAGAGTCGAACTTGGTTGACGCCCACGAAGGTCAAGGTGCCTGTATTCGGCACTTGGTCGTGGTATGAGATGTAGGTCGCGACCTCCCAGGTCATGGGCCGAAGGTACGGTTGACCACTCAACGTCGTCACCTGAAAAGGGGTGGCCAGGGTCTGATCCTGAAGCACACTGTGCCCTTGCACGTTTTCACCCGTGCTCAGTTTCAGATCGCTCGACAGATCGATAATCGTCAGCGTGGTAGACGCATGCACCTGTGGTGACCCGGCGACCTGAACGGTCTGCGTAAACGTCCCTGTATTGGGACCAGCCACAAAGCGATACGAGCCTGGGTACGGGTTGTCGGTGGGGCCTCCGTCTCCGGTGCCGCCACTGGTCTGCCACTCCAGCGGTGCCGGATACCATGACCCGTCGGGGCGAAGTGCCCTCAAGGTGACGGCACTCCCAACGTTGAGACCAATAGGACCCTCGAAGAGACTGATCGGGTCGAGGTAGACCTCAATCGGCACGCTCACCTGAAACGCCGGATTACCCGCCGGGGTGGCCGTGATCTGGTA
>NZ_JANYGJ010000126.1 GCF_025362455.1 Deinococcus sp. | reverse complement strand
ATCATCGAAACGGTCTTCTCATCACTGACACGTGCTGGAATTCGATTTGGACAGATCAAAAACTTAAGATCGCTCCGTCTCAAGGTTGCCCTTGCTGTGCTGGCATACAATTGGCGCTATATCAACCCCTAAACGAGGTATGCTATTGATAACTGCTCTGCCGTTCAAAAAATGGGGAGGACGCTCACCTGCACGTCTCCCCCACTCCTCTGAAGACTCACTCAGCGTTTGTTGCGGCTGGTGCCGCCGTCTTGCTCCAGCGGAATGTTGGCGACCAGCACCACGGTATCGCCGCGCTGCTCGACTTCGATGTTGCTGCCCTCGGTGGGAAAGTATTTTTTGACGACTTCGAGCAGGTCGTGCCTGAGCGCGTCCACTTTGCCGGGCGGAATCTTGGCTCGGTCGTAGGCCAGCACCAGTTCCAGGCGGTCTTTTAGGGTTTCCTTGCTGCGCTTGCCCCGATTGAAAAAGGAAAACATTTCACTTGCCCCCGAACAGTCGCCGCAGCGCCGACATGAACCCCCGGTCTTCCTCCAGCTTGGGGAAGGGCAGGTTCTCGCCGCGCAGCCGCCGGGCCGTGTCCATGAAGGCCATGCCCGCCACCGTTTTGCCCAGCACCGCCGGTTCACCGATGTTGGTAGACACCAGAATGCCCTCGTCTTCGGGAATGATCCCGATGGGTTTGACGCCCAGGATTTCGAGCACGTCGGCCTCCGAGAGCATGTTGCCGCTGGCGACCATCTTGGGCCGCAGGCGGTTGATGACCAGATTGATCTCGTTGATCTGCCGCGCTTCGAGCAGCCCGATGATCCGGTCAGCGTCGCGCACGCTGCTGACTTCCGGGTTGACGACCACCAGGGCGCCCTGGGCCGGGGCCGCCGCCGTTTTGAAGCCGGTTTCGATTCCGGCAGGCGAGTCGATCAGCACCCGGTCAAACTGTTCTTCCTCGATCAGTTGCTTGACCGCCGAGATGAAAATATCGGGGTCGAGGGCTTCCTTGTCGCGGGTCTGGGAGGCGGGCAGCAGGTACAGGTTCTCGACGCGCTTGTCGCGGATCAGCGCCTGTTGCAGTCGGCACTTGCCCTCGATCACGTCGATCAGGTCGAAGACCACCCGGCTCTCCAGGCCCATCACCACGTCGAGGTTGCGCAACCCCACGTCCACGTCGATCACTGCTACTTTTTCGCCGAGCTTGGCCAGCCCTGCGCCGATGTTGGCGGTGGTGGTGGTCTTGCCGACTCCACCCTTGCCGCTAGTGACTACGATGACCTTGGCATTCATTGCTGCGCAGTCTAGCGCCTGGCGGATAGGAGTGTGACCTCTATGCCTAAACCTGACTGGGGGCCAGTTGGAGGGGGTTGTGGGGAGTGGGGAGTGGGAACGGCGTTTGGGGCGCTGTTGACCCCTCTCCTGCGGAGCTGTACCAGTCGCCCCCTGCGGGAGAGGGAGTCGTAGACCTGCCCAGCAAAGGGAGCCGCAAAGCGGCGGAAGGGTGAGGGGGCGACCAGGCAGCAGACCCGCCCCATGCACGACATTCTTTGTAATCCTTCGCCACATGCCAAAAAACAACCCCCCGCACGGAGCAGGGGGCGTTCTCACATCCACAGATCCTTCAGTTCTTACCCAGATTCACGGGGCTGCGCAGCTCCGGGTTGATGCGGGCCACGGCCTCGCGCACCACGTCGCCGGTAATCAGCTCCTTGCTCAGCAGCTCGGAGGCCACGTCGTGCATCGCCTGGGCGTACTCGCTGACGAGCTGCTTGCTGCGCACATACGCCGCCTGGAGAATGCGCTTGACGTCCTCGTCGACCAGTTGGCTGGTGTGCTCGGAGAAGGCCTTGGGGCGGCCCATGTCCTCGCCCAGAAAGACCGGGCCGGACTCGGTGCTCAGGGCCATGTTGGCGAAATTCTCGCCCATGCCCCACTCCAGCACCATGCGCCGGGCGATGTTGGTGCTCTTCTTGAAGTCGTCGGCGGCGCCGCTGGTGACGGACCCCATGAAGACTTCCTCGGCGGCGCGGCCACCCAGCGCCACGACCAGTTGGTTTTCCAGCCGCTCCTTGCTCATCAGCACCTGCTCTTCGGGCAGGTAGAAGGCGGCGCCCAGCGCCCGGCCACGCGGAATGATGCTGACTTTCTGGAGCTTGTCGCTGCCCGGAATCACGGCGGCGGTCACGGCGTGCCCGGCCTCGTGGTAGGCGATGGCCTTTTTCTCGGCGTCGCTGATGGTCAGCGAGGAGTTCTCCAGGCCCAGGGTGATCTTGTCGAGCGCCCGGTAAAAGTCACTCATGTCGATCTGGGTCTTGCCGATGCGGGCGGCTTCGAGGGCCGATTCGTTGACCACGTTCTTGAGGTCGGCACCGGAGAAGTACGGCGTGCTCTTGGCCACCTCATTGACGTCCACGCCCTCCGAGAGCGGCTTGTTGCGCATGTGGACCCTGAGGATCGCCTCGCGCTCCTTGAGGTTGGGCAAGTCGATGGTCACCTGACGGTCGAACCGGCCCGGACGCAGCAGCGCCGAGTCGAGCACGTCGGGCCGGTTGGTGGCGGCCAGCACGATGACGGAGGCGTTCTTTTCAAAGCCGTCCATCTCGGAGAGGATCTGGTTGAGGGTCTGCTCACGCTCGTCGTGGCCGCCGCCGATGCCCGCGCCGCGCTTGCGCCCGATGGAGTCGATTTCGTCGATGAAGATGATGGCGGGCGCACTCTTGCGGGCGTCCTCGAACAGCGTGCGGACGCGGGACGCGCCGACGCCCACGAACATCTCCATGAACTCAGAGGCGCTCACCGAGAAAAATGGCACGTCGGCCTCACCGGAGACGGCGCGGGCCAGCAGGGTCTTGCCGGTGCCGGGAGGGCCGACCAGCAGCACGCCCTTGGGAATCTCAGCGCCGATCTGGTGGTACTTGGCCGGGTTTTTCAGGAAATCCACGACCTCGATCAGCTCGCGCTTGGCCTCCTCGTGACCGGCCACGTCGGTGAACTTGGTGTTGACCCGGTTTTCCTTGCCGTAGCGCTTGGCGCGGCTCTGGCCGAACTGCATCACCCCGTTCTGGCCGCCCTGGGCACGCATGAAGAAAAAGTACATCATGCCGAACAGCAGCAGGATCGGCAAAAAGGTCGCCAGCAGGTTCAGCCACTGGCTGGGCGCGGCGTAGCTGTAATTCACGCCCTGGGCCTGAAGCTGGGTGGTCAGCGCGCTGTCGGGGGTCGCGGAGCTGTTGGGCAGCCGCACGGTGAACTGCTTGAGGGGCCGGGTCTGGCCTGGGCCTGCTGCGGGGTCGGGCACCTGGGTTTCTTGTTTCAGGGTCACGGTCGCCACGTCGCCCGTCGAGACGACCTGCTCGACCTGGCCTTTGTTCAGCAGGTCTTTGAACGCGCTGTAGTCGACGCTGGTCCGGCCACCATTGGGCACATTGATGAACACGATGTAGAGCGCCACGACGAAGAGCAAAATCAGCCACGGATTTAAACGTTTCAAGGAACTTCCTCCGGTTGGGGTAGTGCATGAGGGGAAAAGTGCGTGTGGATGGAGGAATTCTCGCCGAAGTCGCTGCTTCATCTGCCCTGCCCACACCCATTGAATCTGAGTGTATCAGACTCAAGGTAGAGTGGTGTCCCACTTGTCCCGGTGGGCACTGAGCGGGCCTTAAGCTGCCCAGAGACGAATTCACATGGAGGGGGCTGGCGCCCTGGCTTGTGGCTTGTGGCGTGTGGAAAGGGCGAAGCGGGGCTGAGTGACCTAACCGGTCCACACGCCCACCGGAACGAACAAAGCCACTGAACGCCGTTCCCACTCCCCGCAACCCATCTTTCCCCACACGCCACACGCCGGGCGCAAGATCGCCCCCAAAGCTCTATGCTACGGGCAATGATTGACCCCGCCCTCACCTGGGAGCAGGCTTGCCAGGCGCTTGCCAGCGACGACTACGAAACCGCTTACGGCATTCTCGAAGCGGCCTACACCGAGGCGTCGCGTCCGGTGCGTGCACGGCTCTCACTGTACCTGGTGAGCCTGAGCAGCCTGTACGGCGACAGCGGCAGCGAGGACATGCGCCAGGGCCTGACCGAAGCCCGCACCCTCGACGCCTCGGTGCGCGAAGACCCGCTGTACCTGGCCCTGAGCGCCGAATTGGGCGCCCGCACGCGGGGACCGGACGCCCAGCCGCCCCGCGAGGAGGCCAGAGCGGCCCTGAGTGCCCTGGCCCGCTACCACGCCGCCTGCGCCCTGAGTTTGATGGGCCTGCCCGACGAGTCCCTGAGTGTGGCGCCGCCGTCTGGCGAGCTGCCGGTGCATCTGCGGTGGCGACTGCGGAGCTGGCAGGCCGACGCCGAGGAGCAGCTCGGCCACAGCGACGACGCGGTGGCCCTCTACGCCGAGGCGGCCCACCTGGCACTGGGCACCAACAAGGCCGTGATGCTTCAGGAGCAGGCCGCGCTGCTGCTCCAGGCGGGCAGGGCGGAGGAAGCCGCCGCCGCGCTGGCCCAGGCCCGGCCTCTGTACCTGACGCCGCTGCCCGAAGAGGACGTGCTGCACCTGGCGAGCTGGCATTACCTCCAGGCGCAGCTCGGACTGACCCAGGGCGACTACGACGCGGCATTGGCCAGCATTCAGGAGGCCGACACGCTGGAGCGCAGCCAGGGCGAGCCGAGCTACGGCGTGGCGCTGGTGTGGGGCCAGATTCTGACCAGCAAGGGCGAGCCGGAAGAGGCGCTGAGTTACTTCGAGCAGGCGCTGGAACTGGCCGAGGACGAGGACCGCCCCTACGCCCAGCACGAGTTGGGCGTGGCGCTGCTCGACCTCGACCGCCCGGTGGACGCCCGCGAGCGCCTGGAAGCCGTGCTGGCCGTGCCCGAATACCCGTTTCTGGCGGAAGTGCTGGCCGACGTGGCTGAATGCGACTATAGATTAGGCAAACTCCCCGAAGCCCAGGCCGAGGCCGAGCAGGCGCTGGCGCAGGGCGCGACCATTCCGGCCAGCTTAGTGCTGGGCAGCGTGGCGCTCGACTACTACCATCTGGACGAGGCGCTGGAGCACTACGAGCGGGTGGTCCGCGAGGCGGCGCCGGGCAGCCGCGACTGGATCACCGCCCACCAGATGGCCGCCGACGTGATGGCCCAGCAGGGCTTTCCCGACGCCGCCGCCGCCTACGCCCACGCCCAGCAGGCGCTGGAGCACACCGAGGTCAGCGACGACTGGCACGGCACCTTGCAGGATCATCTGGGCAAGGCGGAGGGGATGATGGCGGCGGGACGGGGGCGGACGCTGAATTAGGGATGGGGGATAAAGTTGATTCAGCCTCTTGAGAGTCTACCGCGATATCCCTATACTGACATCTTGCAGTTTAGACGATAAGCGGTGAACGTGCGTCCTGCACAGCATAAATCTGTTCGATTTCTCGAAAAAGTTCGTCAAGTCGCACCCAGCCGAAAAATTTCCACCTCACCTGTTGGGCGAGAGCACCCCAATCCGGCCAGCCTGACTCACCCGTGTGCGGGTGATCCAGGTCTTCGAAATGACAGAGCAAAAAACTGAGGATGCTCAAGCA
>NZ_JANYGJ010000106.1 GCF_025362455.1 Deinococcus sp. | reverse complement strand
GTCCGCCGTGATGCTCAGGTCCTGGCCCTCGGCGCTGGTCAGCGTGGGCGAGGCCAGCACCTTGTCGGCGGTCAATGTACCGGGCACCACGTGGTAGAGCAGCACCTTCTTGAGCAGCTCCGGATCGGCGTCCAGTGCGGCCAGCACGGCGGGATCGACCTTGGCGAAGGCGTCGTTGGTCGGCGCGAAGACCGTGAACTCGCCGCCGCTGAGCGTCTCGACCAGTCCGGCTTTGGTCAGCAGCGACACCAGCGTGCTGAATTGCGGATCGCCCACCGCGATCTCGGCGATGGTCTTGCTGGCCGCAGCCGTCTCGGTGGTTGCGGCGGCGTCGGCTGGAGCGGCGTCTGCTGGAGCGGCGTCGGCCATGGCGCCGGTATCTGCGGTCTCACCCGACGGCTGGCTCAGCGGCGTGGCCGGAATGACCAGCGGCTCGGCGGGGGCCGTATCGGCTGGGGCGGCGGCCACTTCGGCAACCGCAGCGTCAGGGCCGGAGGTCGCCGCGACGGCCATCGGCGGGGGCGCGACCGGCGCAGGGGCGGGAGCCGGGGCCGCCGCCGCCATCGGGGGCAGCAGCACGCCGTCGATCACGTGAATGACGCCGTTACAGGCGGGCACGTCGGCCTTGATGACGTTCACACCGTTGACCAGCACCTTGCTGCCCGACGTCTTGATGCTGATGGTGGCGCCCTGGGCGGTCTTGGCACTTTTCAGGCTCATGACCTGCTTGGCGCTGACCTTGCCCGGCACCACGTGGTAGAGCAGCACCGACTTGAGGGTCTCCTGGTCGTTGAGCACACCCGCCAGCACGTCGCTGGGCACCTTGTTAAAGGCGTCGTTGGTCGGTGCGAACACCGTGTACGTCCCGCTTTTGAGGGTATCGACCAGTCCGGCGCCCTGAAGTGCGGTGAGCAGCGTGCTGAACTGGGGACTGCCCGCCACGATATCGGCGATGCTCATGCAGGCCGCCGCCTTGGCGGGCACCACCGGCTTCGGACCGGCGCCGCCTGCCAAAGCCACGGACGCGGCCATCAAGCTACACGAGAGCAACACCATCATCTTTCTATGCATCTACGTCACCTCTAATTTGTTGGTCTGTGAATCCTACCCAGATTACGTTCAGCCGCTCTGACGCACCTGATGGAATCACACCAGAGCAACTTAAGAAAGCTTTATTTTCAGTTGGGCAGACGCTCACTCGTTTTTCATGTTCAGTTTCAGGCCCTGGCTTGGCGTGCCGCCGGACGGCTCCAGGCGCTGCCCAGCACGTAGGCGACGCTGCCCAGCAGACTGCCCAGCACCACGAAGCGCAGCACACCGCCCAGCAGCAGCGCCGTCGCCACCAGCACCTCGCCCAGCCCGGAGACCAGTTGCCCGATCAGCCACAGCCCGGCCAGGCCCAGCAGTACCAGCAGCGTGACGGTCAACAGCGGAAGCACAAAGCGCAGCATACTCGCCAGTTTAACGGCTGGGAGCCGGTGTGTTCAGTGGTCATCGGGCGGGTTGCAGGCGGGCGGGTTGCAGGACCGTCGAAGGTCTCTGAGCGCCACAGTCTCCATCCGTACCTGCGCCTGGTCTCAGTCGGGCAACACTCGCCCCAGTGTCCAGACGGCCAGGCCCAGCCCGACGCCGTAGCTCAGGTGGGCGCCCAGGCGGTTGAGGTGAGCGCGGGCGTCGCTGCTGGCCGGGCCGTCTTGCAGCCCCAGCAGCGGCACGAGCGCCTCGTCGGCGGCCAGCCACAGGGCCGCGCCATAGACACCGCCGCTGATCGGCTGGCCGCCGTGCCGGGCGCTCAGGGCGCCGTAGAGGGCGCCGCTGCCCAGGCCCATAGCCCAGTGGACCGCCTCACTCAGCGCGGCGCGGGTCTGGGGGCCGGGCGTCTGGTGCGCGATCAGCTCGTAGGCCGACCGGCCCAGCGAGGCAGTTGGTCCCTCACCGTTTTCGTGCTGCTGACCCAGCGGCGAGATGACGTGCCGGTCCGGCGCGGGCGGCTCGTTGCTGGATGGTTCATGGCTGGATGGTCCATTGCTGGGCGGCTGCACCAGCGGCGCCAGGCGCGTCCAGTACTGCCCCATCGCCAGCGTACCCACCAGGCCGCCCAGCGCACCGATAATCAGGCCCCGGTAGACCGGTGAGGGACGCGACGCTCTGCCGAAACGGCGCAGCAACCTTGTGTGGAGCAGCGTTGTGGACAGAGACGGAGAATGAGCCATGCTTCAAAGTAGACCGTCTACCCCGCTCAGGCGCTACAGGTGAAGACTTCCTGAAGCCGGGAAGCCGAAGCGGGCCGGGTTGGTCGGCCAGCCCTACAGTTTAGCCAGCACCCAGTTAGCCAGCACCCAGTTCGGCCAATACCGCCGCGCCCATCTGCGCCGTGCTGTGGCTGCCGCCCAGGTCCGGCGTGCGCACGGTGGCCAGCGCCTGTTGCACGGCGGCCTCGATGCGGCTGGCCTCGGCGTCACGGCCCAGCGAGTGGCGCAGCAGCATGGCGACGCTCAGAATGGTGCCGACCGGATTGGCGACGCCCTTTCCGGCGATGTCGGGGGCGCTGCCGTGAATGGGTTCGTACAGGCCGGGGCCGTCGCCCAGGCTGGCCGAGGGCATCACGCCCAGCGAGCCGGGAATGACGGCGGCCAGGTCGGACAGAATATCGCCGAAGAGGTTCTCGGTGACGATCACGTCGTAGCGGCCCGGTGTTTTGACCAGCAGCATCGCCACCGAATCGACGTACTCGTGCTCCAATTTCACATCGGTGTACTCGGTGTCGCGCAGGTTCTGGACCACGCCGCGCCACAGCTCGGAGACTTCGAGCACGTTGGCCTTGTCCACGCTGGTCAGCCGATGTTGGCGGGTCCGGGCCGCCTCGAAGGCCACGCGGGCCACCCGGTCCACCTCCGACTTGCTGTAGCCGATGGTGTTGTAGGCGTGCTCGCCCTCGATGGCGCGGCGTGGATCGAAATAGGCGCCGCCCAGCAGCTCGCGCACGATCAGCACGTCCACCTGGCGGGCCAGGTCGCTGCGCAGCGGCGAGAGGTCTTCCAGGCCCGGCATCACCTTGACGGGCCGCAGGTTGGCGAACACGCCCAGCGCCTGGCGCAGTTGCAGCAACCCCGATTCGGGCCGCAGCGCTCGCGGCAAGCTGTTCCAGGGCGAGTTCTGGGCGCCGCCCACCGTGCCGAGCAGCACCGCGTCGCAGGCCAGCACCGCCTCACGGGTGGCGCCTGGGAACGGCGAGCCCGTCAGGTCGTAGGCGCCGCCGCCCAGCAGCGCGTGCTCGATCTGAACATCCGGGGCGAGGTGTTGCAGCACCTGCACCGCGCTGGCGCAGACTTCAGGACCGATGCCGTCACCGGCCAATACCACAACTTTAGACATACTTAAGTATCTCCTTGTAAAGCTTTAGATTTACCGAGCGGGAGGAGTGGCGTGCCCAGGCGCGTTCTTGTCCAGAACGGCACCTATCGGGCCTGGCCGCTCCGTTCACGACGAAGAGCGAGTGAGGAAGAAAGTATGTCCTTCTTGGGCAGAACGGACGTCCAGCAGACGCCTGCCCGCTGGCGGAAGTGGAGGGATGGAGCGCTGTGTGCGGAAGCCCGAAATGTTAGTGAGGACATACTTAGACCTGGGCATAGGAGCTTCCTTGGGGAACAGGCGGCAGGGCGTCGAGTCTCGCCTGAATGCCGCGCACGATCAGGCTCAGCAGGTAAGCCGCGACGATGCTCAGCACATCGGAGCCGATGGAGATGAAGAGGGCCGTCTGGAGATTGGCGAGCGAGGTACCGGGTATCCGGCTCGCGGCTCTGGACGCCCAGTTGCCGATCAGCCAGCAGGCCCACCAGCCGCGCAGGGTACTGACCCCGGCCTCGGCTGGCTGGGCCGCCTCACGCACGATCTGGAAGGGGCGCCACAAGCTGATGACCGGCACGAACCACATCCCCACCGCCCAGCCCGGCGTCACCGAAACCGACTGACCGGCGGCCTTCAGGCGGCTCACAGCGGCGTGATACCAGACCAGGAACACGACCGCCGTCACCAGCAGGGTCAGCAGGTTCAGGACGCTGGAGAGGGTCACCAGCCGGTCGCTGAACTCAAGCGCCGAGCGCTCCGGAGCACGGTCCTCGCCGATGCGCGAGATCAGCGCGACCTGCCAGCTCTGCGTCAGGATGCTCAGCGCACCCATCGCCATGTTCGCCCACAGCAGCCAGGTGGTCCAATTGAACGAATCGCGGCTCACTCCGCCTGTCCGGCGTGGCCGTGCCCGCCCTCGGTGCTAACGACGTTCAGCGACTGGGCTTCCACATCCCTGGGCATGTGGTCGCGCATGTATTCCAGCCAGCCGCCCGCCTTCTGAATCTCCAGCGCGAAGGGCGGCACGGGGGCGAAGGCGACCTTCTGGCCGGTGCGCTCGTTGGTGAGCGTACCCGCCGCCAGGTCGAGGGTGCCCTCGTCGCCGTCGGTGAAGGCCGCCGCCACGTCCTGCGCCTCCAGGGCCAGGAAGCCGTTGTTGATGGCGTTGCGGTAGAAGATGCGGGCGAAGTTGGGCGCCAGAATCGCGCTGATGCCCGCCCCGCGCAGGCACCACACCGCGTGCTCCCGCGAGGAACCGCAGCCGAAATCCGCGCCGGTCACCATGATGTCGCCGGGCTTGACGCGCTTTACGAAATCCTTGTCGTAGTCTTCCATGGCGAATTTGGCCAGTTCGGACTCGATGTCGGTGGTGAGGTAACGGGCCGGAATGATCTCGTCGGTGTTGATGTGGTCGCGGGCAAAGACGTGAACGGTGGGCATGGGTAAACTCCTTTGGAGGGATCAGAACAGACCACTGGAAAAGAACAGCAGGGCGAGAACCGAGAACACCACCAGCAACACTTCACGGACGAGCACGCCCGCCAGCACGGCAGCCGCGACGCTTCGGCGCAACGGGTCTTTGCGCTGGAAGACGCAGATGAGCAGCACGCTCAGGCTCAGCAGCAACCAGATGACGGCGCTGGGGAGACTGGTCAGCATCAGCGGCAACCGACTGGATGAGCGGGCGCCGCTCAAGCCCACATAAGTGCCGACCTGGGCCATCACGCTCGGTACGGCCAGCGCCGCCAGACCGGCCAGGGCGCCCCACCAGAGGTTCGGGCGAAGCTCCGGTTGACCTCTAGCTCGCAGCGCGAACCAGCCCAGCGCGCCCAGAAAAGCCAGCAGCCCCGGCACGAGCTGGTTCAGGTTGGCAATGATGATGAATCTGCTGTCCACGGCGCGGCTAACCCTACTCGCCTTACTCGGTGGGCATGTCGATGGTGCGGGCAGCGGAGCCCCTGGGGGCAAAGCGCACCAGCTCCGGCGGCAGCTCCTCTTCCACGTCGCGCCAGGTTTCACCGTCGAAACTCAGCTCGTTCTCGAAGAACAGCATCTGGAGATCAGTCGCGCCGTCCGGGCCGGAGTCGTCCGGCAGCTCGGCGGGCACGTCCATCTTCACGGCGCTCAGGACCGGTAATTTGATCGCCGCGTCCAGTGCCAGCAACTCATCCGAGTAAAGCTCTTCGAGCGTGACACGGCTGTACTCGGCCCAGGTGGCGCTGTCACCGGCCCCGGTGAAGTCGCGCAGGCTGGCCCGCAGCCCCTCGGCCTGTAGGTCAGTGAAGGTCTCGCCTGTGAAGGCGTCCTCGGCCCACTCGACGCGCCCGTCGCTCCAGACCGTGACTTCCACGGTTTCCAGATCGATGGAATCGTCGAAAAAATTCCCGCCCTCGTCGCTTTCGCTCAGCGGGTAGGGCAGCCAGGTCTCGCCGTCTGTGGAGTAGAACTGCTCGGAGCCCGCAAACACGTCCAGCCCGGCGAGCATCTCCAGCGGCGCGGCGAACAGCGGTTGCAGCGGGGCGGGTTCGCGCAGCTCGAAGGTGACCCGCAGGGCGCTGGGCGCGGCGGCGTAATCGGGGTGCTGGTTGTCGGCCAGGCGGTCTTGGTGAAACTCCAGCCACAGCTCCGGGGTCTTGCCGGACCACTCGCGTGTCAGCTCGTCCAGCCCGGCGCGTTGGGCTTCGGGGGGCTGCACGGTCCAGCTCAGCTCGCCGCCCTGGGTCAGCTCGGCGGTGGAGCTGCCGACCAGCTCGCCGGTCAGATTGAGCACCGGATGCTGCATCAGGTAGCCCAGCACCTGCTCGAAGTCGTCGACCACCGGCAGACTGCTCCAGGGGCCGTGCGCCGAGGCGTGCTGGCGGAGCCGGAAATGCAGCCAGGTGTTGACGGTGCCCTCCACCTGAACGCTGTCGGCGTCTTCCTCACGCGGCTCGCCGGGCCAGATCGCCAGCTCACCCAGCAGGCGGCGGCGCGGCGGCACGGTGATGGCTTCCACGTCCTCGCGGGTGTTCAGCAGCGCTTCGGGCAGCCCGGCCATGACGTAAGTGGTGCGGTACGCCTGGTCCCAGTGGGCGCCGACGGGCAGCATCCGCGTCAGGGTCAGGGCGATCTGCTCGCGCTCGGCCTCGCCGACGGGCTGCTGAATGAAACTCAGCTTGCCGTCACGGTCCACCTCGACTTCAAAGGGGTGCAATGTGGGCATCAGGCCGAGCTGTTTGCGGCGTTTGGCATCTCCCATGTCAGTCGCCCGCCTTGCCCAGCGTGCCAATCGTATCGTTGTAGGCGCGTGGGTCGGAGATGAACCCGGCGATGGCACTGGCCGCCACCGTCGCGGGCGAGGCCAGGTAAATCTGCGCGGTGGGGTCGCCCATCCGGCCCACGAAGTTGCGGTTGGTGCTGCTGATGCACACGTCGTCCGGTCCCAGCACGCCCGAATGCATCCCCAGGCAGGCGCCGCACGAGGGGTAGCTCACGCTGGCTCCGGCGTCCACGAAGATTTCGAGCAGTCCTTCCTGCGCCGCCTGCTTCCAGATGAGCTGGGTGGCGGGCACGACGATCATCTGCACGTCGTCGGCGATCTTGTGGCCTTTCAGGATGCGGGCCACGTCGCGCAGGTCGCTGATGCGCCCGTTGGTGCAGCTTCCGACGTAGGCGTGAGAGACCTTGATGCGGTCGCTGCCCGCCACCCGCCCGTTGCTGGGGATGTGCGGGTAGGCCACGGTGGGTTCGGTGGCGCCCGCGTCCACCTCGATAACCACTTTGTACTTCGCGTCGGGGTCGGACTGGTATTCGGTGTACTGATCGGGCGTGACGCCGCGCGCGGCCATGTAGGCGCGGGTGGTGTCGTCCACGGCGATGATACCGGTCTTGCCGCCCGCCTCGATGGCCATGTTGGCGAGCGTGAAGCGGCCCTCCATATCCAGGTGGTCGATCATCTCGCCGACCCATTCCATGACCAGGTAGTTGGCGCCGTCGGCCCCGATGCGCTTGATGACTTCCAGCACCAGGTCCTTGGGCGTGACGCCCGGCTGGAGACGGCCCGACACTTTGATGAGCATGGTTTCGGGCACCTTGAACCAGACCTTGCCCGCATAGATGGCTCCGGCCAGATCGGTGCTGCCGACTCCGGTGGCGAAGGTGCCCAGGGCGCCCGCGTTGCAGGTGTGCGAGTCGCCGGACACCAGCGTCTGCCCCGGCTTCATCAGGCCGGTGTTTTCCAGCACGACGTGGGCGATGCCGCCGCGCCCCACGTCGTAGAAGTGCTTGATGCCGTTTTTCTGGACCCAGCTCTTGAGCTTCTGGTACATCTGGGCGGCCTTGATGTTCATGGCCGGAACCGAGTGGTCGGGCACCGCCACGATCTGGTCGGGGTTGAACACCCGGTCCATGCCGCGCTCTTCGAGCATCCGCAGGGCGGCGGGGGTGGTGATCTCGTGGCACAGCACCCAGTCGGTGGCGCACTCGATGAGCTGGCCGGGCACCAGCACGTCGTGGCCGCTGTGGGCCGCCAGAATCTTCTCGGCAATCGTCATTCCCATTGAGTATTCCTCCTAAATTGCTGGCGGGTGATGCGTTCTTCATCACTCCGACCAACGGGAGTAGCCAAGAGTGGCTGGGGGCGGAGGTGGAGGGTGTTCGGGTGCTTTTTCCGAATACCCGTAACTGGAGCCGCTAGACACTTACGTGAGCCCACACCACAAAAAAAGCCCGAACCACTGGGATTCGGGGCCGGTGTGAGGCGCTGAATCGGCGCTCACTGCCCCCAGCGAAGAAGAAGCGCACCGTTGTCGGCGGCTCCCCTCTGGTCGGCAATCAACATACCGTGAGTCTAGTCCTGTTCGGGGGGCGGGGCAAGGCGAGTCGTCTGGACCGGGGCGGCCCGTTTCTCGTCACCGCTTTGCCCCCTGCACTTCCACTGGCACTCCCACCGGCACTCCCACCTTCACCACCCCACGCGGCAAGCGGACCCACAACCCGGCCACCGCCAGGGCGCCCAGGCCCACCACCACGCCCAGGCCCAGATGCGGCCCCAGCGGCCCCGACTTGCCGATCAGGTAACTGACGATCAGCGCTCCGGGCGGCCCCATGCCCATCAGCACCAGCGAGTAGACGCTCATGACCCGGCCCCGCAGCGCGTCGGGCACGGTGAGCTGCACGGTGCTGTTGGCGCTGATCAGAAAGGTCAACATGCCGAAGCCGCAGATGGCCAGCACCAGCGAGGCCAGCAGGGCCGAGGGCGCGAAGGCGAAAGCGGCGCTGCTGAGCAGCATGATGAGCGCCCCAGGCCGCAGATTCCGCGCCGGGTCGCGCTGGGACGCCTGCCACAGCGCCCCGATCATGGCCCCGGCCCCGAAGGCGGCGTTCATGGCCCCGAAGCCGCCTTCCCGCAGGCCGTACACGGCGCGGGCGAAGTAGGGGATGATGACGTTGAAGTTGATGACGCTCAGGCTCAGCAGCGCCACCAGCGCCATAGTGACGCCCACGGCGGGCGTGCCGCGCACGTAGCGCAGCCCCTCCTGAATGTCGCTGATAACCGGGCGGCGCGGCCCGCCGAATTCACGAACCGGAAACGGCAGGGTTGCGAGCACATACAGCACCAGCACGAACGAGGCCACGTTCAGGTAAAAGGGAAACGCCAGGCCCTGCACCGACTCGCCACTGCCCCCGGACAGCCCAGTTCCTCCAAACAATGCCGCGCCCGCCGCCGCCACCAGCCCGAAGACCGCCTGCCCCAGCGTGCGAGAGACGTTGAACGACAGGCTGTTGAGCGCCACGGCGTTGCTGACGTCTTCTCTGGGCACGAAGTCCACCACCATGCTCTGCCGGGCGGGCATGTCGAAGGCGTTGGCCGTGCCGCTGACTGCCGCCAGAATCAGCACCAGCGGCAGCGTCACCAGGTTCAGGTGAGTCGTGACCGCCAGCGTCAGGGCCGTGAGCATCAGCGTGATCTGGGTGCTCAGCAGCACCCGGCGCCGCTCGCTGCGGTCGATGATGGCCCCGGCGAACAGCGAGAGCAGCAGGCTGGGCATGAACTGCGCGGCGGTGACCCAGCCGAGCGCCGCCGAGTTGTTGCCGGTGAGTTCCAGCACCAGGTACGACTGGGCGGTGGCCTGCATCCACGAACCCACCAGGCTGAGCAGTTGCGAAAACCAGAAGCGCCGGTACTGCGGATGCCTCAACGCCCGGAAGGTGTCGCGGCGCCAGGTGCCGAGTGAGGCGAACATACTCCGAGGCTGCGCCCGGCCTGGATTGGAAAGATGAGCGTTGATGAACGTCAGTTGCCCCTGGCGGTGAGAAGTGGTGATAAAAGTGTAACTCGCTCAGGGCTACCCTGAATTAGTGGCGCGGCCAGTCACGCGGCTGACTAAAGATGAGAGGGCGTGAATATTTCCTCACCCCACCAAAGTAGACCGTGTTACACTGCGCCATCGTTGTAGACGTCGCTTAAGTCCTGTTGAGCCCCAACTTCGCCTCACCCTGCCCTGCTGAGCGGTGCGTTTCCCTGGCACCCACTCAGCCGCCGAGGTCTTCGTGTTCCGAACCCTGCTGTGTGCTGTTTTGTTGTGCCCCGGAGCCGCGCTGGCGGCTGGATTGCCGGTTACTGGATCGCCGGTCACTGGCTTACCGGTAACTGGCTCGTCGCCTCTTCCCGCCGCGCCGACTGGGCTGACTGGACACGGCGTCACTGGGCTCAAAACTGGGCTCAACATTACCGTGCAGCCCAAAGACACCGCCTACAGCCTGGCTAAACGGTACAACCTCAGCGTGGACGCGCTGCTCAACCTCAACAACTTGCGAAGCCCGAACCTCAGCGTAGGCCAGACGCTGCTCGTGTCGCCCCCGACGTACACCGTCGTCCGGGGCGACACGGCGTTTAACGTGGCCCGGCGCTCTGGCCTGAGCGTGGACGCGCTGCTGAGCCTCAATCACCTCAGCGGCCCCAACCTCAGCGTGGGCCAGGTTCTGAGCCTGAGCACGGCGACTGGGGGAACGGCGACTGGGAGTGCGGCGGCTGGCAGTCCGTCCAGCAGCGCCAGCAACACCAGTCTCAGCACAGCCAGTCTCAGCGCAGCCAGTCTCAGCACAGCCGCAGCGGCGCCCGACCTCTCCAGCTCATACGCCAGCTCCAGTGCCACCAATCTGCCCCTGACAGAGCCGAGCCTGACCAGCCCCGTCAACTCCAGCACGACCTTTTCGACGATCAACGTGACGCCGGAACCGACCACCACCGTACCGCTGCCCGAACCGCTGACCCCACTTGGCGCCGAGGTGACGCCGGGCCAGACCGAGCAGACCGGGCCGGGCCAGACCGGGCCAAATCCGCCGCTGTCCGGCGAGTACGACTGGCTGGCCAACGCCCAGAGCCTGCTGGGCGTGCCCTACGCCTGGGGCGGTCAGAGCCGCCGGGGCACCGATTGCAGCGGCTTCGTGCTTCAGGTCTTCGCGCCGCTGGGGCTGAACCTGCCGCGCAGCAGCGCCCAGCAGGCCCAGGTGGGCGTGGCCGTCGAGCGCAGCCAGCTTCAGAGCGGCGATCTGGTATTTTTCGACACCGAGGGCCGGGGCCGGGTCACGCATGTGGGCATCGCGCTGAGTGGAGGCACCTTCATCAACGCCAATTCGTATCTAGGCAAGGTGTCCATCGACGACCTGACCAGCCGTTACTGGGCCACCCGCTACCTCGGCGCCCGGCGGGTGCTCGGCGTGCTGGCCAGCCGGTAGGGAACCCGAACTCTCAAAGCTCGTCTGGTCAAAGCTCGTCTGGCCAAACCTCGTCTGGACGAACGCCCAGCAGCCGAATCTCGCCTCCCTGGGGCAGCGCGAAGGCGTGCAGCTCGCCGCCGAGCAGGTCCGCGATCAGGTGCGGCACGGGGTAAGCGGCCCGCGCCTGATCGACGCCGCTGAAGCGGGCCGGGCCGCGTGGGTGGCTGTGGTAGATGCCGACCAGTTCGAGCCCCTCCAGTCGCATGGCCGCCAGTGAGCGCACGAACTGCGGCGCCCCGGCCAGGAACTCGCGCAGCGGATCGGGCGCCACGTTGGGCAGCGGGTAGAGGGCCACCGCCTCCCAGCCGACTGAATTCGGGCCGCTTACCAAAACCTGGCCGCCCAGCACGCCCACGCACTCCTGCGGCGCCGCCCGCCGGGCATGCTGCCAGAGCTGGCGCCTGAGCACATCGGGCAACACCAGCCAGCCGGAGCAGAGGGAATTCATAGCCTCCAGCTTAGAGCAGTACTCCGAATGACGCCACGGGGAAAACAGCCTCCCCGCGCCTCCATTCTGCGCCTTGCTCAGTTAAAACTACTCGCTTTGCTCGGTCATAAAAAGGGTCTTTTTACGACATCTGCTTTAGTGAAGTTGAACGGTGGTCTATCGCCGCATAGTGAAACGCTCTGAACCATCGTGATGATAGCAATGTCGTTCTGAGCGCCCCAGGAAGTCCCCTTCAGTAGACCCTTCGGCTGCGCTCAGGGTGACAAATCTTCGGAGTTGTCGGTCAGGTTGTTTGCAGATGCTCAGTCCTGATACGAGAAATGCCTTGGCTGACCGTCAAGACAATACTGTGCCAGTCTTTGATAGCCATCCCGCCGCGTATTCAGGACGACAGATTTTTAGTTTGTTCTGGACACTGCTGCAAAAGAGGCGCGGAAATATCCAGAACCCTTCTTCCCCAGTCGCCCTGCTTCCCTCGACTCGCTCCGCCGCCCAGCTTCATCAGGCTCCGGCACTCGCCTCAGAGCCACAGGCGCCGCCGAGCCGCTAAACTACGGACATGACCAAGGCGAAAAAACCCGCCAAAACCGTCCAGAACCGCTTCGACGGTGAGGCGCTCGGCCTGGTGCTGTTCGCGCTGGGCATTTTTCTGATTATCACCCTGGTGCTGCCCGCCCAGGGCGCCGGGTTCATGTCACAGGCCCACGGCGCTCTGATAGGCGCACTGTCGTGGGGTGGCTACACCCTACCGATGATTCCGCTGTGCTACGGCGTGCTCGTTTTTCTGGGGCGCGACCTGGGCAGGCTGACCCGCCGCCTCTTGGGCGCGGCCATCGTGATTCTGTCGCTGCTGGCGCTGCAAGAAATTGCCCTGCCGGGCACGGCGGGCAGCCTGGCGGCGCTGGCGCTGCGCCCCCTGCGCTTGCTGGGCTACGCGGCGGCGCTGCTGCCGGTCATCACCCTGACGCTGGGCGCGGAACTGATGCTGCGGCTCAAGCCGTTCACCGTGCTCAAGGGCTTTTTCCGGGGCGTCAGCGGGGTAATCGGCGCACTGCTGGGCGTCTTCCAGGGCGCCATCGAGGCCCGCCAGGAGGGCAAGGGCACCGCCCAGCAACGCCAGCAGGTCCGGCAGCACTTGTCGGTGCATACCCGCAATCTGGAGACGCTGGGCAAGCTCTACCCCGACAGCCGCGAGCTCCGGGGCTGGCAGGACGAGACCAAGGATGCCAGCAAGCAGGTCCGGGCGCTCGACGAGCACGGCCTGAAAGATATGGAGGCCGAGCTGCGGCACTGGCGCGAAATCAGCTCCAACTTCGTGCAGGGCGCCGGGCGCGACCTTCAGGCGGCCCTGGAGCGCGAGGCGCCCGACGCCGGGACCGAGGTGGAGACGCTGGCCCAGGAGGTCCGGGCCGGACGCAGTGAGCTGAGCCGCGAACTGCCCTCGACCCTGGCCAGCGGCGCCCTGGAACGCCTACGCCGCAGCCTGGTGATGGACCTCTACCGGCTGGCGGCCCGCGCCGGAACCCTGGAGCGCGAACGCAAACGCGCCATGAAGTCGCTCGAAAAGCCCGACCCGGCGCTGCTGGCCCGCGAGCGCCCGGCCCACTCGGCCCGCGCCCAGGGCTGGCGCGAACTCGAAGGCGGTTACGCCACCTGGAAGACCCGCAGCGAACGCTATCCCGGCTGGCCGCAACTGACCCGCAGCTTCGATTCCGGCCCGACCTACCTGGCCGAGTCGCTCGAACAGGCCCTGCTGACCGACCCGGACGCCACCCTGGCCGACCTGGCCCACTGGCAACGGCGCGGCGAGGATATCGTCAGCGGCGCACCGTTGATGGATTTCGACTTCGGCAGTTTCGGCAGCACCGAATCAGCCAACACTGAAGAGTTAGCCAACACTGAATTCGGAGCCGGACTGGCCTACCAGCCGCCGCTGATCGACATGCGGCTGGGCGAGGTGGGTCCGGGCGCTGCGTTCAGTTCGTCCGGTTCGGAGCACGGCCTGGTTCAGCCGGTGCCTGCCGTGCTGGTCGCCGCCGCCCAGACTTCAGGGGTGACGGGTTCAGGAGTGACGGGTTCAGGCAACAACGGCCCGGTTCACAACAGTTCTATCAGCGGCGCGGCGTTTGCTGGACCTGGCCCTGTTGCTGGACCTGGACCTGTTGCTGGCCCTGGCCCCGTCTCAGAGGTCGCCGAGCTACCCGTACCGTCTGGCCGCAAGCTCGAACCCGGCCTGCCCTGGGAGGAGTCCGAGGGCGGCGCCGCCCCCAAGCGCAGCCGCCCGGCGCAGGGCGCCTTGGAGCTGGCGCTGCCCGGCCTGGACCTGCTCGACCCGATTCCGCCGGAGGTCCACAACACCGCCGCGCTCGACCACTCGGCGCGGCAGCGGGCCGGGCTCATCAACGAGACGCTGGGGCAATTCGGACTCTCGGCCAAGGTGGTGGACTTCGCCCGTGGCCCCACCGTCACCCGCTACGAGATCGAGCCTGCGCCCGGCGAGAAGATCAGCCGCATCGCCAGCCTAAGTAACGACCTGGCGCGTGCCCTGGCCGTCGGCGGCGTGCGCGTCGAGGCCCCGGTGCCCGGCAAGAGCGTCATCGGGCTGGAGGTGCCCAACGCCGAGCGCGAGCCGGTCACCTTTCACACGGCGGTGGCGGCGGCCAGCTTCCAGAACAGCCGGGCGCGGCTGCCGATCATCCTGGGCAAATCCATAGACGGCGAGCTGATGGTCGGCGACCTGGCCAAGATGCCGCATCTGCTGGTGGCGGGCAGCACCGGATCGGGCAAGTCGGTGTGCGTGAATACCCTGATCACCAGCCTGCTGTTCAAGTATCTGCCCCAGGAACTGCGGTTTCTGATGATCGACCCCAAGATGGTGGAACTCACGCCCTACGACGGCATTCCGCACCTGGTCCGCAGCGTGGTCACCAACCCGGTGGACGCCGCCGGGGTGCTGCTGGGCGCGGTGGCCCACATGGAGCGGCGCTACAAGATGATGTCGCAGGTCGGCGCCAAGAACCTGGAGCAGTACAACGCCAAGATGCGCCAGGTTGGCGAGGTGGAATTGCCGCACCTCATCATCATCATCGACGAGCTGGCGGACCTGATGATTACCTCGCCCAAGGAAGTCGAGTCGGCGATCATGCGCCTGGCGCAGATGGCCCGCGCCACCGGCATGCACCTGATCCTGGCGACCCAGCGGCCCAGCGTGGATATTCTGACCAGCCTGATCAAAGTCAACGTGCCCGCCCGCATCGCCTTCGCCGTCAGCAGTTCGCACGACTCGCGCACCATCTTAGACAGCATGGGCGCCGAGCGGCTGACCGGCATGGGTGACATGCTGTTTTACCAGCCGGGCCTCATTAAACCCATTCGCCTCCAGGGGCCGTACATCAGCGAGGACGAATCGGCCCGCATCACCGGGGAGCTGCGCCGCCAGGTCTTCGACGACGATTTCGTGGAACTCTACGGCCCCGACTTCGACGGCGGCATCGAGGCGGGCCACAGTCCCGGCGACAAGGCCAACATGGACTTCTCGGACCCGCTGCTGCGCCAGGCCGCCGAAATCTGCATCGAGGAGGGTCAGGGCAGCGTGAGCCGCTTGCAGCGTCGCCTGTCAGTGGGCCACGCCCGCGCCGGAAAACTGATGGACCTGATGGAAGCCATGGGCATCGTCAGCAAGCACCAGGGCAGCAAGCCGCGTGACATTTTAATTAACAGAGAGGATCTGCCGGAATATTTCGGGAAGTAGGAAGTGGGGAGTGGGGAGTGGGCACGACCTGACCTACTCAACCATCCACTTCTCCCCTGTTCGGTTCGTTCAATACAGCAGTTAGCGCAGAGGGCCGTTCAGCAACTTGAACGGCCCTCTCTACTGCGTCCGGCCTCCCACTTCCCTTCGCCCTTTCCACTGCCTACTTCCCAAAACAAAAAACCGCCCCCGAAGGAGCGGCTCTGTACAACCTTAAATTTGAGGCAACCTCAGTCTCAGGCGGCGGTCTTGGCGCTGACCTTGTTCGCGTTGGCGGTTTTGGCACTCGCCACCAGCAGGGCGAAGGCGTCGGGCTCGCGGGCGGCCAGGTCGGCCAGCACCTTGCGGTTGAGGTCGATGTTGGCCAGCTTGAGCCCGGCGATGAAGTTCGAGTAGTTCATGCCGTGCAGCCTGGCACCGGCATTGATGCGCTGAATCCACAGGCGGCGGAAGTCGCGCTTTTTGTTGCGGCGGTCGCGGTACTCGTAGGTCGCGGCGTTGAGCAGCGTCTGAAAGGCCATCTTGTACTGCTTGGAGCGTGAACCCCAGAAGCCCTTGGCCCGCTTGAGTACCTTCTTGTGACGGCGACGACGGATGGTGCCTGTCTTGGACCGTGGCATAGCTTATTTCCCTCCCGGCAGGGCGAGTTTCATGCGTGCCCACTCGCTTTTAGCCAGAACAAAGCCCTTGCCCTTGCCCGCGATTTCCGAACCGCTCTTGCCGGTGTTCTGGTGGCGCTTGCCACTCTTGAACGCCATGACTTTGCCCGTCGCCGTGATCTTCACGCGGCGCGTGGCGCTCTTTTTGGTCTTCATTTTCGGCATACTCTCTCCCTGAGCCCGGCGGACAGCCTGCACTGCGCTGAGTGCTGAGCAAGCGTCGCCGTCTGGGGAGCGCGGGCCGCGCCGACATGCAGCGCTGTTGGTGCCCGGCCCCACTTGTGGCCAAGAAGAGACTATACAGGGCCAGGTGGGCGGGAAGCAAGCCTGGACATTGCGCCAGGGTGTAACTCAGAAATGCGGGATACTGAGGGATGATCGAACCAGAGTGGGCGGTAGCCGTGCGGGAGCGAACAGAGCAACTGATCCGTGACCTGAACGCCGGGTTGCCTCAGGACGCCGGTCCAGTGGCGATCGAACGCG
>NZ_JANYGJ010000102.1 GCF_025362455.1 Deinococcus sp. | reverse complement strand
CAGGCCGAAGGCCAGCTTTGGGTAGGCATTGGCATAGGTGTCGATCATCACTTGCAGCAAAGCAGGTTTTGCCGGATCAGCCCAGAGTTGACGCAGAGCTTCGTCCAGTCCCTCTTCGCGGTCCACCGTCCCGGAAGTGATCCCATATCCCGCGGCAACTGCGGCAAAGTCGGGAGCACTGTAGCCCCACAAAGTTGACTGATAACGCTCGTGAAAATAGGATTGCTGGAACTGACGAACCATGCCGTGGCACTGGTTGTTGACGATTACCATCTTGAGCGGCAGGCTGCCCCGGGCGACGGTCTGAAGCTCCTGAATGTTTGTCTGGAAGCCGCCGTCTCCGGCGATCAGTACCACCGGGCGGCTGTCAACCGCCGCCACGCCTATGGCGGCGGGCAGGGCAAATCCCATCGACCCCATGCCGCCTGAGAGCAGGAAGCGCTGGTCCGGGCCGACTTCGACCGACTGAGAGGCCCACATTTGGTGCTGGCCGACGTCAATCACATAGGCCGATGCCCCCTGGGAATACTGAGACAGGGCGTGCATAAGTTTATTGGGGTTGATGCCCTCGATATCCGGCAGCTCGCTCGTATCCGGCCATTCAGCACGAAGGGCTGCGATGCTGCGAAGCCATTCCCTCCGGTCCGGCCAGCGTACATCTTTCGCGGCGGGGAGTGCCGCCTCGAAAAACGCGGGGAGGTCGGCAACAATCGCCTCGCAGCCCGTGACCCGGTTATTGATCTCGCCGGGTTCGACATCCACGTGGAAAACGACGCGGTCGCCTTTGAAGGCTTCGGTCTCAGAGCCGGTCTGGCGAACGTCCAGGCGGCTGCCCAGCACGAGCAGGAAATCGCTTTGGCCGACGGCATGATTTGCCCAGCGGTTGCCGTAGGAGCCAATGAGGCCGATACGCAATGGGTCGCTGTAGGGAAGCACGTCCACACCCATCAACGAATGGACCACCGGAACGCCAGCGATGTGTACAAACTCTCGAAAGGCTTCCGCCGCACGGGCGGAGCGGATTCCGCCTCCCGCTAAAATCAGAGGCTTCTTCGCGGCTGCCATCTGGGCGAACATGTCTTGAAGCCGTTCAGCCGGGATAGGCTGGCTTATTGGTGAGTCCGGGAAAGAGGTGGGGGGCGTGATGTCGACGCGCTGAACATCCATCGGAATATCCAGCAGCACGGGGCCGGGCCGGCCATTGACGGCCAATTCGAACGCGTCATGCAGCATCTGCGGCAGCAGGTGCGGGTCATTGACCTGCCAGGCGGCTTTCGTGATGGGGGCGGCCATTGCCACAATGTCCGTCTCCTGGAACCCGAGCTGACGGATCGCCCGGTCGCCTTTCTGCTCATGGCGATTGACCTGGCCAGTAATAAAGACGGCGGGGGTTGAATCGAAATGGCAGCTCCCTATCCCTGTCAGCAGATTGGTCGCTCCCGGCCCACTGGTCGCCATCGCGACACCGGGAAGGCCGATCATACGCCCGGCGGCTTCGGCGGCGAAGGCGGCGGTCTGCTCGTGATGTACGCTGACGATTCTTATGCCGCCGACCGAGTAGATCGAGTCCAGCATGTGTGTGATCATGCCGCCCGCCATCTCGAAGACGCAGGGGACGCCGCGCTCTTTCAGAAAGTGTGCGATATAATCCGAGGCTTTCATCGTTCTTGCTCCAAACTTGCCTGTTCCAAACTTGCCGCCTGTGCCCGGTGCCACGCGATTGTGCGGCTGAGGCCCTCGGCCAGACTCACCTGGGGCCGCCATCCAGTCGCATCGGTGAGTTTCGTAATATCGGCCTGCAGATGCATTACTTGATCGGGCCGGTAGGGGATCTCGCCAAATCCAAGCGGCAGTGCCGGATCTATTTTATCTCGTATCAGTTCAGCGACCGAGCGCACACTGAATGCTTCACCGGAACCTAAGTTGAATATGCCTGCCGCTCTTGTGTCGGTTCCCAGCCGGGCAATCGCCTCGACCGCATCATCAACGTAGAGATAGTCCCAGAGCTGCTCTCCAGGTGTGAGTGCGGGGCATTTGCCTTCCAAAAGTTGCGAAACCACCGAGGGAAGTAGATGGCGTGGATCATCCATCGGCCCATAAGTTGCCAGCAGACGAATCCAGACAAAGCGCATACCCGCCATT
>NZ_JANYGJ010000085.1 GCF_025362455.1 Deinococcus sp. | reverse complement strand
GGCATGGGCGGCGCCATGGACCTGGTGGCCGGGGCCTTGCGGGTCGTCGTGCTGATGGAACACACCTCGAAATCCGGCGAGGCCAAGCTGGTGCGGCGCTGCACCCTGCCGCTGACCGGGCTGGGCGTGGTCCACCGCGTCATCACCGATCTGGCGGTCCTCGACGTGGTGCCGGGCGGATTGCAACTCATTGAACTCGCCCCGGACGTGAGCCTGGACGAATTGCGCCTGCGCACCGACGCGGCCCTGCTGATCCCGGCGGCCTTCAGCGGCGCGGCGGGCAGCCGGTGAGTCCGCTCGCCCCGACTCCATTCCGGCGCCGCCCCTCCTTCCCCGTTTTCGCCGCCAGACCCGCTTCAGGAGAAGCCCTGCCATGTTGACCCCCCTGACCGACACGCCGCTGCGCCTGATCGACGACGACGGGCGCCGCCTGGGCGAGTGGAGCGCCCCGCTCGGCGACGTTCAGTTGCTGCGAACAGTTGCTGCGGATGTACCGTGACATGCGCCGCGCCCGCGTGGTGGACGAGAAACTGGTGAGCATCACGCGTTCGGGCCGCTCCAGCTTCTTCGCCCAGGCCGCCGGGCAGGAGGCCACCCAGGTCGGCGCCGCCCACGCCCTGCGCCCCGGCTTCGACTGGATCTGGTCGTATTACCGCGATCAGGGTCTGGCCCTGGCGCTGGGCGCCTCGCTGCTCGAATGGTTCGCCGAGGTGATGGGCAAGCGCAGCGAGGCCAGCAAAGGCCACCAGCTCGCCCACCACTTCGGCTCCAAACCGATCAACCTGGTCTCGCAGGGGCCAAGCATCGGCTCGCAGGTGCCGCCCGCCGTGGGCACCGCCTACGCCCAGCAGCTCGCCGGAGCCGGTGACATCACGCTGTGCACCTTCGGGGACGGCGCGACCAGTGCCGGAGACTGGCACGCGGGCCTGAACATGGCGGGGGTGCTCCAGGCCCCGGTGATCTTCCTGTGCGAGAACAACCAGTACGCCATCAGCGTCGAGTTCGCCGGGCAGTCGGCCCCGCGCACCATCGCTATGCGGGCTCCGGCCCACGGCATGCCCGGCTACTACGTCGACGGTCAGGACGTGCTGGCGGTGCAGGCGGTGGTGCAGGAGGCGGTAGACCGGGCACGCGCGGGCGGCGGGCCGACGTGACCGGCTTCATGGTCGGGCACGACTCCGAGCAGGAGGGCATCATCCGGCGCGGCGCCAAGATGGTGAACGCGGTGAGCAACAGCGTGGTGCCCAAACTTACGGTGGTTACCGGGGGCAGCTACGGCGCCGGAAACTACGCCATGAGCGGCAAGGCCTTCGCGCCGCGCTTTCTGTTTTTGTGGCCCAGCGCCAAACACTCGCTGATGAGCGGCAACTCGGCGGCCAAGACCCTGATGGACGTCCGGGTGCAGCAGCATGCCCGCACCGGCCAGGCGCTCGACGAGGAGGACCTGAACACGCCGCACACCACCTGCGGGCGCCCCAGGTCGATCTGGAGCCACTGTGGGTCGCTGAACTGGCTCGACCAGCGGCTGGGGTTCGGAGTGTCGCCGTCCACCGCGTTACCGGGCACGGTCCAGTCCATCTCGACCAAGGAGGAGGTGGCGACCTTGTTCAGTGCAGCGTTGGCGGGCAGGCAATCGCCCAGCGCCTGCGTCTACACCGAAGCGGTCTGTGCGGCTGGACTCGGAGCCTGGGCGCTGGGCGACGTTCCACAGGCGCTGAGGGCGAGGGTCAGTCCGGTCAATCCGGTCAATCCGGTCAGCATTTTGTTCATGGTCATGGTGTCTCCTGGTGGTGAGTGAGTGATGGTCGTTGCGGGTGAGGGCTGGCCAGGGCTATTGCCGCTCACTGCCGCTGGTAGACCCGCACCCAGTCGACCTGCATGGTGTGCGGGAAGTTGGCTTCGGCGAGTTGCGCCAGGCCGCCCTCGGTCTTGGGGCCGGTGAAGTTCTGCGGGTTGTTGCGGTAGGCCGCCGGGTACGCGCCGTCGTAGGCCACGTTCAGCAAAATAAAGTTGGGTTTGTTAAAGACCCAGTATCCGCGCTTCTCGACCTCCGAGCGCAGGACGGTGCGGTACGGCACGTCGTCGATGCTGAAGACCACCTGGTCGGCGTCCCACTGGGCCTGATAGGTGTGCCAGTCAGTGGTCTTGAAGTCTGGGTGGCTGCCCGCCACGATGCCGCTGGGCGTGTCCAGCTTGTTGTACGCCTCGCCGATGCTGCCAGCGCCGTAGTAGCCGGGGCCGTGCAGCGAGGAGCTGTGCCACCAGGTGTAGCCGATGTTCTCGAAGATGTCGGTCTCGCCCGCGTTCGGCCAGCCGACATACGCATCGTCGACATCGAAGCCCAGCATCCAGAACGCGCCCCAGACGCCCACCGGGCCGTCCTTGGCCCCAGACGCCGTGGCCGGGGTCTGCATCCGGATGCGGGCGGCCACCCGGCCATAGGTGAACTGGTACTTGCCAGCGGTGGTGACGCGCCCGAAGGTGTAGTCGTGCCCGGCGTCGTTCTTGCGGGCGGTGATGTTCAGCAGGCCGTTCTGCGCGTAGACGTTGTTCAGGCTGTCAGTATAAAACTGGCGCTCGCCGTTGCCCCAGCCGCACACGCCCTTGTCGCAGCCGTCGCCGAGCTCGTAGTTCCATTTGCTGTTGTCGAGCTTGAGCGGCATGGCGGCGCTGCCGAACTCGTCTTGCCACTTGAGCACCCAGGTGTTGCCGGTGGGGGCGGGCGGCTCGGCGATGGGGGCCGGATTGTCCTGGCCGCCAGCCCCGTACACGGCGAATTCGAAGAGCGACACGCCGTACTGGCTGCCGTCGTTGGCCGACCAGCCGCGCTGTGTCGAGTTCATCCGCACGTAGCGGTAGGGCTTGGTCAGGTTCAAGGCCACGGTGTCGTGGTACTCGGCAGCGGGCGGGTTGGGTGCCGCCGCGTCGCCCGGACTGAGCGGCCCCACTTCAGGGCGTCACGGTCCGCCTCATGACGCCACGAGAAACAGAGAACGCCGGACGGTTTGGGACCGGAGCTGTCCTGGGATTGGCTGTCCTGGGATTGATCGCCTCTCTGATATGTTAGACGTCGAAAATATTAGGGCTATAAATTTCAGATTGCAACTCTGGTTCGTATTCAGAGTGCGTATCTCGCGTCGGTGCCCTCGCTGAGCATCCGGGCTGTCGGCTCTCAATCGGCACCGGAGCAGGAGCGTGGCAGACGCCGCAAAGAACATGCCTATTTCGCCAGGGCACTGTTTTGTTTCGTGCGCCGCATGGTCCGTGGTCGGAGAAGGTCGAGGTAGGTCATGGCAGGCTTTCGCGGGCGCAAGCAACGCGCCGACTGACGGCGCGGGGCTACTCGCCACTGCGCCCCACCAGTCGAAGGAGCCCTGCCTTTCCTTTGTTGACCGGCGAAATTCAGATGTCGGTCTCGTGCGCCGACGTCTCGCGCCGGGCCAGCGTCTTCAGCTTGCCGGGGCCGGAGCCGGTGCCAGGGCCACGGCCCAGACATCGCTGCCGCGCACTTCCAGCTTCAGCAGACCCAGGCTGAGCTTGGCCGGTCCCCTGACCACCGTGCCGTCGGCGCTGTAGGCGCTGCCGTGACAGGGGCAGACCTGAAGGTGAGTCTTGGCGTCGGGCAGGGCGGGTTTGCAGCCCAGGTGAGTACAGACCCGCGTGAAGGCCGAGAGGTACACCGGCTTGCCGCCGACCTTGACCTCCAGTGCCCGCGCCTTGTCGGTGGGCGGGCCACTCAGGCGCACCAGCAGCGCCGCCGTGTCGCCGAACATGAATTCGGCGGTGGCGAAGTCCTTGGTCAGCTTGCTCAGCGGCGTGATCTTCACGGCGGCGGGCGCCGGGGTCGCCGTCTGGGCACGGGCGACCTGGCTCAGCAGCAGTGCGCCGCCGCCGACGGCCAGACCCGTCACAACGGTGCGGCGCTGCACTCCGGCGGGCGCGTCGTTGGCGGTCTCGACGGGTATAGTCTCGGCTGGCCTCGTTTGAGCTGGCACGTTCTCTGATGGCATGATATCTCCTGATACGCATTGAGGGGGCGAGGGTCACAGATGACTGACCAGGCACAGGACCACAGATGGAGCGGGACACGTTCACTTTAACCTAAGTACGGCCAGGCTACCGTTTCGGGCTTCCACGTCAGTAGACGCCCTGATGGCCGCTGCCGTATCCCACTTCGGACGGCTGGACGTACTGGTCAACAACGCCGGAGTCGCTGGTGAAGGCGTCAGGGCGCACGAGCTGGATATCGGCGCCTGGGACCGGGTGCTGGCGGTCAATTTGCGCGGCCCGTTTTTGTGTGCCCGCGCCGCCCTGCCGCATCTGCTGCGGGCCGGGGGCGGCGCTATCGTCAACGTCGCCTCGACCTACGGCCTGACCGGGGCGCCCCTGGCAGCGGCCTACTGCGCCTCGAAAGGCGGGCTGGTCAACCTGACCCGGCAACTGGCGGTGGACTACGGCCCCGACCACATCCGGGTCAACGCGGTCTGCCCCGGCTACATCGACACCGACATGGGCGGCCACCGCGCCAGCCTGCCTCAAGGCGAGCAGCTTGCCGCCCAGGCCCGGCGCGAGGCCAATGCCGCCCGGCAGCCGCTGGGACGCCAGGCGCAGCCGGAGGAGGTGGCGCGGGTGGTGGTGTTTCTGGCCTCCGGGGGAGGGTCGTTCATGACCGGCTCGGTGGTGACGGTGGACGGCGGCTGCACGGCGACGTTTAACCAC
>NZ_JANYGJ010000053.1 GCF_025362455.1 Deinococcus sp. | reverse complement strand
ACGCACCATGTTGATGAGTCTGGCGTTCCACATGTTTTGCAAAATGGCGCGGATGAATTCCTGCGGCTGATCGGCGGAGGGCACCTCGTAAAAGGTCGGCGCCTGCTGACCGCCCGGCAGCCGGTCGATCTCACCGTGGGTATGCGGCGTGGCGGGCAGCACCGCCGCGTGGGCCAGTCTGATGGGGTCGTAACCCATCTGGCGGACCTCGGTGACGCCGTCGTGAGCCAGCCACTCCTCCACGATCCGGTTGCCCACGGTGAAACAGTCGGCCATACCCCAGCGCCAGACCCGGCGCCCCGTCGGTGGGCCGTGCTCGCTGTAGCCAGTGTTGACGCCCACGCTGGAGACGCGGTGGGAGGTGTAAAACCCACTGCGCTCGTCGCCGCTCCAGATCACGTCGTCGGCGAAGGCCCGGCGCTCGGCGTAGACCGCCATGCGCTGGAGGGTATTGACCACCATCGCCTCGCGCCCGTAGAGGGTGCCGCCCGACGTATGCACCGTGACGTTGTGGGCGTAGTGGGTGTAGATCAGCCCGACGGCCTTTTCTTCCCAGATCCTGTGGGTGCAGCGCACGATGTAGTCGACGATATCGGTGTAGTCCTCGTCGAAGCCCTCCAGGCCGTGCCTGCGACCCGTGCTGGCGGCGCCTGTGAAGTGGGAATAATCAGGCCGGTCCGCGAAGTCGAACACGGCTGCTGTCGAGAGTTGGTCTGCCGGTACCGGGGAGCTGGAGGGCGCAGCGGCCTGACTGGACACGGCGCTGGGCACCGCCTCAAGCGTTTGCGGGACGTGAATGGGTGCTGAGTGGGGCTCGCCGGTCTGAGCTTCGGTAGACTGAAGGCTGCTGGACTGGGCGCTGCTGGACGATTTTCTGGTCATAGGTCGGAACACCACCGGGTTGTCGTGGGAAGGCGTGGGGCGGGCGGCAAAACCCATACACCCCCACCCCGCCCACCGGCCCGGCTATGTCCCTGAGCACCTGACGCGCGTAACGGACGCGGACGGTTGTGGCCTTCCGGCTCATTCACTTGACCGCCTCACTTGACCGCTCCCACCGTGATGCCCTCGACGAAGTATTTGCGAATAAAGAACGACATCACTAAAATCGGCACCATCACGATCATTCCGGCTGCCGAGAGCTGCTCCCACATCGGGCCGCGCGGGCCGCTGATGCCCAGAATGGCGACGGGCAGGGTCAGCGACTCCGAGCGGGTCAGGATCAGCGCGAAGAAAAACTCGTTCCAGGCCGAAATGAAGGTGAACACCGCCGCCACCAGGATGCCCGGCAGCACCAGCGGCACCGTCACGAAGCGCAGGGTCTGAAATTCGTTGCAGCCGTCGATGTACGAGGCTTCCTCGATCTCGACCGGCAGGGCGTCGAAAAAGCCGCGCAGCAACCAGATGGCGTAGGGCAGCGTGAACGACAGGTAGACGATCACCAGCGCCAGGGGCGTGTCGATCAGGTGAGCGGCCCGGAACAGGTTGAAAAAGGGGATGGCCACCACCACGGCGGGCACGAACTGGGTGATGAGAATCAGCAAAAACAGCGTGTTGCGGCCCCGGAAGCGGTGGCGCGACAGCACGTAGGCGGCGGCGGCCCCCAGCGGAATGGTGATGGCCACCGTCAGGAACGACACCAGGGCGCTGATCCAGATTCTGCCGCCGAGCAGCACCGGACTGGCGAAGACGGCCCGGAAATTGTCCAGCGTCGCCTGAAAAAACAGCTTGGTCGAGTAAATGTCGATCTCGTTTTTGAAGGCGCCCAGCAGCATCCAGACCAGCGGGAACATCACGAAGAAGATGATCGCCAGCGCCCCGAAGACCTCGGCCCCCTGCGCCAGGCGCCTACTCAGCGGCGCGGGCCGCCGGGGCAGCGGTGGCAACTCAGCTACCAGGTCGCCGCGCACCTCAGTCGCCCTTCAGCAGCGTGCGGACATAGAACGTGGAGATGATCGCCATGATAACCACCAGGATGTATGAGAGCGCGGAGGCGTAGCCCATGTCCAGATTGCGAAAGGCGACCTGATACACGAAATAGTACAGCGTCTGGGTCGAGTCGCCGGGACCGCCGCCGGTCATGATGGCGATCTGGTCGAACATCTTGAAGGCCGAGATGATCTTGAGCAGCGCCACGATGTAGATGACCGGCGCCAGCAGCGGCAGGGTGATTTTGCGAAAAATCTGGAAACTGGTCGCCCCGTCCATCCGCGCCGCCTCGGTGGACTCGGCGGGAATGGAGCCGATGGCCCCGATGAACATCAGCGCGAACAGCGGCGCCCAGCCCCAGATCTCGGAGAAGGCGATGGCCAGCAGCGCGCTGAAATCGTGGCCTAGCCAGACATAGCCCCTGAGCGGCGGAAAAATGGCGCCGAGCATCTTGGCGTACACCCCGAATTCGGGATTGAGCATGAAGCGCCAGCTAAAGCCCTTGAGCACCGGCGCGACGGCGAACGGAAAGATCAGCATGGTGCGGGTCAGCACGTTGAGCGGCGTGGGCTTTTGCAAGATCAGCGCGATGCCCAGCCCCAGCACCAGCGTCAGGCTCACCGACACGAAGATGTACAGGGCGCTGACGGCCAGGCTGTTGAGAAATCCCGCGTCGGTAAAGGCGCGCGCATAGTTGGCGACCCCCACGAACGGCCCCGGATCGGGCGAATCGATCAGTCGCCACTGGCGAAAGGAGCTGATGAACGAGGCGATCAGCGGATAGATCACCGTCAGGCCGATGATCGCCAGGGCCGGGCCGAGCAGCGCCCAGCGCAGCGAACCGCTTCTACGCTGACGGGGCTTGCGACCAGGCTGCTGGGTGAGACCCGCCGGGCCATGTTCAGAGACTGAGGGTTGAGGTGCGGTCATGTTCACCTCCTGCACTGCTTTACTTCCTGTACTGCTTTGTTTACTGCACTGTGCCAAATTTCCTGCACCATGCCGGTCAACACGGACCGGGAAAGCGTTCCAGGGAGCCGAAACCTTCCGGCCCCCTGGGCACTACAGCGCTGACTGCTCTTTAGCTGACTCGTTCAGCACGCGCCGGTCCAGCACGCGCCGGTTCAGCACCTACTGGTACAGGCCGCCGCGCTTCTGAATGGCGTCCACGTCGGTAGCCATCTGATCGAGCGTCGCCTTGACGTCATCGCCGCTGGCCATCTTGTTGACGCCGATTTCCAGCACGCTCTGAATCTCAGCCCAGGTTTTGACCTGCGGCAGAGCGCGGGCGGTCTTGAGCGCCGCCGCGCCGACCTTGGGAATGCCGTTGTTGGCGGCGTTGACCTTGGCGTTGTTCATGCCCGAAAAGGTCACGATGGTGTTGTCGGCCTCAGCCGGAATACTGCGGTTGGCCGCCACTTTCTGCTGGACGCCGGTGCTGCTGACGTACTTGATGAACTCCCAGGCGGCGTCCTGATTTTTGGAATTCTTGAAGATGCCCAGCGGCCAGACCAGGGCGTAGTTGGCGGCGGTGCCGCCCGCCCAGCCCGGCGCGGGCGCAAAGCCCACGTTGTTCAGCACGTCCGCCGAGACCGCTTTGGGATCGGAGAACTGGGCGTAGTACCACCACCAGCCCACCCACATGGCGGCCCGGCCCTGCTTGAACTCGGTGGAGGCTTCCGGCTCGGCGAAGGTGGTCGCCGCCGGGTTAGTGATCTTGTCCTTGCGAATGAAGTCGATGTAGGTCTGGGTGGCCTGCATGCCCTTGGCGCTGTTGAACACGGCGTGGCCCTGCTTATCCAGAATGTCGCCGCCGTTGCCCCACAGCAGACTGACCCACGAAAACAAGTTTTGCCCGGCGCTCACCTTGTACATGGTCGAGAGGCCGCTGAGCTTGGGGTCTTTTTGCTGAATGACCTTGGACTCGCGCACCACGTCTTGCCAGGTCTTGGGCACCGGCAGCTTGAGACCTGAGAGCACGTCCTTGCGGTAAAACAGCACCAGCGGATGACCCCGGAACGGCATGCCGACGATGTTGCCGTCCTTGTCGCTGGACGCCTGGATGTACGCCTTGGGGTAGTCGGCCAGGTTGATCTTGTCGGCCTTGATACGGTCATTGAGCGGCACCATGTACTGCTTGAAGGCCTCGCCCCAGGAATCGACCCAGCCCACCGCGTCGTAGGTGCTGCCGGTGGTGGCCTCGATCAGAATTTTTTGCTGAAGCGACTCATACGGCGTGTTTTCCCACTGCACGGTGATGCCGGTCAGTTTCTCGAACTCACCGCCGGGGGCCGTCAGCTTGATCATCTGGGCGAATTGTCCGGCGGTGGCGCAGCAGATCAGGAACTTGAGCTTGGTGCCGTTGTAGGGCTTGCCCGACTTGAGGCTGTACGGCACGCTGCCCTGCGCCTGCGCCACCGGCCCCAGCGAGCCGATCACCAGCACGCCTGCCAGGCCCAGCGCCAGTTTGGCCCGTTGCCGGAGCAGTGAGCCGGTACTGCTCGCTGATGTCGCCTTGTCGGTGCGCTGCGGGGTGGTCTTCGGATCTGCTCTGTTCATAGGTGCCTCCGGAGTGGGCCAGAATCGAGTAACGGCTATCGAAAAACGGCTGGGGTCGGTGGTGCGGAGTGCAGGTGGCTGCCGGGTGTGGCAACGGTAGCGCAGCGGTTCAGGGCGGGTCTGGACTGCTCTGGACGTCTCGAATCAGGCCGCTGCACTCGCGTCAGCCTGGACCAGCTAGACCTCACAACATAGACCTCACGACGCAGACCTCACAACAAGGTGGCCGAAGGTGATGTCTGGTCGAAGGACCAGCGATATGAGCACCGGTCCTACCCTGGGTTTGCCATCGGCCCTCCCTGTTGCGCTTTGCATACGTATGCATACCGTACACGTCATCTTCAGATTCGTCAAGATAACGTCAGGCCAATCGCTGTTAGGCGGCGCTAAAGCCTCTGCCAGCCGTGCTTGAGTCATTATTGAACCATTTCTCACATCCTCTCATAAATTTGAGGGTAAGGCACTGGCACAGAGTTTGGGTTGCGCCGCTGCACCACTCAGATTCCCTACAGAGTCCCTATGAAGCACGGTCTGCCCAGAGCCAGGCCACAGTCAGGCCACAGTCAGGTCAAGCTCGACTGGAACAGTGCTGCGGCAGATCACACCGCTGGCGACCAAACGGCACACCTGGGGCGGGCGCCACTGCCGACTAGATACTGCCGACTAGCTGCCGACTTGACAAATCCAAAACAGGGCTCCTATGGTATGCATACGTATGCAAGTTCAGAGACTGAGGGAGTGCTGTCCTCCGGTCATCAGCCGTCCACCGGTTTCACGCCGTCCCTTCCCAGAGCCCTGCGCCGAGAGTCAGCCCAGCTCAGTCAGCTCAGCCGCGCCCCCGCTTCGCCAGGAGAGCTTATGACCCCCATCCCCGGCCCCAGCACCCCGCCCAGCAGCCAACCCAGCAACCAACCCCAGGAAGACCTCGGCGCCATGACCGGCAACGTGGTGCGTTTCGCCGACCTGAAATCGCGCCCGATTGCGCTGATGTTCATCGACAGCATCATTCCCGGCCATCAGCGCCACAACTACGCCGTCATCGGCGACACCGCCAGCGAGAACGACAGCTATCAGCCGTTCATCAGCTCGCCGCACGGCTTCCAGGTCGGCGTGGTCCGCGCCCGCCAGGGCAACGGCCCGGCTTACCACACCCACGACTACATCGAGTCGTTTCTGCCGCTGCGGGGGCGGTGGCGCTTTTACTGGGGCGCCTCGCCCGACAAGATCGACGGCGAGACCATCCTGAACGAGTTCGACTACATCACCATCCCGGCCCAGCTCTGGCGGGGTTTCGAGTGCATCGACGAGGGCGAGAGCTGGATTTTCGCGGTGCTCGAAAAGCATGAGGTCTACCAGGGCAAAGACCCCTACTGGGCGCCGGAGGTCATCCGCCAGGCCCGCGAGCACGGCTTCGAGGCCAGCGAGAACGGCAAGATGATCAAGCCGGGCAACTTCGCCGAACTCGAAGCAAAAATGCTGGCCCAGTTCGGGGACACCTGAGCGTGAGCGCCTCGCCGCCGGTGCTGCCGCTGACCAGCTTGCTGGCGCTGCCCACGGTGCTGCTGCCCGGCACGCTGTGCGGCGCGGCGCTGTGGGCGGGCGTGGCGTTGCCCGCCGGGGCGCAGGTGGTGGGGGCAGTGCGCGGCAACTCGCTTCAGCACGCGGCGGCGCTGATCTTGCGGGGGGCGCCCGAACGCTTTCATCTGCTGGGCTTCTCGCTGGGCGCCGTCCTGGCCTTCGAGGTGTTGCGCCGAGCGCCGGAGCGGGTCGCCCGACTGAGCCTGCTCAGCGCCAATCCACACGCGCCCACGGCGGCACAGCTCGAAGTCTGGGCGCAGCAGGAGCAGCAGGTGCGGGCCGGACGCTTCGGCGAGGTGGCGGCGAACCTGGCTGGAAGCTCTGGACCTCACCGTCAGACGGTGCTCGACATGGCTTATGTGGTCGGACCGGAGGCGTTTCTGGAGCAGTTGAACATGCTCCGCTCCCGCCCCGACAGCCGCCCGACGCTGGCCAGCTACAGCGGCCCGCTGACGCTGAACGTCGGCCAGGCTGATACGGTGACACCACCGTCACTGGTGCGCGAAATGGCCGCGCTGGCTTTGCAGGCCGACGTTCAGCTCATTCCCGGCGCCGGGCATTACCTGCCGCTGGACGCCCCGCAGGCCGTCTCGACGCTGCTCCGTGAGCTTGCTCATGCCTGACGCCCTGGCGCGGCTGCACACCCGCCTGAGCGCGGGCGAGACCGTCTTCAACGGCTGGCTGCACCTGCCGGGCGGGGTCAGCGCCGAGCTGATGGGCCGGGCCGGGTACGACGCCCTGACCATCGACTTGCAACACGGCCTGATCGGAGACGGCGGGCTGGTGGGCACCCTCCAGGCCATCGGCGCCACGCCCGCCGCCGCGCTGGTGCGGGTGCCCTGGCTGCACCCACCGGACCTGATGCGAGCCCTCGACGCCGGGGCCGCAGGCGTCATCTGCCCGATGATCGACACCGCCGAGCAGGCCCGGCAACTCGTCTCGGCCTGCCGCTACGCACCCCAGGGAACGCGCAGCTACGGCCCGACCCGCGCCCGAATGCTCTACGGCGACGACTATCCGGTTCGCGCCGATACCCAGACGCTGATCTTCGCCATGATCGAGACCGCCCAGGCGCTGGGCAACCTGGAGGCGATTCTGGACACGCCCGGCCTCAGCGGCGTCTACGTCGGCCCGGCAGACCTGAGCCTGAGCCTGAGCGGCGCGGCCACGCTGGACTTCTCAACGGGTGAAATCACCGACGCGGTGGCCCGAATCGCGGCCCAGACTGCTCAGCGCGGCCTGATTCCCGGCATCTTCACCCAGGGCGGCGAGCTGGCGCGGCTGGCCACGTCGCTCGGTTACCGTTTCGTGACCGCCGGATCGGACTTCGCGCTGCTGGGCGGGGCCGCCCGCGCCGTGCTGGACGACCTGCGGGCTAAGGCGCCGCCCAGACCGTCCACAACGAGTTACTGAACAACCCACCTACGGAGGTCCACCATGACACGCATCCTGAAATCCGGCATGAACCCTGAGACGCAACTTAGAGCGCAAGACAGCGTGCAGCAGACGGTGCGCGGCATCATCTCCGATATTCGGGAGCGCGGCGACGACGCCCTGCGCGAGCTGTCACAGCGGTTCGACGGCTGGAACCCGGACGCCTTTCGCCTGAGCGCCGAGCAGATTCAGGCCGCCGTGGCGCAGGTGCCCGCAGAGGTGCTGGACTCGATTCGTTTCAGCCTGACGCAAGTACGTACTTTTGCACAGGCGCAACGGGCCTCCATTCGAGAGGTCGAGATCGAGACGATTCCCGGCGTGACGCTGGGCCACAAGGTCTTGCCGATGAACTCGGTGGCCTGCTACGTGCCCGGTGGGCGCTACCCGATGATCGCCAGCGCCCTGATGAGCGTCGCCACCGCCAAGGTGGCGGGCGTGGGGCGCGTGGTGGCGGTGACGCCGCCCAAAGACGGCCAGCCCTACCCGGCCACCGTGGCGACCATGCACCTGGCGGGCGCCGACGAGATCTACATCATGGGCGGGGTGCAGGCGCTCTCGGCCCTGGCACTGGGCACCCAGAGCATCGCCCCGGTGGACATGCTGGTCGGGCCGGGCAACGCCTACGTGGCCGAGGCCAAGCGCCAACTCTTCGGCCAGGTGGGTATTGACCTGCTGGCCGGACCCACCGAGACGCTCATCATCGCCGACGATTCGGTGGACGCCGAGATGGTCGCCACCGACCTGCTGGGCCAGGCCGAACACGGCCCCAACAGCCCCGCCGTGCTGCTGACCACCTCCGAGACGTTGGCGAACGCCGTGGTGGCCGAGATCGAGCGCCAGCTCACGGTGCTGGCCACCGCCGAGGTCGCCTCAGCCGCCTGGCGCGACTACGGCCAGATCATCCTGGCCGACAGCGACGCCGAGATGGTCCGCGTGGCCGACGAGATCGCCAGCGAGCACGTCCAGGTGCTGACCCGCGACCCGGATTACTTTCTGACCCACATGACCAACTACGGCTCACTGTTTCTGGGGCCGGAAACCAACGTGGCCTACGGCGACAAGGTGATCGGCACCAACCACATCCTGCCTACCGGACGGGCGGCGCGCTATACCGGCGGGCTGTGGGTCGGCAAGTATCTGAAAACCGTGACCTACCAGCGGGCCACCCGCGAGGCCAGCGTGATTATCGGGCGGCACACCTCGGTGATCTGCGGCGTCGAGGGCTTCGCCGGGCATCAGCGCCAGGCCGATCTGCGGGTCGAGCGCTACAGCAAACCCGAACTGGTGCAGTCCACCGATTGAGCGGGCGGGAGTGGGAATGCCTACCCGCTGACGCGCCCCACCGTCAACACTATCCTGGGGGCTCAAGCATGACCACCCAACTATGACTACAAGGCCGCTCAGCCCAGCCCCAACCCTATCGCGGGTCACGTCGCTCGACGTTTCAAAGGAGGCGGGCGTGTCGCAGTCGGCGGTGTCGCGGGCCTTCACGCCGGGCGCCTCGATCAGCCCGGCCACGCGCCAGCGGGTGCTCGACACGGCGCGGCGGCTCGGCTACCAGCCCAACGCCATTGCCCGCAGCCTGGCGACCCAGCGCAGCGGCATCGTGGCTTTGATCGTGGGCGACCTCCACAACCCCTTTTACCCGCAGGCGCTCTCGCAGTTCGCGCAGGCCCTGGAGGCGCGGGGCAAGCGGGCGCTGCTGCTGACCCACGACTCAAAGCGCGACGTGCAGGAGACGCTGGACATGGCCGCCTCGTACCAGATCGAGGCGGCCATCGTCTTCCCGACCCGGCTGACCAGTAGGCCGCCGAGCCTGGGGGACGTGCGCTCAGGCGGCATTCCGGTGCTGCTGTTCAACCGCCACCTGCCGGGCCAGAACCTCCTCTCGGTGGCCTGCGACAACCAGGCCGGGGGGCGGCTGGCGGCCCAGGTGCTGCTGGGCAGCGGGGCACGCAACCTGGCCTTCATCGGCGGCGATCCCGAAACGTCGACGCACCAGGACCGTCTGCGCGGCTTTACCGGGCACCTGGCCGAGCACGGCCTGAGCCCCATCGCCACGCCGTCCCGCGCCTTCCAGTACGACTGGGGCGTGCAGGCCACCTTCGACCTGCACGCGGCAGGCGGGCGCCCGGACGGCATTTTCGGCGCCAACGACATCGTGTCTATCGGCGTGCTCGACGCCCTGCGGGCACTGGGCCGCCGCGTTCCGGAGGAGGTCGGCGTGATCGGCTTCGACGACATTCAGGAATCCGCCCGCATGGCCTACGGCCTGACCACCATCCAGCAGCCGCTGGCGGCCATGATCGAGGATTCACTGCTGGCGCTGAGCAACGATCAACCGGTCACTGGCCTGCGCCTGCACCCCGGCAAGCTGGTCTGGCGCAGCTCGGTGCGCGGGGCCAGGCCGTGAGCCGGGGTGACGTGACCCAGGGCACTGTGACTCAGGGCACTGTGACTCAGGACACCGTGACCCAGACGTCAGTGAGCGGCGAACTGGCTGGGCGGGTGGCGCTGGTCACGGGCGGCGCGGGCGGCATCGGCGCGGCCATCTGCGCGGCGCTGGCGGGGGCGGGCGCCGCCGTGCTGGTCGGTTACGCAATCGGACGTGAGCGGGCCGAGGGGCTGGCCGATATTCTCCCCGGCCCCGGCCTGCACCGGGCCGTGTTTACCCCGGTAGACGACAGCGCCGCGCTGGGCGCCGCCTCGGACGATATTCGCGCCGCCGGGGGCCGCCTGGACATGCTGGTCAACAACGCCGGTATCACCACGCCGGTGCCCCACGCCGATCTCGACGCCCTGAGCGACGAGTGGATCGACAATATCTTGCAGGTCAATGTCCGGGGGCCGTTCGCCTGCGTGCGGGCCTTCGCGCCGCTGCTCAGGGAAAGCGGCAACGGGCTGGTGGTCAACATCAGTTCGGTGGCCGGGCGCACCGGGGTGGGCAGCAACGTCGCCTACTGCGCCAGCAAGGCGGCGCTCGACAGCCTGACCCGCAGCCTGGGCCGGGCATTGGCCCCAGGTATCCGGGTGCTGAGCGTCTCGCCCGGCTGGGTAGACGGCGAATACGCGCAGCGAATGCCGGAGGTGCTGGCCGCCCAGGCCGCGCTGACACCGCTGGGCCGTGTCGCCCGCGCCGAGGAGGTCGGACGCGCCGTGCTGGCCTGCGCCACCCACCTGACCTTCAGCACCGGCGACGTGATCGCGGTAGACGGAGGCCGCCCGCTGAGCTGACTGGCCAGACTCAGGCAATGGCGCGAATGATGTGCTCATACCCCACTGCTTGAGCCCGGAAGTGGCCAGCGGGGCGGCGATTAGATGTCAAGGTCAATCTTCGCGCTCCGAGGCCAGTTCCAGGGCGTAAGACTCGCTGAGTTTGGCTTGCAGCAGGGCGCGGTCAGGCAGCTCGGTCATGTGGCGGGCCACCAGCGCGGGCGAGGCGCTGCGGGCCAGGGCGTACTCGACCACCTGCGCGTCGGCGCCGCTGCACAGCAACAGTCAGCGTGCTTACTCATCGGCGCCGTCCAGCGCTGAGCCCACCGTCAAGGATACGGACGTCACCAGCCCGTCGCCCAGCGCGAACAGCGTCCGTGATCCGGGGCGGCGGGGCAGGTCGGCGTGGCTGGCAGGCCAGTCGAAGGACAGGCGCCCGCTAAACGGCTGGGCGCCGCACAGCACGTCGGCCACACCCTGCCCCTCGCTGCCGGGCAACCAGGCGGCCACCAGCGCGTCCCACTGCGGCAACTGCTCGCTGACGATCAATGGCCGTCCGCACAGCAGCAGCACCACCAGCCGCTCGCAGTTGGCCCGGACGCGCTCCAGCAGCGCCATCTGCTCCGGGGTCAGGCCGAGGTCGCTGCGGTCCCCCATGCCCTCGGCGTAGGGCTCCTCGGCCAGCACCACCAGGCCCACCGGAAAGCGGCTTTCCGTATGACCATCGGGGCTATGGACCACGCGGTCACTGCCCAGCGAGGCTCGCAACCCGGCCAGGATGGTGGTGCCGGGCGTCACCGGCCCGCGCCCGCCCATCCAGCTCACCGTCCAGCCGCCGCACTGGGCGCCGAGGTCGTCGGCGTCGATTCCGGCGACCAGCAACGCCGGGCCGGTGGGCGAGAGCGGCAACACGTCGCCATCGTTTTTGAGCAGCACCAGCGACTTGCTGACCGCCTCGCGGGCGAGCGCCCGGTGCTGGTCGCTGCCGACCTGAGCGAGCAGAGCCGGATCGGTGTGGGGGTTGCCGAACAGCCCCAGCGCCCGCTTGACGCTCAGAATGCGCCGCACGGCGTCGTCGATGCGCGTCTGGGCGACGCGGCCCGACTGTGCGGCCCGCGTCAGGCTGGCGATGAAGCGCTGGTAATCGAAGGGCACCATCACCATGTCCATTCCGGCGTTGATGGACTGCACCACGCACTCGTCGTAGTCGGCGCCGAGCTGATCCACGCCCTCCCAGTCGGAGACGACGAAGCCCTCGAACCCCAGTTCGCCCTTGAGCACCTCGCTGATGAGGTGATGGTGGCCGTGCAGCTTCTGACCGAGCCAACTGCTGTACGAGACCATCACGTTCAGCGCCCCGGCCTGAATCGCCGCCCGGTACGGCGAGAGGTGAGTTTCGCGCAGCGTCGCCTCGGTCACGCTAGCGTCGCCCTGATCGAGCTGCCAGGCGCCCAGGTCCAGCAGATCGACGAAGCTCTGACCCATCTGGGCGATGCTGAGGGTCCGGTCACTCGCCAGCGTCCGGCGGTCCACCCGCCGCGAGCTGCCCCAGTCGGTGGCGCCGTCGGCGACGAAGTGCTTGACCGAGGGCAGCACCGAGGTGGCGCTGTTCCAGGCGTCGCCGCGCAGGCCCTCGATCAGAGCACTGGCCAGGCTGGACACCAGTTCATGGTCCTGGCTGTAGCCCTCGTAGCTGCGGCCCCAGCGGATGTCCTGCGGCAGGCTGACGGCGGGCGCAAAGGCCCAGCGCACGTCGGTGGCGGCGACTTCCAGCGCGGTGGCGCGGCCAATTCGGCGCAGCAAGTCCGGATCATGGGTGGCGCCCAGCCCGATGTTGTGCGGAAAGATGGTGGCGCCCACGACGTTGTTGTGGCCGTGAACAGCGTCCACGCCGTAGATCAGCGGAATCTGGAGGCGCGAGGTGTGGGCCTCGTCGATGAGGGCCGCGACCATCGAGCGCCAGCTCTGGGCGGTGTTGGGCTCCGGGTTGCCGCCGCCGCCGCTGAGCACCGAGCCCAGGCCCAGCCGGGCGACGTCGCCGGGTTTGACGCTGTTTTTCTCAGGCTGGGTCATCTGCCCGATCTTCTCGGCCAGGGTCATGCGGCCCAGCAACTCGGCGACGAAACGCTGGTCTGCCGCACTGAACGGGGAGGGGCTGAGAGCGGACTGGTCGGTTGAAGATTGGTCGGTTGGAGACTGGGTCATGGGGAAACTCCTTGCCGTGCGGGACTGTACCCGATCATAGGGCCTGAAGCCCGGCACTGTTCGGACGGAGCGGGCGAGACTGCGTGGGTCTGCGGCTGTGCGGCCCGGACGCTCCCGGTGGCCAGGTCATCCGCGAGGACACGCCACCGGGGGCGCCTCGGCGGCTACAGTAAACCCGCCGCTCTTCATCCGGACGACCTGCCGAAAGCGGCGCAGGCCCGACTGACCCGGCACACCACACGAATGTGTGTCACACGAACGGGCGCGGCGCTGGACCATGAGCGCCGACCCCACTTCAGGAGGAACAGCATGACCGAGGTATTCGGAAACAGGTTCACAGGCAAGGTCGTGCTCGTCACCGGTGCGGGCGGCGGCATCGGGCGGGCGGTGGCCCTGCGCTTCGCAGCGGAGGGCGCCAGGGTCGCCGTCAACGACATCAAGGCCGACGCGGTGCGGGGCGTGGTCGGCGAGATCACGGCGGCGGGCGGTCAGGCGCTGGGGGTGAGCGGCGACGTGTCGAGCAAGGCGCAGGTGGAGGCCATGTTCAGCCAGGTCGAGCAGGCGCTGGGCTTCGTGGACGTGCTCTACAACAACGCCGCGCTGATCGACACCAGCCGTCATTTTCTGGACGCCGACCAGGACTGGTGGCAGCGCATCATCGAGGTCAATCTCGGATCGGTGTTTGTGTGTTCGCAGCGGGCGGCGCAGGTCATGGCGCGGCGGCGCCGGGGCGTCATCATCAACACCTCGTCGGGCGGCGCGACGCGCTCACACCGGGGCAACGTCGCCTACGACGCGGCCAAAGGCGGCACCGAAGCCATGACGCGGGCGATGGCGCTCGACCTGGCGCCCTACGGTATTCGGGTGAACGGCGTGGTGCCGGGCTTTATCAACACCTACGGCCTGGAGGGCGATCAGCTCCGCGAGCGCGAACAGACCGTGCCGCTGGGCCGCTACGGCGTGGCTGAGGACCTGACCGGCGCGGCGCTGTTTCTGGCCTCCGACGACGCGGCCTACATCACCGGGCAGTTCATCACCGTGGACGGCGGCGTGCTGGTGCAGCAGCGCTCGGCCAACGTGGACACCTTCCCGGTGGCGGGCTTTCCGGTGATCGAAGCCGACCTGATGTGAGCGGGCCGGAGGTTACTTGGCCGCCAGCCACTGTTTTATTTTATTCCGGCGCAAAAGTCGGACTATGGCCAAAGCCCGCCCGACCCGTTTCGCGGTGGTACTCGTCGAGCCGCAGGGTGCGGTGCGCTTCGGGCAGATACGGGAATTCGGCGTTGTCGATCTGCTGGGCCAGCACCGTGGGCGGCACGCTATGCGATCGGCCCGGATTGCGCCCCAGCAGCGTGCTGATCGGCGGCTGAAACACCACCAGGGTAGTCAGGGCGCCGTAGTCCAGGCCCAGGCCAATCGGCACGCGCCGGAAGTCGCGGCGGGTATTGGTGGCGTCCCAGACGACCTTGCCACCCCGCCTGAGCACGACCCGCAGCGCCTCCTTGGCGGCCTGGAGCACCTGTCCGTTGAGCGACTGATCGGCGCGTTTGCCCGCCATGGCGTCCCGCAGCGCGTCGAGCGAGACGACGGTGTAACCGGGTAGGTGCTCGGCGATCCAGCCGCTTTTACCCGACCCGCTCGGCCCGCAGGTCACGACCAGTTCGGGAAAGCCGGAACGGGCTGAATACGAGCGCGACACCGCTTCCTGGGGCGTCTGGATCAGCCCCGCCTCGTAGTCGAGAATGCCGCCCTGCGCCGTCAGGTCGAGAAACGCCGGACCGAAGCCGGGCAGCGCGTCGGTGACGGTCCCGCACCAGTCGCCATAGGGGTCGCTGTTCTCCCACAGCTCGTACTCCTCGGCCTGCATCCGGAACAGCTCGGTATCGTCCAGGCGGGCTTGCCGGTCCTTCGTGACGCGCCCACGGGTGTCGGCCATTTCCAGCAGGTACAGCAGCCGCAGATCGACCTGCCGGGCCAGGCGACGAAAGGCGCTGTGCGTGCCCGCCTCCAGCGTCCGGCCCAGATCGTGGTGGTGGCCGACCAGTGCCAGGACCGCCGACTGCACGGCCTCCGGCAAGCCCAGTTCGGGCAGGCGGTACGCCAGGTACGAGCGCCCCCGGTCGGCGTGGCGCGGCGAGATGACGCGCTCCCGGCCCGTATTGTCCAGTGAGCGCCGGGTGGTCAGCGCCTTGCCGATATCGTGCAGCGCGGCGGCCAGCACCAGACTCAGGCGGGTGTCGCCGCTCAGGTCGTGGTGCTCGGCCAGCTCATACGCCCCGGTCAGCACCAGGCCGGTGTGAACCGCCACGTCGCCCTCGGCGTGCCACTCGGCGTCCTGCTCGGTGGCGGCGAGCCTGTCCAGCAGCGGCAGCGCGGCGCCGAGGGCCACCCGGAAGGCCGCGAAGTCGGGCGAGGCGCCGCGCCTGATCTCGTCCAGAAAGGCGTTCACGGCTCGCTCTCCCCTTTCAGCCGGTTGGGCACCACCGCCGCGTGCATCCAGTGCTGATCGGTCTGGACGTGGCCCTGACGCACGTACTTGGCGATGTGCTGCTGAAAGTCGGCGTGGGCGAAGCCCGCCACCGTCCGCACGACGTAGCCTTCCACCAGCGCCGCGTCGAAGGTCACTGCGCGCACCGCCGCCTCGTCCCAGGGGCCGCGCCAGAGCTGCCGGGGCGTCGGCAGGCCCAGGGTCGCGGCCCAGTCCAGCGTTTCGTCCCAGCTCAGCGCCGTATTGGAGTCGTCCCAGACGCTGAACAGATAAAAATAGCTCTCCAGCTCGTCGTAGGCCAGCGAGTGCCGGGCGTAGAGGTTCTCGCCGCAGACGCGCCAATCCGCCGGAATCAGGTAGCCGAGGCGGCCCTGGAGCCCCTTAACCCAGTCCCGCGAGGGGTGAGGCCGGGGGTCGAGCGAGCGGGCGTGCAGGCCGCGCCGGTAGAGGGTGGTGTTCTCGCCGTCGAGCTTCTCGGTGACGATCACCTCCTGACCCGCGAACTGGCGGGCACTGCCCAGCACAGTGTCGTCGCCGCCCGCGCCGGGCGACCAGGGCAGGTGCGGCGTGCGGGGATACTTCAGGCGGTCGGTCATGGGGAATCCGGTTCAGAGTAGCGGGTTGGTGGGCGACATGACAGCGCCAGGTAGCCGAGGAAAACGGTAGGCCAGACAGCCGATGCCGAGGGCCATGTCATTCGCCAGGCCCGGCGAAAGAGACCTCGAAGCCAGGTTTTATCTCCTTGCGTTCTGATTCGGCGGTTGTTGGTTCGGCGGTTGTTGGTTCAGCCGCGCCCCGCCCATTCCCGCGCCCAGTTCACAGTGCACGGTTCACAGTGCCCAGTTCACAGTGACCGGACGATCCAGTCGGTCCAGTGGGCGCCGCGCACGCCGCTTCGCTGTTCGGCGGGCGCCTCATCCAGCAGCCTGAGCAGGTCGCCGTAACTCTCAAGGCCCGCCGGAGCTTCCTCGACGCCGAAACCGCCGTCCATGTCGCTGCCCAGCCCCACGTGTGCCCAGCCGAACGCCTGGCCGTGCCTGGCCCATTCGCCGAACGTCGCCCGCGCCTCGCCCGGCTGCCAGCCTGAGCGGATAAAACGGCTGGGACTCACCAGCCCGATGACCCCGCCCTGCGCCGTGATGACCCGCGCCATCTCGCCTGATAACTGACGGTTGCCCGGCACCAGAGCGCGGCTGTTGCTGTGCGAGGCCACCAGCAGCGGCTGGAGGACGGCGGCCTCCTCGAAGCTGGCGTCGTCGAGGTGCGAGGCGTCGAGCGCGACGCCCTGTTCGCGCATGGCGATCAGCAGCTCGCGCCCCAGCCCGCTCAGTGCTCCGGGCGCGTCGGTGCCCCCGGCGTAGCGGGTCCGGCCCCAGGCGGGTCCGATCAGGCGCACCCCGGCCTCTCGCCAGAAGGCCAGGTCGTCTGCCGTACCGAGTGGGTCGGCGCCTTCCATCAGCAGCGTCACGCCCAGGGCTGAGTTGTTCTCCGGCGTCCAGCTCGCCAGGTGAGCGCTGAGCTCCACGCCGCTGGCGAGCAGCCGGATGTGCCCGGCGTCCTGCCAGCGCCGGTACTGGTCGAGCTGCGAGACGGCCTGGACGCGGGCGGCCCGCCAGCCCCCAGGGCTGCGCTGATCGTAGCCCTGGGGATAGTCGTGGTGAGCAGGGCAGGCGAACAGCGTGCCGAAACAGGCGGCGACCCCGGCCCGGCGCAGCTCGGCGAAGGTGACGCAGGGCGTCTGCCCGCTCAGCCGGTCGCTGGCCCTCAACTCGGAGAGCGGCAGGGTCAGGTCGCGCCCGATCTGGGCGTTCCAGGCCAGGTCGAGGTGGGCGTCGAACACCGGAGTACCGTTCAGCGGGCTCACCGGACGCATTGAGATCGGGCGCATTGAGATCGGGACAGCCGCGCAGGGACCGTGCTGGTCAGGTCGTGGGTCAACAACATCAGGGGCTCCTTGCCTGGCCCGGTGCCAGTGCCGACACCCGGTCAGTATTCGTAGACGGCGAAGGCTTCTTTGAGTTTCTCGGCATCCTGAAGGTGGCCGCCGCCGAGTTCACGGGCCAGCAGGGAGGCGATCAGCGACGTGATGCTCAGAAAAGGCGCCAGGGACGCCAGCGCCTCCGAACCCTGGGTGGGCAGCCGGATGCTCTGGTCGGCGACCTTACCCAGCGGCGAGGCGCCCTGGTCGGTCAGCAGCAGGATGGTGGCGCCCCGCTGCCGCAGGGCCGTCGTCACCCTGGTGGTGGCCCGGCTGTAGCGCCGGACGGTGTAGACCAGCACGGCGTCCGGTGGCCCGATTTCCAGCAATTGTTCGGGGCGGCTGCTCAGTTGATCGCTGGAGTACGCCTGGACCCGTGGCCGGAACGACGAGAACAGGTACTCCGCCGTCTGCGCCAGCCCATACGAGGACCGCGACCCGATCAGCCAGACCTGCCGGGCCTGCACCAGCACCTGAGCGAAAGCCAGGAGCTGCTGCTCGGCGATGGCCTGAAGCCCGTCGAGGTTGGAGCGTTCGCTGGCCCAGAAGTTGGCGACCACCGCGTCTTGTCGTCCCGGCGTCTTGATGCCCAGGGTGGCCCGCAGGTCCTGGCGGATCAGGCGTTGCAGGTGCGGGTAGCCCTCGAAACCGAAGCGCTGGCTCAGGCGGGTGATGGCCGGGCCGCTAACCCCCAGGCGCTCGGCGATTTCCCCGGCGCTCAGAAACGGCACCTCCTCGGCGTGGTCGACCAGAAAGCGGGCGATCAACTGATCCCTGGGGCCGAATTCCTCCAGCCTGGCGCGAAGCTGCCCGACTGCCGAGTTAGGCACTGCTGAGCTGGCGCTGGTCCCGGCGAGCGGGGGTATGGTGGTCATCTCCGCATCATCCTACAGGCCCTTGCACCGGCGTCAGGGCGCCGGGGCCGTAGAGCCGCATGCCGGGCCGGGCGCGGGTGTGCTGAGCGCCGCGCAGCACCCTTGTACCGTTGACCCACACGTCGCGCACGCCCACCGAGAGCTGGCCCGCGTCGCCGTAGGTGGCCCGGTCGGTGACGGTCGCCGGGTCGAAGATCACCACGTCGGCGTAGGCGCCGGGTCGCAGCTCACCCCGGTTTTGCAGACGGAAATGCCGGGCGGGCAGGCCGGTCAGGCGGTGGACCGCTTCCTCCAGGCTCAAAATGCCCCGCTCACGCACGTAGTGACCCAGTAGCCGGGTGAAGTTGCCCAGCGCCCGTGGATGGCCGGTGGTGCCGTTACCCGGCTGCTCGGCAGGGTCGTAGCCTGCCGCGTCGGAACCGAGCATCACCCAGGGTTCGCGGAGCTGAAGCTCAACGTTGGCCTCGCTCATCAGGTGCAGCAGCACGCCGACCCGCTCCGGCTCGGTCACGATCAGGTCCAGGGCCGCGTCAATCCAGTCCTGGCCGCGCGACCCGGCGATGCTCGCCAGCGATTGACCCACATACGCGTGGTGCTGCGGTAAGGTCAGCCCCACCGGATACGCGCCCGCTGGCCCAGCCAGATGGCCCAGCGGCTCCCAGCTTCCGTTCGGTTCCAGCATAGCCTGCCGGATCTCGGCGCGGGACACCGGGTCAGCCAGCCGCTCGCGCAGCCGGTCGCCCTCGCTGGCCCAGGGCGGCGCCAGGGCCGATAAGCCGGTGCCCCCGGCGGTGTACAGGTACATATCGGCGTGAATGTCGTTCCCGGCGGCCCGCTCGGCATTGACGCGCTCGATCAGCGCCTGCATCTTCGGCCAGGCCACCTCGCCCGCCGCCTTGAGGTGGTACAGGTGCAGCCGCGCGCCGCTGCGCCGGGTGATCTCCAGCGCTTCCTCCAGGCCGTCCAGAATGGCGGCGCTCTCGGAGCGCATGTGGGTGGTGTAGATGCCCTGATAGCGGGCGACCTCCTCGCAGACGGCGACCAGCTCGTCGGTGCTGGCGAAGCTGCCGGGCGGGTAGATCAGCGCCGTCGCCAGGCCGAAGGCGCCGTCCTCCATCGCCTCGCGGGTCACGCGGCGCATCAGCTCCAGTTCCGCCGGGCTGCTCTCGCCCTGGGCGTGTCCACGGGCGACCATCCGCACAGTGGCGCCGCCGATGAACGACCCGAAATTGACCGAGGCACCGACTTGCTCCTGGGCGCTGAGCCAGTCGCCGAAGCGGGTCCAGGACTTCGAGCGTTCTATCCACGCCTCGTCACCGCCGGGCAGGCCGTGAATCGGGAAGCCGTGCGCCTCGCCCGGCACGGCTGGGGCGGGTGTCCAGCCCTCGCCCATGATCTCGGTGGTCACGCCCTGGGTTACCTTGCCCAGACTCAGACCGCCCTGGAGCAAGGTGGCGACCGAGTGGCTCATCACGTCGATAAAGCCGGGCGCCACCACCAGGCCGGAGGCGTCTACCACCTCGGCTCCTGCGGGCGCGGGGCCGCCGGGTTCCTGGACGGCGGCAATGCGCTCACCATCGATCAGTACATCGGCCCGGCGACCCGGCGACCCGCTGCCGTCAATCAGGGTGGCGCCGGTGATCCAGATCAGGGCGCTCACGCCGTCGGCTCCACTCCATTTGATTCCGGCCCGCTGGCCGCGTCACGCGGAAAGAGTCGCCCGGCGACGCGGATGAAATCGACGCTGCCCTGCTCGTTGCGCAGAAACTCCACCGCGTAGCCTTTCAGGTCGCCGCTGCTAATCAGCGCGGTTTCGGGCGCGATAAAGCTCAGCGGGGCGCTGAGCGTGCCGCCGGTCAGGTCGTCGGGAAGACTCAGGATCAGCCCAGCACCTTCCTGGCTCACGCCGATCTTGCTGGTCATGCCGACGCGCTCGTGCGAGCCGGTGAACTCGGCCAGGCTGGCGGGGATGTGGACCGGATGCTCCTGCGGCGTGAGGCCCAGCACCTCGCGCTTGAGCCAGTCGCCCAGCTTGCGGCCCAGCGCGTGGCCCGCACCAGCGTTGGTCAGCGAGATGAAACCGACGTGCTGACCCGGCGAGAGCCAGAAGTCCGAGGTCTGCCCCAGGGTGGTGCCGCCGTGGCTGATGATGGTGGCGCCGGGGTAGCTGTCGTTGAACCAGCTCTGGGCCATCTGGCCGGGCATGCCGGGAAAGCCGTTCATCGAGATACCGATGGGCCGCACCGGGCTCCACAGTTTGGGCCGGTCCACCTGCGGCAGCAGCGACTGGGCGACGGGCGCGACCTTGAGCGGCTTGCCGTAGCCGTCGAGCGCCGGGGGGGCGTCGCTGACCGGAGCTGCGTTAGTCACGTCGGTAGCAGGCATGGTGCCGCTCAGGACGTAGTGCGCGTAGCGCAGCATGTCGCTTACCGTCGAAGAGATCGAGCCCGCCGGGCCGACCGAGCGCATCATCAGCCAGGGGCGCTGAATCTCCAGCCTGTCGCCGATCTTGTTGTGTCCGGCGGCAAAGCGGTGGGTCATGATCTCATTGACCGAGAACATCGAGTGGTCCATGCCCAGCGGCCTGAAGAGGCGCTCGGTGACGGCGGCCTCGTAAGTCAGGCCGGTGACGACCTCGGCGACCCGCCCGACCACGTAGAATCCGGCGTTGTTGTAGCTCCAGTGGCCCCGCAGCGGCACGACCTGGCGCGACTCGGCCAGGATGTCGAGCACCTTGGCGAGCGCGTCGTCGCCGTCGCCGGTATCCTCGAACAGATCGCCCTGGAAGCCGCCCTGGTGGCTGAGCAGATCCAGAATGGTCACGTTCGCCGCCACCGACTCGTCCCTGAGCTTGAAGTCGGGCAGGTGGTCGCGGATACGGTCGCTGAGCCTTAATTTGCCCTCCGCCTCCAGCACTGAGATCAGCAGCGAAGTGAAGGTCTTGGTGGTGCTGCCGATCTGAAAGAGGGTGTCGCTGGTGATCGGCAGCGGGTTCTCGACGCTGGTAACGCCCAGGTTCAGGATGTGGTCGCCGCCTGGGAGGATGATCCCCAGACTGACGCCGGGAATGCCCGATTCCTCGAACAATGGCCGGGCAAAGGCCTCGAAGGCGCTGATGATCTCGCTGGGCGATTTGGTGCTGGCGGGTGCAGTCATGTTCAAAGCTCCTCGTGAAAACGGAAACGGACCGTGAAATGGGCGGCTCTGGCAGTCGGCACGGGGCTGCACGGTGCGGTAACAACATGCGGCGGGCGGGTTCAGGGAGGAGGTCGCCCGCTGGCCGGAGCGAGACCTACTTGCTCAAAACCTTGAACAGGTTCGTCCTATTAAAGTTCTCGTAGCCCTTGAGGGACGAGACGGTGGCCGCAAATATCGACGGCTGCGGCAGGGGGAAGGCGTAGGTCTGCTGATTGAGGTACGTCAGCAACTCTTTGTAGAGCGGCTTGCGGGCGGCCTGGCCCACCGCGTCGCGGGCCTGATTGAGCATGGTTTCCATCTTGGGATCGTTGATGTTGGTGGCCGGAGCGAGGATGCCGCCCGAGCTATAGAGGCCGCGCAGGTTGGTATCAGGATCGGCTCCGCCCCAGGTCAGCGGATTGAAGGCCAGCTTGCCGCCGAGCAGGGAGGCGTTTGCCGCGCTGAGTTCCAGGCTGCTGATGGTGGCGTGGAATTTGGGGTTGAGGGCCTCAATATTTTGCTTGAAGATGCCCGCCGCCACTTCCGAGACGCCGCTGCCCGCGAAGATGGAGATCGGTACGGTAAAGCCCGTCGTCCACACCTTGCCGCCGAAGGCCTGCTTGAGTTCGGCCTCGGCGGTTTTGAGGTCGTAGGCGGGGGGGTTGAGCGTCTTGACTTCGGCCCAGTTGTTGGTGGGCAGGGTAGTATGACGCGCCAGACCATAGCCCTTCAGAGCGTCGCGGAGATAGGTTTTGGTGTCGAACAGCGCGGCAAAGGCCCGGCGGACATGCACGTCGCCAAAGAAGTTGAGCGGCATGTTGTTCTCAGCCAGTTGTCCGGCGGGTAGCAGCTTATCGTCTTTGACACTCTGGTTGTACAGCACCACGCTTGTCAGGTCGTGGGTGGGCAAATCTTCGTAGACCTTGACGCCTGATACGCCCTTGAGCTTGGCGAGGGTGTCGCGGTCAGGGATGACAGCGATGTCGGCGTCGCCTTTTTGCAGCGCCAGCACGCGGGCCGTGTCGCTGTCCACCTTCTGAAGAATCACGTTCTTGAGCGCGGGCGCCTTGCCCCAGTACCCCTCAAAACCTTTCAGCACGAAGCGGCTGGGATCGCGGGCCACGAACTGATAGGCCCCGGTGCCGTCCGGTTTCTGGGCGAGTGAGGAGTTGGAGACGTCCTTTCCGATAAAGGCTTCGAAGTCCCTGGCGGTGCCGCTCCAGTCGCCGCCCGCCACCAGCGCTTTCATCGGTACGATGTAGGTCTGGGTGATGGAATCGAGCAGGCTGGGCACGTTGCGCTCCAGTGTCAGCACCAGTTGGCCCGCCGCGTTGCACTTGACCAGGCTGGACAGTTTGGCGAAGGTGTAGGTCTTCTTGACTTCGGGTGTGAAGCCGCTGAGGTTCAGCAGGTTGGCGCGAATCTGGGCGGCCAGCGAGGTCTCGTTGCCGACCAGCAGGGTGCGGCGCATGGAGTACTCGGCGTCCGCGCAGCTCATCGCCGAGCCGTCGTGAAACTTGACGTTCTTGCGGAGTGTAAAGGTGGTGACTTTACCGTCCCTACTCTGGGTGAACCGGGTGGCGAGCAGCGGCTCGTACTTGCCAAAGTTGTTGAGATACAGCCCCTCGTACATCTGCATGACGGGCAGCACGTCATAGGTCACGACGGCCTGGGCCGGTTCGACGCTGGCGGTGGCCGAGGAGATCTGGTAGACCAGCGTGTCGGCGGGCGTAGCGAGGGCGGGCGAGGCGGCGAGAGCAATGGTGAGCGCAATCAAGGAACGGTTCATGGTGTGACCTCCGTGCGGAAGAAGACTGTATTGGTCGGCATTCAGATTGGTCGGCATTCAGCGATTGCGCGGATCGAGTTGCTCACCGAGCGCGTCGCCCAGCAGGTTCCAGCCGAGGCTGTAGAGGGCGATGCACAGGCCCGGAAAGAGGGTGACGTACCAGTAGGCGAACGGCTCACCGGGCGGCCCCTGAATCCATTTCTGGGCCAGGGCGATGAGCTGGCCCCAGTCGGCGAAGCCCAGCGGCGTGCCGAGGCCCAGGAAGGAGAGCGCCCCCGCCACGATGGGCAGGCTGCCCATTTCCAGCACCACGATGCTGAAAACCGGCCCCAGCGCGTTGGGCAGCACGTGGCGCAGGGCAATCCTCACCGGCTCGCTGCCGAGGCCGCGCGCCGCCGCCACGAAGTCCAGCTCGCGCAGCCGCAGCACTTCAGATCTCAGGACGCGGGCCGGTCCCGCCCACGACACCAGGCTCAGCGCGATGATGATGTTTTGCAGGCCCGGCCCCAGCGCGGCCACCAGCACCAGCACCAGAATCAAACCGGGGAAGGCGAAGGTGACGTCAGTCAGGCGCATCAGCACGTTATCCAACCACCCTCCAGAAAAGCCCGCCGCCAGCCCGATCAGCCCGCCCACCGTCACGGTGATGGCGACCACCGTGATGCCCAGAAAGAAGGCGGTGCGGGCGCCCCACACCAGCCCGTAGCGGATGTCGTAGCCGTTCACGCTGCCCAGCGGTGTGCCCCCGGCGGGCGGTTTGGGCTGGGCTGCGAAGCCCTGACGCGGCATCTGAAGGCACTCGATAGGCGGCGCCACCAGCTCGCGCAGGTAGGCGGTAGGGCCAGGGATACGCTGTGTTTCGGCCAGGTTGAGCGCCCGGCGGCAGTTGCCCTGCGGCGGAGCCAGCACCGGAGCCAGCAGCGCCACCAGCAAATAAAGGCAGATCAGCGCGGCCCCGATGCGGGCGGGCAGATTGCGCCGGAAGGTGCGGGCCAGCACCGAGCGCGAGGCGGGCTTTTTGATGGGTTGGAATGGACGGGACGTCACGACGCTCACGCATACCTCACGCGGGGGTCGATGACGGTGTAGGCCAGATCGGTGAGCAAATTGACGACGGCCACGATGGTCGCGGCCAGCAGCGCGAAGCCCAGCACGCCGGGAAGGTCGCCCGCCGCTGCCGCCTGAGCGGCCCACGCGCCCACACCGGGATAGCCGTAGAGCGTTTCGGCCAGCACCGCGCCTTGCAGCAGTCCTGAGACGCTCAGGCTGATGAGGGTGGCGACCGGAAGTAAGGCGTTGCGGCGGGCGTGCTTACGGATGACGACTTTCTCGGCAATGCCCTTGGCGCGGACGGTGCGGATGTAATCGCTGTGCAGCGCCTCGATCATGCTGGCGCGGGTGCCTTTGATGAGGGCCGGAATGCCCACCACCAGCAAGGTGAAGGCAGGCAAAATCAGGTGTTTGAGGCCGTCCCAGAAGACGTCCAGCCGCCCGCCCAGCAGGGCGTCTATGGTGACCAGACCGGTGACACGGCGCACGCTGCCGGTCATCAGCAAAATGGCGCTGTCGTTGCTGATGTTACCGGTGCCGGGCAGCCAGTCCAGCGCACCGTAAAAGATCACCAGCAGCCAGATGCCCAACACGAAACTGGGAATGCTGTAGCCCAGCACGGCGATCACCCGGATCACGGCGTCGGGCGCTCTGTTGCGGTGAACGGCGGCCTGAGCGCCCAGCCAGACGCCCACCCACACCAGCGGCACCAGCGTAAAGAGGCTCAGCTCCAGGGTGGCGGGAAAGCGCGCGAGCAGCGTGGCGAGCACCGGCTGCCCACTGGTGCGCGAGAAGCCCAGGTTGCCGCCCAGCGCCTGACCCAGCCACAGCCAGTACTGCTCAAAGACGCTGCCGCCTAAGTGGTTGGTCTTGATGATCTCCTGCACGCGGCCCAGTTGCTGTAAGTTAGTGGTAAAGGCCACGGCCCGCTGCTCCGGCGGAATCAGTTGCATCACCAGCACGATCAGGAACGTCACCGCCAGCATAATCAGCGGCAGCGCCAGCAAGCGGCGGATGATGAAATTCAGCACCTGGCTCCGCGCGTAAAGAGGTACTGTTCCCGGCTCAGGTCCACGTCGGTCAGGACGTAACCCCGATCAAACAGGCCACTCAGGACCGCCCTGGCCTTCAGGCGCCAGACCAGGGCCAGAGCGGGGTCCTGGCGCCGCAGCCGGGCGAAGTCGGCGGGCACGTCGAGCGCCAGGGCGTCCGGCAGCGCGGCGCTCAGCGTCTCCAGCAGCGGGTTAAGAGTCAACGTGGGATCGGGCCAGGTGGGCACAGCGGCGCGGCTCAGGTGACGCTCGACCCGTTCGCTGCCCAGCCGCCAGTCCGCCTCGAAGCGGTCCGAGGGCAACCCGGCGTTGATACCCGGCATGGCGCCGTAGTAATCGGGGAGCAGGCTGCTGACCGTCGCGCCCAGCCGGTGAATATTCAGGTGGGCGTTGGCGATCAGCAGCGGATCGAAGGTCCAGCGGACCTCGTGAATGCCGCGCTCCAGGCACCACTGGCGCTGAAACAGCTTGAGGCGCTCGGCCAGGCCCCGGCGCCGGGCGTCCGGGTGAACGCCCAGCCGGTGCGAGTGCTGCACCCTGGCGTCGCTGGTGGGCAGCCCGACCAGGTACGCCTGCAAGGCGCCGTCCTCACTGAAGACCCCGGCGACCAGCCCACCGGTCTTCCGGACGACCTGCAACAGCGCCGGGGCCTCCGGCTGATCGGCCTCACCCCAGATCGCCCGCGCCAGGCCCAGCGTCAGGCCGAACTCGGCTTGGCCCGACAACTCCCGCAGCACGGTGGGAGCGGCCTGGGTCACGCCGGGCTTCCAGCGGCAGGCCCTGCAACAGCACGCCGTACCGGCCCGATCTCGGTTCTCAGCCGGGTCAGGCTGTCGAGAAACGGCAGGTCGAGGCTCACGCCTGTTCCGGCGCCAGGCGGCACCCTCATCATGCCGCCCTCGGTTTCCAGCGGCTCGACGATGATGTCGCGTGCCCAGTAACGCGAGCTGCTGCTGGTGTCGCCCGGCTTGGTGAAGTTCGCCAGGGTCGCGAGGTGGATGTTGTGCGCCCGGCCCACCCCGCTCTCCAGCATGCCGCCGCACCAGACCGGGGCACCGAACGAGGCGGCGACGTCGTGGATGCGCCGGGCCTCCAGGTGGCCGCCGACCCGCCCGACCTTGATGTTGATTAAGCGGCAGGCTGCCGTCTCCAGCGCCTTGCGGGCGTCCTGGGCGCTGGTAATACACTCGTCCAGGCACAGCGGGGTGTCCATCAGGGCCTGAAGTTTGGCGTGGTCGTGCAGGTCGTCCCAGGCCAGCGGCTGCTCGAAGTAGTCCAGCCCCAGCGCGTCGAGCTGGCGCAGAATGCCCAACTGGCCCAGCGAATACGAGGCGTTGGCGTCCACCGTGACCGGCAGGTCGGGCAGCGCTTCCTTGACGGCCCGCACCACCGCCACGTCCCAGCCGGGCTCGATCTTGAGCTTGATACGCTTGTAGCCGAGTTCGGCGTGGCGCACGGCGCTGTCCACGGTGGCCTGCACCGTCGGCTGGATGCCCAGCGAGACGCCCACCGCCACCTCGCGGCGCACCCCGCCCAGCACGGCCCGGAGCGGCAGTCCTAGGCTGCGGGTCCACAGATCCCAGAAGGCCATCTCGACGGTCGCCAGGGCCATCCGGTTGCCGCGCAGCCCCGACAGGTGGGCCATGAGCTGTTCGGGATTTTCCCAGTCGTGTCCCAGCACGGCGGGCAGCACCGTCTCCTGCAAGAAGGCCAGGGCGCCGCTGATGGTCTCCTCGCGGTAGCGCGGCTCGGCGTCCATCACGCCCTCCGAGACGCCCTCCAGACCCTCGCCGAACAGGCGCAGCAAAATAAAGGTCTTGTCGGTCATGACCCCGAAGGAGGTTTTGAAGGGGCGCAGCAGCGGCAGAGAGATGACCCGCAGTTCGGCGCGTTCGAGCTTCATGCCGATACCTGAGTGGTGATCTGGGCCTGAATGGTGATCTGGGCCTGAGTGGTGGTCCGGCACCGCTGGTCGGCACTTCCCGTGACGGGTTCAGGCATCGGTAACTCCTCGTGAGAAGGTCGGTCAGTGGTCCTGAGCAGCGGCGTGTCGGCTCTCATCGCGTGTGCAGTTAGGTTTGCAACACAGTAGGCGTTTGCAGAATGATTTTCAAGTGGCCCGTGACCGTGTTGCTGACGGTGAACTGACGGCGCGGGGGTGAGCCGCCCGGCCTGGTGCCCTTTGCACAAGAGTTTCCACAAGATTGGGCGAGGCGTGTGAGTGGGCAACGGAGCGGCGGGGGAACTGGAAAACCACGGTCAGCACGGCAACGAGATGGTGTTCGGGAAAGTCACGTTGTGGACGCATCTGATGGGAATGGCCCCCCGAACCCTCATGCCGTCAGCGGTCTGCCTCGTCATTTTCAGGTCTGCGCGGCGACGAGCGCGATGGGAAAAAGCTCTGTGCAGAGCGCGGCGGCACGAACAAACACCGTCAGGACCGTGCTTTTCTCCGCTTTACCCTCGAAATGACCGTCCCACACAGCCCTTTTTCCTGACTGGAAACTTTTGTTTGCACGAGTCGGCGTCGCGCCCGCACACCGCCGGGTCGCCGTTCTGGTCAAGGCTGATCGCCCGTCAGGCTCGTAAAGGAGCCCGACGAGCGAGTCGCTGGCGTTTTGCTGTACCACCTGATTTTATCGCCTGGTTTTGCAACAGTGTGGACCGTGTCTGGCAGTAAGGTAGCCACAACCGGGAATGTGTCGTCTGGGCTACGTCGTCTGGCTTATGTCATCTGGGCTACGTCGTCTGGAACGGCGATCAGTCCCAGCCTCTCGCGGTGCGGGCGAACAGGTCAGGGAGATGCGGTCGAGCGTCCTGATGAGGGCAGGCCAGAGAGCTACCGCTGTGCCCAGGACGGGCGCTGCTCTGAGCGGAACGCCGCTCCGTTCACGATCAATGAAGAGCCGGACGCTCGACGCGAGGTTGCCCTGGACCTCACTTGCCGATCTGACCGATCCTGAGCTTGCCCAGTTTGGTATTGATACCGGACGCGAGCGACTTCATGGTCGCGGTGGGATCAGCCTTGTCGAGCACGATGCTGCGCAGAGCCTGCGACCAGTCGGTGGTGGTTTCAAAGAAGTACGGCTGCGGCGTGAACTTGATGGACGTGCCGCGCACGTATTCGTAGAACGAATCGGTGTAGCCGGAGAAGCCGGAGAGCGACCGGGTGAACTTGGAATTGGCCCATACCGAGCGGCGCGGCGGGTTCATGGTGGCGTCGTTGAGCGCGGCCTGAAGCTGATAGCTGGGGCTGGTGAAATACTGCATGAACAGCCAGGCCGCCGTCTTGTGCTGGCTGGCCGCGTTCATGCCGATGCCCCAGATCCATTCGTTGGCGGTGGGGCGCCCGGTGCCGACCGGGGGCAGCGCCCAGGCGATGTTGCCCGCTTCCTTGGAGTTGCCCGGCACGTTCTGGGTGAACGCGGCGTTGTCGGCGTCGAACATCATGGCGGCCTTGCCCGCGCCCAGATCGGTGCTGGCCTGATACCAGGTGTAGTTTTGCCAGTTGGGCGGCCCACCGTCGCGGATCATATCGGCCCAGGTTTTGGTGAAGGCGATGGCGGCGGGGGTATCCAGACCCGACACCAGTTTGTTGCCCTGGACGACGAAATCCCGGTTGCCTGCCGCGTTGAAGGCCGTCATGTAGCCGGGGTGGATGGTCGCCCAGCTCAGGGTGCCGCGCACCGCCAGGCCGTAGCTGCCGGGGCCGTTCCAGCCCTTGAGCTTGATGGCCAGCGCCGAAAGCTCGTCGAGCGTCTTGGGCGGCTTGAGTCCCTTGGAATCGAAGTATTTTTTGTTGTAGCTCAAGGTATTGCTCTCAAAGCCCAGCGGCAGCACCCACTGTGATCCGCTGCCGGTCGGCGAGCCGAGTTTGAGGTTCCACTTGCCCGCACTGAGCACGCCGGGGAAAAAGTCCTTGGCGTCCCAGCTCGCCTGGGTCAGCTTGGGGTTGTTCATGTACTTGTCCAGCGGCTCCATCTGCCCCGCCGTGGCGTAGTCCCACGACTGATAGATGCCGGTCATGAAGACGTCCGCGCTGCCGTCCTTGGCTTTCAGGGCCGCCGAAACCTTACCGAAGTAGTTTTCTTCGGGCGTCACCGTGTAATCCACCGTGATGCCGGTCAGCGCGGTGAAGGCTTTGATCTTTTTGACCATCGCCGCCTGATAAGGGTGCTGGTTGAGCATCACCGAGATGCTCTGGCCGGTGGCCTGCTTCCAGTTCACGCCCTGAGCACTGGCAGCGCCGCTCAGCAGGGCGAGCGAGGTGAGGGTCACCGCCGAAAAGCAGCGAGGAAACCGGGGGGGCCTGCACATACGGGGCTCAAACATAATCGGACTCCTTGAGGTGGTGCTCGGTGGTGAATTCTGGTCGCCGCCCGTCGTTTGAGCTGGCGTCAGTGTCTGTCTAGAGCAGATGTCATAAAAAGACCCTTTTTATGACCGAGCGGAGCGAGTAGTTTTGACTGAGTAGGACGCAGAATGGAGGCGCGGGGAGGCTGTTTTCCCCGTGGCGTAATTCGGAGTACTGCACTAGGGTCGGTGTCTGGCCAGGGTCGGTGTCTGGTTAGCATCGGTGTTTGGCTGGCGTCGGCGCCCGACAGGCGGGCAGCGGTCTGCCGATACGGGCCGCAGGTGCGCCCTTCACAGCTCGCAGCGGGCGTCTTCGCGAAAGGCGAGCATCGACGCGAGGTGGTAACTGCCGTTGCCCATCACCCGGCCCAGCGCGGCGTTCAGGGCCGTGCGCAGGCCGTCGTTGCCCTTGCTCACCGTCATGCCGATCCGCTCATCCCGGTAGGGACCGCTGGCGCTCATGGGAGACTTGCCGTAGACCAGCATCATTTGCAAGGCCACGTACTTGTCGGTGATGGTCGCGTCAGCCTTGCCCAGCGCCACCGATTGCAGGGCGCTCTGGGCGTTGCCCACCACCGTCACCTTCTTGGCGAAGGGAAGCTGCTGGGCATACTTCTGGTAACTGGTCCCGGCCTGCACCACGAAGGTCTTACCGTCCATCTTTTTGCTGGGGCGCAGGAGTTCACTCTGCCGGGCGACCAGCACCGCCGAGGTGCAAAAGTACGGCCTGGTGAAATCGGCCAGGTTATTGTTCGGGTCGATGACCTGGGTCGAGATCACCACGTCGTACTGGTCCTGTGCCAGCCCACGCGGCAATTCGTCGAACGGTCTGGTGACCCACTGCGTCTTGAGATTCATCGACTTGGCCGTCAGTTGACCGAGTTCGTAACTGAAACCCGCGAGCTGGCCGTTCTGAATAAAACTGATCGGTTCCACATCGGTCGTAGTGGCGATTCTGAGTACACCACTGCTCCGGATGAGATCGAGGCTGCGGGCCTGAGCACTGGGGAGCAAACTGAGCATCAGTGCGGCGAAGATACGAAAGCGCATGAGGTGACCTCCAGAATCAAAAGACGTTCAGAGCCGCGCAACTTGTCAGGGCACCGCAAAAGACGAGCACCGGGAGCGGGTACGATGAAATGTGGGCCAGAAAACTGCTAGCTTTCAAGAAATGCAGGCGATTTCAGCGAAGCGGCAACTGCCGGAATGAAACCGTGACGCGTATCGACCTATGCCAGCAGCCGTGTAACGATACCGGATGTTGTTTGAAGTGATTTTACGCGGTGTCGTCACACATGTTTCTTACAGGTAAACAGACTTAATGAAGGAGCGAGTCGGGCACGTTCAGCGAGCTGCCGGGGCCGACTTCTCAGCGGCAGAAGGGTGGTGAACAGTCGAGGCAAACAACCGGGGTAAACAATCGGGTCACCATGAATTCGTCAACCCCTCACCTAAAGCAGCCGCACGCCCTGCACCGAGGCTGCGGCTGGAGGCCCTCACCGACCTGCGGTGTTCCGAGAACTGGCTGTGAGAGCGCTCAGGGTTCCAGCACCACTTTGATGGCCCCGTCGTTGTACTCGGCCAGCAGCGCGAAGGCGGACCTGACCTGTGACAGTGGAAGGCGGTGGGTCACGATGGCCTCGACATCGACCAGGCCGCGCTGCACGTACTCGATGGCGCGGGGATAGACGTGGCCCATACGCCGCGAGAGTTTGATGGTCAGGGCCTTGCGGCGCACCAGCGAGCCGGTCAGCGAGAACTCGTCGCCGTCTGGGATGCCCACCAGGATGACCTTGCCGCCGATGCGGGCCACCTCGCTGGCGTGGCGCGGGCCGTGTGGGCTGGTGGTGGCCTCGATCACCACATCGGCGCCGCCGGTCGGCGTGCCGCGCACCGAGGCGAGGTAGCCCGCCACGTCGCCGTGGGTAGAGGTCGCGCCGAGTTCAGCCGCCCTGTCACGGCGGTAGGCCAGCGGCTCGATCACACTGATGTTCAGCGCCCCGCTTTGCCGGGCCAGCATCAGCACATACAGCCCGATGGGACCGGCGCCCAGGATGGCCAGGTGGGTGCCGGGGCGCAGCCTGGCCAGGTCGAGCGCGTGCATCGCCACGCCCAGCGGTTCGAGCAGGGCCGCCTGCACCGCCGTGAAACCGGGCGGCAGCGCAAAGACGCTGCTGAGCGGCACGGCGATGTACTCGGCCATCGCTCCGGCGTGCGGCGGCGCCCCCACGAAGACCATCGTCGGGCACAGGTGCTGGTTGCCCTGATGACACCAGTAGCACTCGCCGCAGGGCTGGGCCGGGTCGATGGCCACCAGCGTCCCGTCGGCCAGGCCGTGCGCCGCGCCGCTGCCACCGGCAATCTCTCCGGCGAACTCGTGGCCGGGCGTAAAGGCCGTGCCCACCACCGCCGAACCGATCCGGCCCTCGTGCCAGTAATGCAGGTCCGAGCCGCACAGGCTGTTGGCCCGCACCCGGATCAGGACCTCGTGGGGCGCGGCCACGGGGCGGATCACCCGACTGAACTCGACGTCGCGGGCACCGTTCATCACCGCAGCGCTCATGGTCGTGTCGTCCGGTGCGGGCGCAGTGGGTTGAGCTGAGTGGATAGTCACCGGATACTCCTCAATGGCGGTTCTGACGGTGCTGGGCACGGGCGAGGCGAATCTGGTTACTCCGGAATCAGCAGGATTTTCACCGACTTGTCGCCCGCTTTCATCAAATCGAAGCCGGTCTTGAACTCGCTCATCTTGAGGGTGTGGGTGACCATGCCCTCGGTGGGCAGGCGTAAGGCCCCAGGTGGGCGCCCAGCACGTCGAGTTCCTTGCGGTCGCCGATGATGCTCCAGTCGACGGTCACGTCCTGCCCGAAGACGCTGAACTCGACGAAACACCCCAGCTTGCGGATCATCTCCAGGCCCTGCGCCACGTCCACCTCGGTGGGGTTGAGCACCACGTCGGCCCCGAACATCTTGGCCGTCTCCAGGCGGTAGTCGCCCGGCGCGTAGGCCACGACGGCCTGCATGGTGCGCGGCAACTTCACGTCGGGGTTGATGTCACCGGGCTGGAGAGTTATAAGCGTGTCCTTGACGGGTTTGTGGATGGTGTCGGTCATGGCGAGAACTCCTCGAAAAGACGTGCCCCTGGGGTGGTCTGGGTTGGGCGCAGGCGTGCAGGCGTTACTTGATGGCGCCCATGGTCAGGCCCTGCACCAGATGGCGCGAGACCAGCAGCGAGAAGATGATGACCGGCAGCACGATCAGCGTGCCCGTCGCCATGATCTCGCCCCAGGGCACGTCGTAGCCGCTCAGGAAGGAGGTGGCCTTGACCGGAGCCGTCACACCGCTGCCTCGCGTGAGAAACAGCGCAAAAAGCAGTTCGTTCCAGCTAAAAATAAAGCTCAGGATGCTAGAGACCACCACGCCGGGCAGGGCCAGCGGCAGCGCGATTCGCAAAAAGATGAAGGCGGGCGAGGCGCCGTCGACCATGGCGGCCTCGTCGAGTTCGCGGGGGATGCTGCGAAACTGGTCGGTGCAGATCCAGACGACCACCGGAATGGAAAACGTCAGGTACATGGCGATCAACAGCCCAGGGTTGCCGATCAGCTTGAGCTGCGAGGCCAGCAGGTACACCGGCAGAATAATCACCACGGGCGACATGAAGCGGTTGGAGATAAACCAGAACCACAAGTCGTCCTTGCGCTTGAACTCGAAGCGTGCCAGCGCGTAGGCGGCGGGCGTGCCCAGCAGCACCGCCAGCGCCGTGGCGCTCACCGAGACGATCAGCGAGGTAATTAAGCTCTGACCGACGTTGTACTGGTCGCCCAGGATGGTGCGGTAGTGGTCGAGCGTGCCCTCGAAGAACACCAGCGGCGGCGTGGCCGTGATCTGGGCGCCGGTCTTGAAGGAGGTCAGCACCATCCACAAAAAGGGAAAGAGCGTGCCGAACAACACCACGATCAGCCCGACGCCGTGCAGGGCCGTCTTGACGGTGCTGCCCCGGCGGGCGCGCAGCACCGCGAGCTGGTCGGCGCTGCGAATGGCCGCCGCTGAATTTTGCTGGGTGGTCATAACGCCTCCGATTGAATCCCGGATGAGATACGGGTCTGATCCGACCAACGGGAGTGGGAGACAATACGGATTTCGCTCCATTCCCGCGCAGGCGGGAGAGCGCCGCCTGAGCGTCCATACCGCACAATCCGTATCATGCGTTGTCTCCCTTGTAGAGATAGCGGATGTACAGGCGCGAGAGCACGGTGGTCAGCACCAGCATCAGCAGCGCCTGGGCCGAGGCCACGCCCTGATCGAAAGCGCCGCGCAGGCCGATGCGGGTGATGTAGAGGTTGATCAGCTCGGTGGAGCTGCCCGGCCCGCCGCTGGTCAGGGTATAGACCATATCGAACTGTTTGAGAATATCGGCGGTGCGCAAAATCAGGATGGCGGTCAAGGCGGGCAGCAAAAAAGGAAGCTGAATCGATCTGAGCATCACCCAGAAGCTGCGGGTCTCCAGGGTGGCGGCCTCCTCGACCTCGGCGGGCACGGCGGTCAGGCCCGACAGGAAGATCAGGGCGGCGAACGGCGTCCACTGCCAGATTTCCAGCACCAGGATGGTCACGAAGGCCAACGTAGGGTTACCCAGCCACTCGGTACCGATCTTGTTGCTGCTGAGGCTGGTCTGCACGTAATTGACGACGCCGAACTGCTGGTTGAAGATCAGTCGCCCGATCAGGCCGGTGACCACCGGGGTCATGGCCAGCGGAATGACCAGCATCACGCGGGCAAAGCCGCGCAGGTGCGCCCAGCGGCCCCGCCGCAGCATGAAGGCGATGGCCAGGCCCAGCACGATCTCCAGGGGCAGGGCGACGGCCAGATAAAACAGGGTGCGGCCAATAGAGCCCCAGAACGAACTGTCCCGGATCACCGTCAGGTAGTTGCTCAGCCACACGAAGTCGTGCGGGATGTTGGGTTGCGCCAGCAGGTAGTTGTGCAGCGAGACCCAGGCCGCGAACACCAGCGGATAGATGCCGACCAGCGCCAGGATCACCACCGCAGGCGCGAGAAAGAAAAAGGGAGTGAGGCGTTTTTGGGTATGCATAGGCAGCACGCTCCGGAGCTGGGCAGGGTCGTGAACACACCGGATGGGGGGGGCGGGGCCTGCGGTGAGGTGTGGGGCGGCGCTCAGCAGCGCCGGTAGGGTTCCGGTATGGCCAAAGAGGCTTTCTCTGATATTGGGTTCTGGTGTTGGGGTCTGGTGCCGGGTAGGGTCTGGTGGGGCTAGACCAGATCAGCATGACCGGAGACTCGACTCGCGGTCATGCTGGTCTGGTCATGCTGGTCTCATGTGGGTGCAGGGCGCACACCGGGCGGCGCCCCGCTTTACTTACTGGAGCTTGGCCTTCTTGCCGCTGTAGTACCCGGCTTTGTCCAGAATGGCCTTGACCTGATCGTCGATGACCTTGGCACCGGCAGCCGTGGAGAGCTGGCCGAGCATGATCTTGGTGCCGTTCTCAGCCACGATCTGCGAGATCTGGGGCCACTCGGCGAAGCGCGGGCGGAAGGCGGGCACGGCGGTCCCGGCGCTCCAGCTCTTGACCATCGGGTCGACGTAGAGGAACTTGCTGCGGATAGCCGGGTCCTTGTAGACGGCCTGGCGACCGGAGACGCCGCCCGCCTGCACGTAGGCCTTGGCGTTCTTCTCGGAGGTGATCCACTGGATAAACAGGTAGGCGGCGGCCTGCTTCTTGGCGTCGCTGTTGGGGTTGACACCCAGCGAGAAGCCGCCGAGCGCGGGCTTGAGACCTGCCGAGCCGAGGGGTTCGGTGGTCACGCCCAGACAGTTCAGGCCGATCTTGGACTGCTTGGGATCGGTGATGGTCGGGTAGAAGGCCGACCACTCGGTGATGATGGGCACGGTGCCGTTGTTGAAGGCCGCGACCACCTCGTTGTGGTCCTGGTCCACGACGCCGGGGGGCATGAACTTGAGCAGGTCCTGGCGAAATTGCAGGCCCTTTTGCGACGCGGCGCTGGCCAGGGTGGGCTCGAAGGTCTTGGGATCGATCAGGCTGCCGCCCGAAAGCCACAGCGTGCGCATGAAGCTGTCGGCACTCTGGGTCTCGCCCCGGCGCGACTGGAGCGCGAAGGCGTACTTGCCATTGCCGGTCAGCTTGGGGCCGTACTTGGTGAGCAGCTCGTTCCAGGTCTTGGGCGGGCCAGCAAAACCGGCCTGCTTGAGAGCGCACTTGTTGTAGTACATCAGGCCCGAATAGTTGTCGAAGGGCAGGCCGTAGACCTTCTTGTTCCAGGTGCCGAAGCTGTCGAGCAGCACCGGGAAAAAGCCCTTGAGGTTCAGCGCCGGGTCGGCCAGCTTGGGGTCGTTGTAGAACTTGTCGAGCGGCGCCATCCAGCCCGCGTCGGCAAACTGCCCGATCCACACCACGTCGCTGAGCACCAGGTCGGTGCCGCCGCCGGAGGTGAAATCCAGCACGTAGCGCTGGTTGGTGCTCTCGTAGGGCACCACTTCGGTCTTGACCTTGATGCCGGTTTCCTTCTCGAACTGCGGAATCAGGGTGTCGGCGGCCTTGTAGCCGGGGCGGTCCAGAAAGATGCCGGTGATGGTGGTGCCCGCGTAGGGCGCAGCCGCTTCCTTGAGGCTCCAGGCTTGCGCCTGTTGGGTCGCCAGGGCGACGGACAGAAAAGCGGCGGTCAGAGCAAGGGTACGCTTCATGGTGTTCCTCCTGAATCTAGGGTGCTGTCGCTAGAGCGGTAGACGCAACCCAAGTACGCTCCAGTACAGGTGTACCGAACATGTTCTCGCACGAAAAACAGTGCCTTCTGAACATTTGCGCTTTGGTTGAGCATTAGTTAACCATCGCCGCCTGCGGATGTCAACACCCTGAACGCTGAACCGGGTACACCCTTTCCACTTTCGCCCATTGCTTCGCCGACCGGACACATCCTGCCTGAATCGCCATCGGCCAGACCGCGTGCCAGACGCATGCCACTTGGCATCGGGTCGGCGGCGCCGGTTTACGGCCCGGTCAGGTCAGCCGAATGGGGTTCGGGGCAGCTCAGCCGGGTCGCCTGGCTTCACGGTGCCCATCAGACCCCAACACGGCGTCAGGTGTGATCTAATGTCCAGTGTCTGAGAACTTACGCAGAACAACTGCTCAGTCAGGCTGGTCAGTCAGGCTGGTCGGTGAGGCTGGTCGGTGAGGCTGTTCGGTGAGGCTGGCCTGACCTGGGCGGCGACCGGGGGCAACTTGCGCAGCCCTCTAGTTGAGAGCCGTCCGGTCAACAGCCGTCCAGCTTTCCACAACACGAACGCTGCCGCGCCGTGCGAACCGAATTCTCTACCCCTACATACTGTGCTTCTACATTCACTGCTCCTACATTCTCTGGTTCTACTCACCCTGGAGGTGACCGCCTTATGTCTCAACTGCATTCCATGTCGCCCTCCAGTGGAAATATGACCGACGAGCTGACGACGCTGGCGACGCTGTACTACGTCGACGGACTGACCCAGGAGGAACTCTCCAAGCGCTTCGGCGTCTCGCGGGCCACCATCGGCAGGCTGCTCAAACGCGCTCAGGAAGAGGGCATCGTCGAGATTCGCGTCCGGCAGAGTCCCAAAGTCGCCGACGAACTCGAACGCGCCTTGATCTCGCGCTTCGGCGTCATGCGCGCCCTGCTGACCCCCGACCACACCGATCCTGAAAAACAGCGCGGCATGCTCGCCTCGCTGGTGGCGGGATTTCTCGACAAGAACCTGCAAGACGGCATGATCGTCGCCGTCGGCATGGGCCGCAACATCAACGCGGTGTCCGACCACGCCATCTCCACGGTGGCCCGCGACTGCTCGTTCGTCTGCGCCATCGGCGGCTCGTCGCAGGGCGGCGAGGCCATGAACCCCGATCACATCTGCCGCCGACTGGCCGCCCAGTTCGGCGGCGAGTCCGAGACCCTCTACGCCCCGGCGCTGGTGGGCGACCGGGCGACCGTCGAGCAGCTCGTCAAAAACGGCACGGTGCGCCAGACCCTCGACAAGGCCCGGCGGGCCGACCTGGCGCTGGTGGGCGTCGGGGACATGTCGGCGGACAGCAACATGGTCCGGATGGGCTGGTTTACCCCCAGCGAACTGGCCGAGGCCAAACGCATCGGCACGGTGGGCGACCTGATGGGCTACGACTTTCTGGATATCCACGGACGCACCGCCGCCACCCCGATTCAGGGCCGGGTGGTGGGCCTGAGCGTGGCCGACCTGCGCAGAATTCCCAACGTCATCGCCATGGCCAGCGAGCCGAGCAAGGTCACGGCCATCCTGGGGGCACTGAGAACCGGGGCGATCAACACCCTCGCCACCAGCGTCTCCAACGCCACCACCCTCCTGCAAATGGACGAGGCCATCAGCCTGGGACGGCAACCCGCCGACTGATACGGCCTTCGGCTGACCGGTCAGCCGAAGGGGGCGGTCAGGGTGAATTCACCTGACATTCACCCCGCCTTGATCCGTACCGTTGGTCCAGACCAGCCGGGCAGACCATGCCCGGTGCCAGACGTGCCAGACTACGTACCAGACTACGTGCCAGACTATGCGTCCGAAACAACGTGCTCGACACTGTAGGCCCGAAGCTGTTCTCTCTGTTGCCACAGTACCTTACGAGGTCAATTATGATAGTACCGGAATCGGAGTTTTTTGCCCACAGGTTTTTCGCCCCTAGCGTCACGGCCCACCTGGGGCGCGGCCCTGTCGCCTTGCGGCTGAACCCATGACCACCGCGTCCGCAGACCTGCTGATGGGCATCGATGTCGGCACCTACAGCAGCAAGGGTGTGCTGACCGACCTGCACGGCACGGTCATCAAATCCAGCGTGGTGCCGCACGGCGTGTCCTTTCCCCAGCCGGGCTGGGCCGAACAGGACGCCGACGCGGTGTGGTGGAGCGACGCGGCGCAGATTATCCGTACCCTGCTGGACGGGGTGGACGCCCAGCGCGTCGCGGGCGTGGCCCTGTCGGCCATCGGACCCTGCCTGCTGGCCCTGGACGAACACGGCACGCCGCTGCGCCCCGGCATTCTGTACGGCGTGGACACCCGCGCCTCGGCAGAGATCGACGCGCTGGACCATGAACTCGGCGAGGCCACCGTCTTCGCCCACAGCCAGATGGCGCACACCAGCCAGGCTGTCGGCCCCAAGATTCGCTGGCTGCGCGAGCACGAAGCTGAGATCTGGGCCAAGGTCCGCACCCTCAGCACCGCCAGCAGCTACCTGTGTTACCGCCTGACCGGTGAGTGGGTCATCAACCACCACGAGGCCAGCCACTACATGCCGCTCTACGACCCGCAGGCCCGCTGCTGGACCGAGCAGTTCGCGGCTGCCGTGCTGGGCGACCCGGATCAGGGCGGCAAGAGCCTGGACGTGCTGCCCCGCCTGGGCTGGAGCGACGAGCTGGCCGGGCACGTCAGCGCCCAGGCGGCGGTCCAGACCGGCCTGAAGGAAGGCACCCCGGTGGCGGTGGGCGCGGTGGACGCGCTGAGCGAGGCCATCAGCGTCGGCGTGACCCAGCCGGGCGACCTGATGGTGATGTACGGCTCGACCACCTTCTTTATCCTGGTCCAGCGCTCACCGACCCCCGATCCCCGCGTCTGGACGGTGGGCGGCGCCTTTGCCGGGCAATACAACCTGGCGGCGGGCATGTCCACCACCGGCAGCCTGACCCGCTGGTTCGCTGACGAACTCGCCCGCGACCTGCCGGAAGACGAAGCCTACAATCGGCTGTTCGAGGCCGCCGACGCCGTGAGTGCCGGGGCCAACGGCGTCATCATGCTGCCGTACTTCAGCGGCGAGCGCACGCCCATCAACGACCCGCACGCCCGTGGCGTGGTCGCCGGGCTGAGCCTGTCCACGACCCGTCAGGACCTGTTTCGCGCCGCGCTGGAGGGGGTCGGCTACGGCATCCGGCACAACATCGAGACCTTCAGGGACCTGGGCGCCGACGTCAGGCGCATCGTGGCGGTGGGCGGCGGGGCCAAGACCCAGACCTGGCTCCAGATCGTCACCGACATCGCGGGGGCCGTGCAGGAAGTCCCGGCGCAGACCATCGGCGCGAGCTACGGCGACGCCTTTCTGGCCGGGCTGGCGGCGGGCAAGCTCAGGCACGCCGACCTGGCGAGCTGGGTCAACCCAGGCCGCGTGATCGTGCCGGACGACTCCAAACGCGCCGTGTACGACAAGAACTTCGAGCTGTTCAAGGCGCTGTATACCCAGACGAAAGACATCGTGCACGGGTTGAGCTGAGCGCGCGCCACTCCAGACTGTGTTGTTCTGTTCCTGACTGTGCAGCTCCTGACGGCTGGGTTGTTCCTGACTGTGCAGCTCCTGACGGCTGTGCAGCTCCAGCCTACTGACCCGCGCCCGAATGGGCCAGCCAGGCGCGGGCCAGCGGGTCGGCCAGCAGCAGCACGCTGGTCCATTCGCCCTCCGCGCCGCCGCTGGGCTTGAGCCTGAGCTGCATGTCGGGGTTGAGCTGGTACACGCCCCGGCTGCTGCGCGTCCACAGGCGGCGGGCCGGGAGGTAGTTGCTGGCGACCTCGGCGCGGGCGAGCACGTGATTGACATAACTGCGCTTTCGCCGGGCCTCCTTGAGCACGCCGTAGGGCATGGCCTCCAGGTTGGTCAGCAGGTAATCGGCGAAGAACCCGGAGGCCCGCCTGAGACGCTGGGCGGGTGAGAGCGGCACGCCTTGCAGCGCGGAGAGGTAGTGGGGCAGCGTGGAGAGCAGCACGCTCAGGAAATAGAACTCGGCGCCGTCCGGCGGCAGCCGCACCAGCCGGTCTGATACCAAAACGTCCAGGGCTGCCGGGCGCAGCCGCTCGTCGAGCGCCCCGAAGAGCCTGCTGGCAAACGGGGCGTCCTCCAGGGCGCGGTTCAGGGCGATCAGGTGCGGGGTGCGCCCGAACAGATCGGTCTGGGTCAGGTCGGCGCCCCGCGTCAGCAGCGCGTCCACCAGCGCCAGATTGCCGGTCTCGGCGGCCAGCATCAGCGGCGTCAGGTTGGCGGGCGTGCGGTAATCCACGCCGTAGCGGTCACAGTCGCCCAGAATGCTCCTGAAATTGGCCGCCTCGAAGGGCGTGCGGTACTTGTCGAGCACCACCTGGCGCTGCAACTTGCGGTCCTTGTCGGGGTTGCGCAGATACGCCGCAGCGGGCTTGACTTTCAGCTCGCGCAGCGCCTCCAGCAGTCGGTCCTGGCGGTTGAGCAGCGCGAAGTCGATCAGGCCGCGCGCCAGTTTGGGATCGCCGGGATTGGCCCGCACGGCAACGTCCATGAGGCGCAACTGCTCCGGTGTCCAGACCTCCCAGGGGACGGGTTTTTGTTGCAGAATGCGGCGGCGAATGTCGGTGGCCTGCTCGCGTTTGCCCTGCAATTCCAGTTTGCGGGCCTCGCGCTCCCAGTCGTCACGGCTGGCCTGGCGCACGTTCAGCCGCTCGGCCTCGTCGCCCAGCTCGATGCCCAGCAACCCCAGCAGCGGGTGGCGGGTGTCGGACTCGATCAGAATGACCCGGTTCACGGCGCGGGTCACCGCCACGTACAGCGCGTTGATGTAGAACTTGTAGATCTCCAGGCTCTTGTCCGACTTGTCGCGGGCACGGCTGTAGCGCAGCTCGTCGGTTTGCAGGTCCGCCGGGACGACGCCCTCGGCGATCTGGCGGTACATCTGGCGCTGGGAGCTGATGACGCCGTACAAGATGACGTTGGGGTACTCCAGCCCCTTGGCCTCCTGCACGCTGAAGACCAGCGGCGTGGCGAAGGCGCGTCTGGCCTCCGCCTTGTCCTCCTCGCGCAGCACCAGCACGGCGTAGTCGGTGCTGCCCCGCGTCTGGTCGTCGAGCAGCTTCTTGACGGCGGCCTGGTCGGGCAAAAAGGTCACGCTGCCCGGCTCGCTGGCCACGGCGCTGACCAGAAAGTTGCTCTCGCGGTCCACGCTGCCGAAGCGGGCGTGCTTGACTTTCAGCAGATCGTTGGCGACCCGCGTGACCTGGGTGGCGTTGCGGAAATTGAAGCGCAGCACGCTGATCTGCTGGCGCTCGGCCAAATCGGGGTCGTGGTAGAGCAGCGTCTTGACCGCCGCCCACGAAAAGAAGTTGGGATGCACGATCTGGTTGCTGTCGCCGCACAGCAGAAACTGACCGGGCACCTTCAACGCCCTGAGAATCAGCGCGAGTTGCGCGGCGGTCAGGTCCTGCACCTCGTCGACCACCACGAAGTCGATATCTGGCGTGACTGCGGCGCTGTAGCTGGCGGCCAGCAGACTGTAATCGAGCAGCCCGGCGCCCTCCATCCAGGCCAGGTATTTCTGGAACAGCTCGTAGACCACCGGGCGAAGCGCCGAATCGTAGATCGACTGGCGCACGCCCAGCGCCAGGTACTCCTCGCGGCTTAGTGGCCCCTGCGGACGGCTGCTGAGCACGCCGCGAAATTCCTCGAAAAGCTGGTGGGCGTCGGTAAAATTCAGGTTCGGCTGCCGGGCGGCCCAGGCGCGGAAAGCTTCAAAGCTCACCTCCCGGCCCGGCGGTCTGCGGATGGTCTCCAGGTACTCGCGCAGCGACAGAAACTGCGCGTCCTGGGCCTCGTTCTCAAAGCCGAAGGCCCGGTAGAGTTCCCCGGCGCTCTGGGCCAGGTACGGCGAGAGCGTCACGTACAGCACCTTCCCCGGCATCTCGCGCAGTTTTTGCAGCACCAGGGCGGTCTTGCCGCTGCCCGCCGAGCCCACCACGATCAGCGGCGACGGCGTTCGGTACACCGCGTCCTGGGTGTCGTCAAAGGAGATCACCTTGTCGAGCAGGTGAAACTCGCGCCGGGTCGGGTGCAGGTATCTCAGCGGCGCGGCGGCCTGCTCGGCTTGCTGGGGCGTGAAATCGGGCAGTTTGGCGTCGTCGATCACGGCGCCCCGCAGAAAGCGCGACTTTTCGTAGGCGTGCTGATGAATGACTTCCAGCGCCAGGCAGACCGTTTCCGTGCCGCTGCGCACGAAGGTCAGCAGCAAGCGGTTGGTGTCGTCGAGCCGGGCGCGGTAATACTGGCCCTGGCTGAGTTTTTTGACGTCGGCGCTGCGAAAGTCGTCGCGTTCAATGGCACCCTGGACTTTGGCGACCAGTTTGCCGACCCTGCTGGTGTCGAGGCCCTGATAGGTCATAAACCGCATGCCGTCAGTGTCGCATGATTCGCTACCACGTGCTCTGGCGTTCACCATTGCTGGGGAGGATGGGGCTCACACCGAAACGCTGGGCCAGCGCCCTGACCTGTCGGGCACTGAGCTGGCGTTTGCCGTTGAGCCGTTCGCCGACTACTCCTGCCAGCGTGAGGTGTTGTGCTCCCTACCGGCGGCACTGCCCACCCCCGACCCGCCATACTGATCCCCACATGGCCCCCACACCCGAATCCTTCACCGCCCGCTGGTCGTCCTCCGGGGGCAGCGAACGCGCCAATTACGCCCTGTTTCTCAGTGAGCTGTGCGATCTGCTGGAGGTGCCGCGCCCCGAAGTCTCTACCGCCACCGGCAGCGGTCAGTACGTCTTCGAGCGCGAGGTCCACGAGGTCTTCACCGACGGCAGTAGTACCAACCGTTTTCTGGACCTCTACAAGCAGGGCTGCTTCGTGCTGGAGGCCAAGCAGGGCGTCGAGCTTGAGGACGCCAAAGACGATGCCCAACGCCTTCAGAGCGGCAAGCCCGCCCGTAAGAAGCGCGGCCACGGCGTACGCGGCACCAAAACCTGGGACGTCAGCATGGTCAAGGCCAAGGCGCAGGCCGAAGCGTATGTGCGCTTTCTGCCCCCCAGTGAGGGCCGCCCGCCGTTCGTGCTGGTGGTGGACGTGGGCCACGTCATCGAGGTCTACAGCGAGTTCACCCGCACGGGCGGCACCTACCTGCCGTTTCCCAGCGCCGCCACCCACCGGATTCCCCTGGCCGAGCTGAGCAGGCCGGAGATTCGTGAGCGGCTGCGCTCCATCTGGCTTGACCCGCTGGAACTGGACCCGGCCCGGCACGCCGCACTCGCCACGCGGGCGGTGGCCGTCAAGCTGGCGCAGATCGGGCAGAGCCTGGAGGCCACGCTGGATGCCCAGGGCCAGCGCCAGTTCAGCTCCGAGCGGGTCAGCACCTTTTTGATGCGGATGATCTTCACCATGTTCGCCGAGGACATGGACCTGATTCCCAGCGGTAAGTTTCTGGAGGCGCTGGGGGCGATGCGCGGCCACCTGGAGGGCTTCGTGCCCTCTATAGGGGAACTCTGGCGCAACATGGCCACAGGCGGCTACAGTGCCTTCCTGCGCGCGCCCATCCTGCATTTCAACGGCGGGCTGTTCGAGGACGTGGAGGTGTTGCCGGTCACCCCGGCGCAGCTTGAGCTGCTGATCGAGGCCACGGCCTGCGACTGGAGCCAGGTGGAGCCGAGCATCTTCGGCACGCTGGTCGAGCGGGCACTGAACGCCACCGAGCGCCACCGGCTGGGCGCCCACTACACGCCCCGCGCCTACGTCGAGCGGCTGGTCAAGCGGGTGGTGCTCGAACCGCTGCGTGAGGACTGGAACGGGGTGCTGGTCGAAGTCCAGAGCGAGCTGAATAGTGTGCCGGAAGGCGCCAGCGCCGACGATCAGAACAAGGCCCGCCAGAACGCCGCCAGCCGGGTCGAAGCCTTCCTGGCCTCTTTGCGCGACATTAAAGTGCTGGACCCGGCCTGCGGCACGGCCAACTTCCTCTACGTCAGCATGGAGCTGGTCAA